>CAZRDH010000079.1:0-9236 GCA_964598805.1 uncultured Desulfurococcaceae archaeon | reverse complement strand
AGGGCTTGGGTGGAGGCGGTGGTGGAAGCGGGTGCGGATGGGGCTTCGCTAAGAGCTTCGATACCTCGGCGGCGATGTCCTTAGCTATGTGGGCGTAAGCTCGAGCTAAATCGTACTTACCCTCCTTAAACAACTCGATTCCTTCCCTATACATGTTCACGGCGGTCTTAATCAAGTCGCTTACCTCCCTAGGTAGCTTAGACGCATCGACCCTCCTTAGAAGGGTGGATAGTGCTCTATACGCATCGTTAAGCTCCTTGATAGCGGCATCGACCTCGGGCTTCGGGGGGTGAGGAGGCGGAGGCCCGTGCCTATGGGGCTTAGCTTCGCGATGCTCGCGAGCGGGAGGTGGTGCTCGTGCTCCGGGTTTTCTAGCGGGGTTCGAGGCGTGCTCAGCACCGCTCTTCGCGGCGGTCGGCGAGGCGCTAACGCCCTTAGCGACCGTAGTTAGCGTTGGGGAGCTCTTCGACGATGTAGACGAGTAGTAGCTCGGGGTGGTAGTAGTCGAGTAGTAAGGTGGTTTCGGAAGCGTTTGCATTGAGCTAGCCCACAACTCGATAGCGAGGACGAAGGCTATGGCTATGGAGGCTACGGCTAGGGCTAAGCCCTTCGAGGATAACACTACCCTCCCCACGCACCCTCCGCAACACCGTTTATAAAGTACTGGATCGATACGCACACGCGTAGAGAGCTAGCCCCGAGGGAAGCGGCGCGGGAGCGGAAAAGCACTGGCTTAATTAAGCGATGCTTCCTAGAACCGCTATCGGTCGTGAGGAGTGGCGGCATTCATCGCTATCCTCGTAGACGATGAGCGCCTTAAAGAGCTTGGAAAGCTCTTCGAGGAGTACGGCTATGAACCCCCACCGCTTCTCCACGTAACGATCCTGTTCCTAGGAGACGTTTCGGGTATCTACCTACATCGAATTGTGGACGCGCTCGCGAAGAGAACGTTCGTCGCTCCGAAGAAGCTTAAAGTCGTTGGCTACGAGCTCTTCCCTCCAGGGAAGGAGACGAACATCGTTCTTCTCGTCGACGAGCCCAAGTTGATGGAGCTCAGGAACCAGGTTCTAAACCTCGTTAAGCCCGTTAAGGAGGATCGATTCGAGTACCGCCCCCACGTAACGATCGCTAGGAGAGCTCGATCCCCTAGCAAGGAGGTTGCTAAACGCGTTGCTAAGCTACTCGAGAACTTGTGGAGATCGGGTAGGGTACCCAGATCCATTACTTGTCGCAGCCTAGCATTGATTAAGAGCGCTCGGGGAGCGTACGAAATCGTTGCTAGGCTTAGCTAGGTAATACACGAAGCAATTCGTTAGCGAGCACCACGTCAATACGTTGCCCGATCCCCGAAGCTAGGCAGTTGCGGTACTGCCTTAGTGCACGACCCCGCCGAGATACCTCAACTCGATTACGCTAGTTGCATCCTGGTGAAAGCCGTACGAAACGCGCTTCCCTTCATCGACGCGAACCTTCGTGGACATGGATAGGCGTGAGTAGCATGTACGCTGTAATTGCGTTGCTCGAGGATGCCGGGCTTTGATAGGTATTAGGGTAAGACTTTTGTATGATCGCTGCTCCACACCTTAAATGTGAGCCTCAAACACCTTGTGTTTGGGTGCTTGATATGGTGAGGCTCGAGATAAGGTGGCACGGGCGCGGTGGGCAGGGTGCTGTTACTGCCGCCGTAATCGTTGCTGAGGCGGCTATCTTCGAGGGTAAGTACGCTCAAGCTTACCCGGAGTTCGGTGCTGAGCGTCGTGGCGCGCCGGTTAGGGCGTATACGAGGCTTAGCGATAGCTACATCTACACGAGGTCCCCCATAACCCGCCCCGACGTAGTGGTGGTTCTAGACCCGTCCCTCGGTAAGGAGCTGTACCTACCCGGGCTCAAGGAGGGTGGGGTCCTGATAATGAACACGAAGAGGAGCTTGGAGGAGGTTAAGAAGATGGTTGGTAGGGAGGACCTTAGGTACGCGGTCGTCAACGCTACGGACATAGCCCTTGAGGTGCTGAAGAGGCCCATAGTCAACACGGCTATGGTCGGAGCCCTGGTTAGGGTGATGAAGGAGCTCGGGCTAAGCCCATCGATAGAGCTGGACTCCGCTATCCACGCGATTAAGGAGGTGTTTGGCGGTAAGCTAGGGGAGGTAAACGCGGAGGCAGCTCGAAAGGCTTTCGAATCCGTAGTCGTTGGGTGAAGGCCATGGGCTCCGAGCTACCCACCTGGAAGGAGATACCCATAGCGGGGACCATACTCGAGCCCGGCAACTCGGTGAAGTACAAGACTGGTGACTGGAGGACGTTTAGGCCAGTGATAGACCAGGAGAAGTGCGTTAGGTGCCTATTCTGCTGGGCTTACTGCCCCGACGCTGCGGTGAAGATCGTGGATAAGCCGTACAAGACCAAGAGCGGCCGCGAGTACCCGTTCTCGGTCGAGATAGACTACGATTACTGCAAGGGCTGCGGCATATGCGCAAACGAGTGCCCCGCGAAAGCTATTCAGATGGTTGAGGAGGTGAAGTGATGATGGCGGAGGTCAAGTGGAAGAGGCTCCCCCTAAACGCTAACTACGCTGTTGCGTACGCAGTTAAGGACTCCGACGTCGACGTAGTGGCTGCGTACCCGATAACGCCGCAGACTACCGTGGTCGAGAAGATCTCGGAGTTCATAGCTAACGGCGAGCTAGACGCGGAGATGATCCACGTCGAGAGCGAGCACTCAGCGCTAAGCGCGTGCGTAGGCGCTTCGGCAGCGGGCGCAAGGGTCTTCACCGCTACGGCAGCTCAGGGACTGGAGCTAATGCACGAGATACTGCACATAGCCTCGGGGCTCAGGCTCCCCATAGTCATGACCATAGCCACGAGAGCCCTATCCGCCCCCATAAGCATTTGGTGTGACTACAGCGACGTTATGAACGCTAGGGACGCTTCGTGGGTAACGATATTCGTATCCTCGGCTCAGGAAGCTTACGATAGCGTGATACAGGCGTTCAAGATAGCGGAGCACCCCGACGTCCTCCTACCGGTCATGGTCGCGTACGACGGGTTCATCATGAGCCACACCTACGAGCCCGTGCTCGTAGCCGAGGACCCGGCGCCGATAAGGGAGTTCATCCCGAAGAGGAGGGATAGGATCGTGCTAGACCCCGAGAAGCCCGTTACCATGGGCCCGATAGCGATGCCCGAGTGGTACTACGAGATTAAGTACCAGCAGGTAGAGGCGATGAAGAACGCGTATAGGGTGGTTAAGGAGACGATCGAGGAGTTCGCGAAGAGGTTCGGTAGGCACTACCCCGTGGTAGAGACCTACAGGATCGAGGATGCGGAGATAGGCATCCTAACCTACGGCGCTCTCTACGGAACCCTTAGGGAAGCCGTCGACGCGATGAGGAGCAAGGGCATGAAGGTAGGGGCCATAAAGCTGAGGCTGTGGAGGCCATTCCCATACGAAGAGGTTCTCCAGGCGGTTAAGCACCTAAAGCTACTGATAGTAGCCGATAGGGCTATCAGCTACGGAGCTAGGATCGCGGGTCCCGTAGCCCTCGAAGTAATGTCGTTGCTGTACGGCGAGAGCGAGAAGCCCGAGGTGATGAGCGTGGTTATCGGGATCGGGCAGAGGACCGTTACCGAAGAGGACTTCGAGCAGATAGCCAAGCTCGGGGCGAAGTGGCTCGAGGAGAAGAGGATCCCGAGGGAGACCATCTATTGGGGCGTTAGGGGTGTGAGCTATGCCTGAGCGCTACTACAAATCCCTTCGCGACCTACCTAAGGAAGAGTTCCTAGCGTCTGGCCACAGGCTTTGCGCTGGCTGCGCGGCGGGGACGATAATTAGGCACCTACTGAAGGTAGCTGGCCCCAACACGATAGTCGTGGTAGCCACGGGCTGCCTCGAGGTAGCTACAACGCCGTACCCGCTAACCGCTTGGAGAGTTCCGTGGATACACGTAGCGTTCGAGAACGCTGCTAGCGTAGCTAGCGGGGTCGAGGCAGCGATAAAGGTTCTGCAGAGGAAGGGGTTGATAGACCCCAACAAGAGGATCAACATAATCGCTATCGGAGGCGACGGAGGTACTTACGACATTGGGTTCCAAGCGCTTAGCGGAATGCTGGAGAGGGGCCACAAGGTAATGTACTTACTCTACGACAACGAGGCGTACATGAACACCGGCATCCAGAGGAGCGGAGGAACCCCGCAGTTCGCGTGGACAACCACTACCCCCGCTGGAAGGGTTTGGAAGGGCAAGCACCAGCCGAAGAAGCCCATAGCGGACATCGTGGCTGCCCACAGGATACCGTACGTAGCGACCGCTAACCCAGCCTACGTCCTCGACATGGTGAACAAGTTCAAGAGGGCCCTAGAAGTCGAAGGCCCATCCTTCGTCCACGTAATCCAGCCCTGCCCAACGGGCTGGAGGTTCGACCCGAGCAAGAGCATCGAGATAGCTAGGCTAGCCACCGAGACCGGCATGTGGATAAACTGGGAGCTAGACCACGGCGAGTTCAGGGTCACGGTACCCGTACCGAAGAGGAAGCACGTTAAGCACTACATAAGGGCTCAAGGCAGGTTTAGGCACCTAACGGACGAGGATATCGAGAAGATCCAGGAGTTCGTGAACAAGGAGGTCGAGCGCATCAACAAGCTCGTCGGCAAGGAGGTTATCGGTCCCCTAGCCGAGTAACCCCCCTTTCAACACCAAAACCTTTTTACCCCATCGAACGCCTTCTGGGGAGGCATGCCCGAGCCCAGCCCAGCGAAAACCCTTTGTTGCGTAGCTATAGCCGGGGCTTTGTTCATACCGTCGATAGTCTTCGGGCTAAAGCCCTTGTTCCTAGTGGCAGCCTTCTTCGATTGGCTACCCGTAGCGACTAAGTGGATGAAGTTCGGTACCTCTAGAGCGCTAGCGAGGCTCCACGTAGCTGTAACGCTCATAGCCTACCTCTTCGGCATTGCCTGGCTATTCACTGGATGGGTAGGGCACGGAGTTACGTTCCTAGACGCGTGGTTCGTAGCCGTAGTGCTGGGGTTCGCCGCCGCAATACCTAAGCGCGTAGGGGCTTAGCGGGGAAACGCAATTTTACGGTTCCCTCCCCGATGTGGCTAGGTGCCTGCGGTTGAGGAAGGGCTTAGCGCTATCCATAGCCGCGTCGATAGCGCTCGCGGTCGCAGCGATAGCTTCGTGGGCGGCGTCGCTATGGGGCTTCTGGATAGGGTTCTCGAAGCTCTTCGGGTTGGAGGAGCTCTACGTAGCCCTATGCGTAGCGATATACACGCTAGTAGACCCCCTAGTCGGGGCCCTAGCCATATCCTCCATACTGCTAGCCGTTTCTAGCAACGTAGCGCTTAAGCTAGCCCTCAAGCTCCCTAGGCCCCCTAGGCAGTTGTGGAGGGTAGAGGCTAGGGGACCGGGGTTCCCTAGCGGGCATTCAGAGGTTTGCGCGAGCTTCTGGACATCGGTTAGCAAGGGGTTTAGGAGCGTAGCGATAGCGATCATCGGGGCCGCGATAAGCGTGATCGTAGCGGTTAGCAGGGTTTTGCTAGGCGTTCACTACCCCATCGACGTAGTTGGGGGCCTCGCCCTAGGGATCGCAGCGGGGTTAATCCCCTACGCGCTATCGAGTAGGCTAGGTCCGAGGATCTCCGTAGCTACGTGCTGCGCTATCTCCGCAGCGCTAAGTGCGTACGCACTCGCTTCTTCGAGCGGCTACCCGTGGCTATCCTTCGTCGCTAGATCATCCCTAGGCATATCCATGGGCTTCTCCGCCTTCGCGGCCGTAGGCGAGAAGGTTATCGAGCTCCATAGAGCGGCGGGGCTTGGTCGTAGGGTAGCGCTATTCGCTTCCTCGATAATAGTCTGCGGCGGGCTGGTAGCGACGTCAAAGGTAGTTGGGTACCCAACGCTCCTAGGCTTTGGAGCCGGGCTGTGGCTAGCCCTAGCACCCCTAGCCATTGCTCGGAGCGGAAGGAAGGGCTAGTTCTCGAGGGGGAGGCTTTTGATCCGGGGCTGAGAGGGTTTAAGGGACTTGCTATGGGTTTCAAGATAGAGGCTCTAGACGAAAACGGCAACCTGAGAATACCCGTGGCGCTACTATACGCGTTGCTTAGGAGGGGCGCTGCTAAGCTAAGCGGTAGGTTCCTGGAGATCGAGGACCCTAAGGCTCTTCAGGAAGCGGCTTCGAGCCTAGGCCCCGACGACCTGGTTCCAGAGGTCGAGTTCTGCCCTTCGGGAGAGCCCCAGCCGATAGACCTCGATCCAGACGACGTGCTCTCGAGGGTTTGTAGCGACGTGTATAGGTACTTCCCAGGGGATGAGAGTAGCAAGTGCGCTGCGTGCGCGATAAAGGTCTATTCATCCCTAGGCGAGGTTTGGCTCGTAGACGAGGGGCAGCTAGTGGAGATACTGAGGATCGCTAAGGAGGAGAACCTGCCTATCGAGTGGAATAGGGGTAACGTCGTCTACACGACGTGCCCACCGGACTATAGGGATGCTCAGCACTATCCCCCGGGTAGCTATAGGGAGGGCCTCGAGAGGTTGAGGAGGGCTGCGCAGCGGTTGGAGAAGGTGCTTAGCTCGTGGGGCTAGCGGAAGTCGTCGAGAGGGCGGCTCTAGAGGCTATCGAGGTAGCGGTCACTAGGGTCCCTAAGGACGTGTACGAAGCTATCAAGCACTTCGCCGAGCGCGAGACCAACCCTAGGGCTAAGAGGGTCCTCGAGACGATGCTCGAAGCGATTAGGGTAGCCGCTAGGGAGGGAACCCCGCTTTGCCAGGATACGGGCTACCCAACGTTCCTCGTTAGGATCGGGAGTAGGTTCCCATCGAAGCTCTCGGCACTTAGAGCCCTTAGGAAGGCCGTAGCCGAGGCGACGAAGAAGGGCGTGCTCAGGCCGAACACCGTGGACCCGGTTACGAATAGGAACACGGGTACGAACGTAGGTCGCTGGGCTCCAGCTATAGAGGTAGAGCTGTTTAGGGGGGACGAGCTCGAGGTATTCTTCCTGCCTAGGGGAGGGGGCTGCGAATCCGTATCCAAGCTATTCACCCTCCCACCCTCGCGCGGGTGGGAAGAGCTGCCTAGGGTAGTAGCGCAGAGCGTAGTCGAAGCCGGGCCCCGCCCCTGCCCACCAACCTTCGTGTTCATAGGGATCGGCGGCACTGCCGCTACGGCTAGCCTCCTCGCTAGGAGATGCGCTCTAAGGACCTGGGGCTCTAGGCCGCGCGGAGCCCTCGGGGAGCTCGAGGAGAACCTGCTAAACGCCCTCAACAAGCTCGGGATAGGCCCGGCTGGGCTCGGTGGGGATACCACGGTTCTAGACGTTAGGATCGAGGTTGGGTGTAGGCACCCAGCAACATTCGTAGCAGCGATCCAGTTCAGCTGCTGGGCCCTAAGGAGGGCGCACTTCATCGTTGGTAGGGATGGCTCGGTGTGGCTAGACCCAAACGATTTCTGGAGCCCTTAGCTCCTTCACGAAGCTAAGGGGCTTCTATCCCCACGCCCAGCACTACCCTAGGTGAAGCGCTTGGAGGGTAGGGTCGTGGAGGTCCCGCTGAGGAGCAGGGAGATCGTTAAGGAGCTTAGGGTCGGCGACATCGTGTGGGTTAGCGGCGTCGTGGTGACGATGAGGGACCTAGCGCATAGAAGGGCACTAGAGCTCCTCGAGAAGGGCGAGGAAATCCCCTTCGCTAAGTACCTTAGGAACGGCGCGATCTTCCACGCGGGGCCCATAGCTAGGGAGGTTGGGGGCGAGTGGAGGATCGTCTCGATAGGCCCCACGACGAGCGCTAGGATGGATAGGTACGCTTACGACGTGGTTAAGGAGCTAGGCGTCGCGGTGATCCTAGGCAAGGGCGGTATGGGGGAGGGGGCTAGGAGGGCTTGTAGAGAGCTTGGCGCGGTGTACCTAGAGCTCGTTGGGGGCACGGCTTCGCTGATAACGAAGAGCGTGAAGAGGGTTCTCGAAGTCCATTGGCTCGACCTGGGGATCCCCGAAGCGGCTTGGGTTCTCGAGGTCGAGCTCATGGGCCCGTGCATCGTGGCTATCGATAGCGGTGGTAGGGATGTTCACGAAGAGGTTATGTCTAGGGCGAGGGCTATGCTAAGCGAGGTGGTTGAGCATGCCCTTCCTAAGGGTTTGGGAGGCAACGGGTAGGGGGATAGACTCGAGCCCGAGCCCCATAGCGGTAATACCCATAGGCTCGGTCGAGAGGCACGGGGATCACCTACCCCTAGGAACCGACACCATCGTTGCGGCTTGGGTAGCTGAGCGCGTAGCGGAAGAGCTTGGGGCCCACCTATACCCACCGATATGGTACGGATCCTCTAGGGGGCTAAGCGGGTTCCGGGGAACCATAGACGTCGACGAGCAGGCGCTCGGCAGCTACGTCGAGGCCGTTCTGAGGGAGATAGCTAGATCCGGCTACCGCCTATGCCTCGTAGTCAACGGTCATGGGGGCAACACCTCGGTGCTTCGAGTAGTGGCTAGGAGAGTAGCGTTCACGACGGGGATGGCGGTAGCGGTAGTGGATTGGTGGAGGGACGTAGCGCAGGAGGTTAGGAAGGAGCTATTCCAGTCCCCGGGTCACGCTGGAGAGGACGAGACTAGCGCCGTTCTATGCATAAACGAGGACTTAGTGGAGATGGACGCGGCTTCCAGCCACATAGCTAGGTGGATCCCTAGGATAGCCGTCTACTCGCCGCTCATAGACAGCGAGATCTACCCAAGAGCCCTCCTCGGGGACGCTACGAGGGCTAGCAAGGAGAAGGGGTGTAGGTGGCTCGAAGCGATAGTCAGCGAGATAGTCGAGCAGGTACGGGAAATAGCTAGGAGGCTAGACATCGAGCTCTAGCCCTACGAGCCTACCTCGAGCTCGCGTCCCCCCGCGAACTACTTTCCTCGAGCCCTGGCCGTCGATACCAATCAACTAGTTCTCGAGGTTACTAACCGCGGGGTTTTAGGGCAGTGTTTTCTACTCCTCTCCGGGTGGATACCCTGTCCATACGACTCTTCGCGATCGAGGGTAGCGAGGCTAGGATACGGATCGTGGGCGAGGATATCGATCCGCAGGAAGTCGAGGAGCTAATTCGGCTAGCCGTGGCTAGGGGGTGTAAGAGGATTAGCATCGTCGCTGTGGGGAAGGCGTTTAGGGTTCTGGATAGGCTTAGACCCGTGATCAAGGGTAGCACGGTCCCAACGATTGGCCTCTGGATAGCTAGTTCCCTCGAGGAATCCGAAGAGCTCGAG
>CAZRDH010000078.1:0-39479 GCA_964598805.1 uncultured Desulfurococcaceae archaeon | reverse complement strand
AGGGGTTGGCGAACTTCTTCCTGTACTCCTCGGCGAACTTCCTGAGCATCTCCTGCCTCTCCTCCGGCGTAGCCGCCTTCTCTAGCTCCTTCCTCCAGATTATCTCGGCAGCTCCCTCCGGGCCCATCACCGCTATCTCGGCCGTTGGCCACGCTATGACGAAGTCGGCCCCTAGGTGCTTGCTCCCCATCGCTATGTAGGCCCCTCCATAAGCCTTCCTGACTATCACCGTTATCTTCGGGACGCTCGCCTCGCTGTAGGCGTAGAGGACCTTCGCTCCGTGCCTAATGATCCCGCCGTGCTCTTGGGCTACGCCCGGTAGGTAGCCGGGGGTGTCGACGAAGGTGATTATCGGTATGTTGAAGGCGTCGCAGAACCTAACGAACCTCGATATCTTGTCCGAGGAGTCTATGTCTAGGACTCCGCCTAGGTAAGCCGGGTTGTTCGCTACGATCCCAACGGTCCTACCGTTCATCCTAGCGAAGCCTATGATGGCGTTGGGGGCGAAGCTAGGCATTATCTCGAAGAAGGTTCCCTTATCCACGACGAGCTCGATGATCCTATGCATGTCGTACACCTTCGTGGGGTCGCTGGGCACGACGTCGTCTAGCTCGGGCTCCTCCCTAGTCGGGTCGTCCCCCGTGTCCACGATGGGTGGATCCTCCATGCAGTTGAGGGGTAGGTAGCTCAGCAGCGTCTTTATGAGCTCTATCGCGTGCTTATCGTCCTCAGCTACGAGGTGGGCGAACCCGCTCTTCGTGGCGTGAACGTCTGCGCCCCCGAGCGAGAACTCGTCTACCTGCTCGCCGGTAACCGCCCTCACTACCCTAGGACCGGTTATGAAGGCGAAGCTGGTCTTCCTAGTCATTATCACGAAGTCCATGAGCGCGGGGCTGTAGACCGCTCCCCCAGCGCAGGGGCCCATGATCGCGGCTATCTGGGGCACTACGCCCGAGGCCACGACGTTCATGTAGAATACCTCGCCGTAGCCCTTCAGCGCGTCTACGCCCTCCTGAATCCTGGCCCCGCCCGAGTCGTTGAGGAACACTATCGGTACCCCAGCCTCGAGGGCGTACTGCATCGCCTTCACTATCTTCGCAGCGTGCATCTCCCCTAGCGACCCTCCCATGAACGTAAAGTCCTGCGCTATCACCACCGCAGGCCTCCCGTTGATGAGGCCCCAGCCCGTTACCACGCCGTCGCCGAGAGCCACCCTCTTATCCATGCCGAACTCCGTAGCCCTATGCTTAACGAACATGTCGAACTCCACGAAGGTCCCGGGATCCACTAGGAGCTCTATCCTCTCCCTAGCCGTGAGCTTGCCCCTAGCGTGCTGCTTCTCGATAGCCTTCGGATCCCCCTTAATCGCTTGCTCCCTTAGGCTTCGAAGGAGCTCTATCTCGGGCCTAACCATGGACTCACCCCTACTCGAGAACAACTATCGGCTGCCCAGTCTGAACGCTATCCCCAGGCTTAACCAGCACCTCCTTCACCCTACCGCTCCTCCCAGCGTAGACCTCGAGCTCCATCTTCATCGACTCGAGGGTCGCTACCACAGTCCTTGGCTCCACCGCGTCCCCGGGCTTCACCAAGACCTTGAGCACCTTCCCGGATATAGGGGCCTTAACCACGTTACCCCCCGCAACTGGGGCGGGCGCTGGGGTGGGTGGCGCTACCGGGGTCGGGGTCACGGGCTTAGCCACGGGGATCACGGGCTTGGCGATGGGGGTGGGCGTAGCGGCGGTAGCTACCTCGACCTCGAACTCCTTCCCCTCTATAACCACTCGATACCTAGACCCGCCCAGGGGGTGTACCTCGGCTTCGAGCTCCCTATCGCCAACCCTAACCCTTACCTTCGTAGGGGAGCTCACTACGCTACACCTAGGGCGTGTTTGGGGTTGAGCTAAGTAAAAAGGGGTCTTAGACCTAGGCTACGGGGGCGAACTTCAAGCCGTAGACTATGAGCCCCTCCTCCCCGTCCTCTACGACTCTCCTAAGCGTTGCCTCGACGACCATCCCCTCCCTAACCTCGGCGGGATCCACGTCGGTTAGCGTCCCTAGGACCCTAACCCCGTTCTCGAGCTCGATGATCGCCACGACTATGGGTGCCCTAGCCCTATACCCCTCGGGGACCGTGTACTGCACTGCCCACGTAACCACCCTTCCCCTAGTGGGTAGCTGGATCCTCTCCACGTTCCTAGAGCCGCACTTCGGGCAAGCGGGCTTCGGTGGGTAGAACGAGTACCCGCAGTCCCTACACCTAGAGCCCTCCAGCCTATACCTAGAGCCCCTAGCCCTCCAAACCCTAGCGGGGGAGACCCTCATCGCGAACACCCCTAGGAAACCCTCTTGAGGATCACCACGCTGGTTTGGGTAGCGACCCCACCGAAGTTAACCGCTAGCCCAATCGTTGGGGACCCCGCCTTGACCCCGGGGAAGTCGCCCCTTAGCTGCATCGCTACCTCGGCAACCTGGTAAACCCCGGTGGCTCCAACGGGGTGCCCCCTAGCCTTCAGCCCCCCGCTGAGGTTCACGCTCGGCTTGTCCCCAGCCGCGAACCTACCGTCGGCGAACTCCTTCCACGCCCTACCCCTCTCGGAGAACCCCAGGGCTTCTAGGCATAGGAGCCCAGTTATCGTGAAGGCGTCGTGCACCTCCGCGACGTCCACGTCCCTAGGCCCGATCCCCGCCATGCTGTAGGCCTTGGAGGCCGCTAGCTTAACGCTCGTAGCCTCGAGGATGCTCTGCCTAGACGATAGGTCTACCGAGTCCGTAGCCATTCCCACCCCCGCTACCTCGACGAGGGTATCGCTTAGCTTCCTAGCCACGTCCTCCGAGGCCAGCACGAGGGCTGCCGCGCCGTCGCCTATGGGCGAGGAGTCTAGGAGCCTAATGGGGTCGGATACCACTGGGGAGCTAAGCACGTCCTCAACCCTAATCCTGAACCTGAGCTGCGCGAAGGGGTTCCTAGAGCCGTACTCGTGCATCCTCACGGGCCACTCCGCTAGCGCTTCCCTCGACGCTCCGAACTCCCTCATGTAGAGCCTCATCACCAAGGCGTTTAGGGAGGGGAAGCTAACGCCGTAGACTAGCTCGTGCTCGGCGTCGGCCGCCTGAGCTAGGGCGGCAGTGACCACGGGAGTGGGGTAATCGCACATCTTCTCGACGCCCACCACGAGCACGACATCGTAGAGCCCGCTAGCCACGAGGCTGTACCCAGCCACCACCGCGTGCCCACCGCTTCCGCAAGCCGCCTCAACGTGGTAAGCCGCTACTCCCCTAAGCCCAGCGTAGTCCGCTATCAGGGCCCCGAGGTTGTCCTGGTTGAAGAGGCTGCTAGCCATCATGTTGCCCACGACCACGGCCTGGGGCTTAACCCCCTTAGCCTCGTCGAGGGCCTTGAAGATGGCTTGAGCCGCTAGCTCCCCTAACCCCTTGTCGAAGTGCCTACCAACCCTAGTCATCCCGAGGCCTACGACGAAGACTCTCCTCATTAAATGCACCGCCTAAGGCTCGTTTAGGCAGCGGTATTTAAGGTAGCTACACCCCTAATCAACTCTATGAGCTCCCGGGGCGGGCTTGGCGACCACTAGGTGCTCCAACTCGATCCCGCACCCTTCGTAAGCCTCCCTAAACGCCTTGGCTACCTCTCGAGCGCGCTCCTCGGAATCGCATAGCGCTATAATCGACGGGCCTGCCCCGCTCAGCGCGACGCCTAGGGCTCCAGCGCTCTTAGCCGCGCTCCTAGCCTCAGCGTAGCACGGTACGTAGGGAGCCCTAGCCCTCTCCACGATCTCGTCCTCCATCCCCGACCCCGCTAAAGCCACATCCCCCCTCTCCAACCCGATGACTAGCCTGAGGAGCCTAGCGCAGTTCCTAACCACGCTCCTGAGGGGCACCTCCCTAGGGACGACCGACCTCATGAACTCCGTCTTCCCCTTACCGAGCCCGGGGCGGGGTACGGCGATTACCACTAGGACTCGGGGGCTCCACGAGGTGAAGCTAAGGGTCTCTAGGTCTAGTAGCGCTACGAAGCCCCCGACGATGCTAGCCGCAACGTTGTCGAAGTGCGGCTCCCCCGCGGCAGCAGCCTCCCCCATGCCTGCGAACCTTATGAGGAGCCTAGGGTCTAGCCCTAGGCGAAGGGCCTCGTCGAGAGCCTTGACCGCGGCTGCCGCGGAAGCTCCGCTACTACCCAGCCCCTTGCCTACGGGAACCCCCTTCCAGAGCCTAACCCTTACGTCCACCCCCAGCTTCAGCGCCTCTATCGCCGCCCTAAGCGCCTCGACGGCGGTGTTCCTCTCGGTATCCACCTGGCTAGCGTAGGGCCCGGAAACCTCCTCGAGCACTACCCTACCAACGCCCTTCTCTACCTCCACCTCGACCTCGTCGTAGAAAGCCGTGTGGGCGAGGGCTAGGATATCGAACCCCGGCCCCAGGTTTGCGGAGCTAGAGTAAGCCCTTACCCGAGCCCGCGCCAAGCTCCCTACCCCGAGAGGGCCCTATCGAGGTCCTCGATGATGTCCTCGAGGCTCTCCAGCCCTATCGATAGCCTAACGAGGTTCTCCGAAATCCCGAGCCTCCTCCTAGCCTCGGGGTCGATCCACTTCGCTGCCGATAGCGCTGGTAGAGTCGCTAGCGATTCGCATCCCCCTAGGCTGGGAGCGGGCTTGATCAAGCGGAGCCTACGCAGAAACCTCTTAGCGTCCTCGAGCCCTCCCCTAACCCTAAACGAGACCACGGCCCCGAAGAGCTTCCTCTCGAATAGCTTGAGGGCTACGCCGTGCCACGGATCGCTCTCGAGCCCGGGATACGAAACGCTTTCGACCCTCGGGTGCTCCGCTAGGAACTCGGCTACGGCCTTAGCGTTTAGGCACTGCCTCTCGAACCTTACCCCGAGGGTCTTGACGCCCCTTAGGCATAGGTACGCCTCTAGCGGGTGCATGGAGGTCCCCAGCATCCTCCTCCAGTGCCACAGCTCGTCGACGTCGCGGGGATCGACGATCGCGGCGCCCCCGATCACATCGTTGTGCCCAGCGATGTACTTAGTGGCGCTGTGTATCGAAGCCCAGGCGCCTAGCCTAAGGGGCTTGACTAGGAGCGGCGTGGTGAAGGTGTTGTCCACGGCTAGGACCGCACCCGCATCCCTACACGCCTTAGCCACCTCGGCAACGTCTATCACCTTCAGCGTGGGGTTCGTCATCACCTCGACCATCACGAAATCCCCCTCCCTAACCGCCTCGATAACGCTCTCCGTAGACGGGTAGACCTTAACGAGCTCGATTCCGCATACCCTAGAGACCCTCTCGAGGAGCTGGATGGTGGTACCGTACATCTCCTCCAAAACCACTATCCTCCTAGCCCCGCTCCAAACGCGCGAGAAAACCACCGTGGCTATAGCGGACATGCCCGAGGAGAAGGCTAGGGCATCCCCACACTCCAAAACGCCTAGAACCCTCTCGAAGGCTCGAACCGTGGGGTTCTCCTCCCTCGAGTACTTGATTGGGTACCCCCTATCGCTACGAACGCAATCATCCTCGGAAACGAAGCGGTACGCCGCCGAAACGTGTATCGCTGGAACGACGTCTCCGTACGGAGACGAGTAGCCGTGACCATGGATAGCCGCGGTCTCGAACCCTCGAAACTCGGTTCTCGACCCCATGGCTCTCGAGCGAGGAGTAGAAAACCAGCTTAAATCGGGATAAGTGATTTATGCTAAGTATGGCTAGTATCGTACAACTCGCTCAGCGTAAAACCCCTCGCCGTAGCCTAGCCGGCTACCCTCGGCACTCCTTCACTTACTCCCCCGAAGGGCTTAGCTACGTGAGGTCTCCGCAGCTACACGCAACTTCGTGTACTATCCTATGGAGTTCCTCTAGCCCCATCCCCTTAGTAGCCGATACTAAGGGCACGTTCATGGCTTTGGAGTAGCTCGTTAAGGCCTCGAGTATCCTCGACATCATCTCCCCGAAGGCTCCTCGAGTCTCTAGGGCTTTGGAAGCTTCTTGCAGTAGCTCGATCCACGTCCTAACCCCTTCGGGAACGCTATCGACTGCATCCACCTTGTTGACCACGGCGACTACGTCTATATCCAGCCTGAGCTGTATGGCGTTGCAGATGAGTGCTAGGAAGGCGTAGTCCGTTGGGTCCCTAAGCATCGACGCCTCGGCGACGAAGACCCCTACGACGCCTCGAGAAACCTTCTTTAGCCCATCGACGATTCTAAGGGATAGGTCCCTAAAGACGAAGAGCTCCATCTGCCCCGGGGTATCGACGAGAACGAAATCCGCGTCGAAGCTCGCTATAGCCTCGAGAACCTCGTCGACGCGGCTACAGAGGATCTCTATGGATCTGATCAGGGCTCCGTTGGGCCCGAGCCCTTCCTTCAACGCGATTTCGCGCGCCCAAACGATTTTCCTAGCATCGAAATCGGGTTCGTAGGGAACGTAGTCGGCAGCGGGATCGAGGTTAACCCTAGCAACCCCAATCCCCTGGGACTTAAGCCAATCGCCGTAAGCCTTAACCAGGCTGGACTTCCCTACCCCCGCTGGCCCGATGAATAGTACCGTTAGGGCTCCGCTCATAGCCGCACCCCATAAGCAGCTTCTGGTAGCTATCGCTAGGGGCGCAATAAGCTCAGCGCCTTGGGGCTCGGGGTGCTCGGCTGGGTCATCACCCCTCAGCATAATTCCGGTTCGTCACAGCCCCTCTAGGCACTTCCTTATTAGCTGGGCTAAATCCCTTGGGCTAAGCCCGTGGATAACGGCTTTGCTCTCCTCGAAGAACCTCTCCACCTCCTCCTCGACGGCGTCTATAGGCACGTGCTTAAGCCAAGCCTCTAGGTCTAGAACAGCTCGCTGGGGGTAGGCGAAGAAGTCCCCGGTTATCATGATCTGCTCGAGCCTACCGCCCGAAACCTTTGCGTGGATCCTAACTAGCCCTCCGGGGGTCTTGTAGGTACAGACCTTTTCGAAGCCCGTGCACCTCCTAAACTCGAATACCCACGAAGGATCCCCGTACCTACGCTCCAGAGCCCTAACCTCCTTCAGCTCGGCTTCGCTTAGCTCCCCCTCGAAAACCTCTAGCCCGAGGACGCGGCGCAACGCTTCGCTAAACGCCTGCTTAACCTCCTCGATGCTCGGCGGCTTCCCGAGGAGCTCGCGGAGGGTTACGATCCTCTTCCCAACCTCCTTAACCGCCTTATCGCTTAGCTTCTCCACGGGTATCCTCAGGACCCGAAGCATCTTCTCGACGTCTAGGTCGAGGAGGATGGTCCCGCATATCATGAGCCCGCTACCGAGGGTTAGCAAACCCATTCCACAGACCTTCCTACCCCCAACCTCCACATCGTTCTTAGGCCTGTACCTAGCCTCTACCCCGAGGAGCCTAAGGGTCTCCACGATAACCCTGGATAGGTGCCTATAGAGCCCCTCTACATCGCTTGGAAGCCCCGGAAAGTCCTTGGGGAGCCATATCTCCCACCCCGGCGTAGCCTCTCCATCCATAACGATCGCTCCGCCGCCCGTAGGCCTCCTACCTATCTCGAACCCCAGCCTCTTCGCCTCCTCAACGTTAACCTCCTCGAAAACGTCCTGCCCGAAGCCGATTAGCACGGCCGGGGGGTCGAACACGTTGATCCTAGCGCTAATCGGGGAAAGCCCCTCGCCAACCCTCCTAGTCAAAACCTCTTCGCTAGCGAGGATAAAGCTCTGGGGAGCTCGATGGAAGAGCAGCCTGCACTTCACGATGCCCACCGGCATAGACCCCGAGCCGAACCTAATTACTGGAGCGAGGTGAGCCCCCTTGGCTAGGCCCATGGCGATAGCAGAGGTGCGGGGAGAGCCAGCTATCTTCGCTCCTAGCCCTAGGTGGGTAGCTAGCTTCTTCACAAGCACCTTCACCCCCCACCCCATGTCTAGAGCCGTAGACGTGTCTACCACCCACGTCTTTGGGGACGAAGCCCTTTCCCCAGTAGAGGGGAGGGTCGAGAGGGTTATCGAGGTAGAAGCGGGTCCAGGCCCTTTCTCCCGCAGCGACTTCGCCATAGTCGTTAGGCTCGGTGGAGGGCTATGGGCTAAGCTCCTCCACGTAGAGCCGAGGGTTAGGGTAAACGAGAGGGTTAGCGTTGGCGATCCGATCGGTAGGTACCTAAGGAGCAACTTCCTACTCGAGAAGAACCTTCCCCACGTCCACGTAGAGGTATCGAGGAGCCCGAAGCTAAGGCCCGGGCTATCGCTTTCGATAGAGCCCTCTAGAGAGCTAGTCGAGTGCTTGAAGAGCGCTACGGTGATTCCCGGGAACTACGCTAGGTTTAGGGTTGCCGCGGTTGGCGATAGCTACACGCTGCTAGAGCCCGTGGAGGCGAAAGCGCTTGCAATAGGGGGTTTCGCGAGCGGGGTTAGGGTGGCTATCAACGGCGAGATAGGGTTTGGGCACCCCTACGTAGGGTTGATACACCTAGGCTCCAAGCCGAAGCCCAACTCCCTAGTCAAGGCGTTTGGGCAGCCCCTAGGCTACGTTAGGAGGGTTGGGCGCAGGCACTCCATAGCCATCAACAGCCTCGAGAGCTTCGAGAAGTGGCTGCAGGTAGTTAGCTCCCTAGCCAACATGGGTAGGCAGCCTAGGCACCCCAACCCGAGGTTCTCCCCAACGCCTTTATGCCGAGGCGAGTCGACGACCCTAGAGCTCCTCGTCGGGACCATGGCGATAGCGAAGCTGGGGCTTCGCGAGGAGGGTAGCTACGTGGAAATAACCTTTTCCCCTCATCCCCAACCCCAAGCAACTCCCTAGCCCAACCCCTTTCCCCTCCAGCTAACTACGGGTATGGGTAGAGCGCTACCCATGCTCCTCCTAGCTAGGGTCGGGAGCGTCGATATCTACGCCCCGTGCAGTAAGTGGATGGCTAGCTTCTTCTGTAGCAGGCGAGCTATTCACGCTCGAGCCCAAGCCCTAGACCTATCCACGGACGCCGAGTTCGGCGGCGAAGCCCTTTCCCCCGTCGAGGGGAGGGTGGAGCTAGTTAAGGAGATAGACGCTGGGTCAGGGCCCTACTCTAGGAGCGACTACATCATCGTGGTTAGGTGCGGAAGGCTGTTCACTAGGATTCTACACGTTAGGCCCTCGGTAATGCCCGGGGATAGGGTTTCGGTAGGGGACTACATAGGTAGGTTCGTCAAGAGCAACTCCATGGGCTGGCCCCTCGTGCCCCACATGCACATCGAGGTAACTAGGGCGCTGAAGATAGGGGACTACACGCAGAACTACTACTTCACCGCGTCTCCCCAGCTCGTAGAGTTCCTCAGGAGGGAGAGGGTGTTCGCCTACGGCTACCCCGTGCTCAAGGCTAGAGTCGTACACGCATCGCAGGGCTACACCCTCCTAAAGCCCGTAGAGGGAGGTAGCTGCATAACGGTGGTAGCCTCTAGACGGGAAGCGGTTCTCGATGGGGAGGTTAGGGACGAGACCGTATACGTAGGGCTAGTAAGCATCGAGCCAAAGCCCCCTAGACCCGTAGGCTCCGTAAAGTTCCTAGAGGCATCGATAGCCCAGGTAATGAAGCTCTTCAAGAACCTCGCCGTAGCCCTAAACAGCATTGGGCCCTACGAAGAGAAGATCCGCGACTTAAGCAATTACGAGCCTAACGCACTGCTAAACCCCGAGAACACCCTCTTCCCATTCCTACACATACTAGACATATACGCGAACGGCAAGCAGCTACCCTACGTACAAGTGTTCTTCGGGACCCTAGCGTGCATAGCCCTACCCAGCCGCTTCGACGATACCCACGTATACATAAACGTGCGCCCATACGAACCGAGGCTAGCGCCCGTCTAAGCACGGCTAGTAGGCGACGAAGTTATCTACCTTCCCTAACCCTACTACGGTAGGTGCGCGCCTTTGGGTAGCAGGAAGCTTAGGTGCGTTGTTTGCGGTAGGGTATTCTACGAGGGGCAGGGTGTTAGGATTGTCGCTGGTGGGGTTGAGCTGAATTTCCACTCTAAGTCTTGCGCCCTAAAGTTCTTGAAGGCCATGCTGCTGTACATAGATCAGAAGGAGCTTGAGAAAGCGGTTAAGACCACCCTTAAGGAGTTTGAGGAGAGGTTGAGGGAGTTAGAGGAGTCTAGGCGTAAAAACATTGAGAAGCTCGCTTAAGCCCTAGCCCTAAAGAGCGGGCATATAGCCCCTATGACGCTAGCCTTATCGACCCTAAGCCTAATCGCGTTACCGTCCCTAGCCACGGCTTCTTCGCCAAAGGCTTCCTCGACTAGCTTAGCGAAGTCCTCGGATAGCCTCCACGCAGTGCACACCACATCCTTGTAGAACTTGCATTTAGAGCACTTCCACAGCGCTACGACCTCGATTACCTTGAGCACGGATCCCTGCTTGGACTCAATGCTCTTAACGGCGTTGGCTAGATCCTCCACGAAGCTCTTTAGGCTCTCTACCGCGCTCCAAGCCTCCTCGACTTTAGCGCTAACGCTATCTATCTTCGAGGCTATCTCCCCCCACTTCTCCTCCTCGACCTTAGCGATCTCGACCTCGGCCTCTATCAAGCTCTTGGGCTCTTCCTCGACTGGAGGCACCCCGCCGACTACTTCGGCTAGGGTGGGCTTCTCGATTACCTTGGCTAGGATATCGAACTCCACGCCCCTTCACCGCGTTTAGGCTAGCCCTTGAACTCCTCAAAAGGGTGCGGACGCTTGGGCTAGGGAATGAATATGGTGGGGGCTCTCGATACGGATAGAAGCACTTTCTCCGCGGTTGTCAACCTCCTCCTCCCGACCCTAATCGCTTCCCTCGGGACCAGGCTACGCCTATCGATTAGGAGTAGGTCCGCTCCCTCGGTAACTCTCTCGAGCTCCCCCACTACCCGGCTCGAAACCTCGCCTAAGCACGTAGCCTCGACCTCGATACCGAGCTTTTTAGCTAGCTCCCTAGCCCTACCCACGTTAGCCCCCTCCTCGACCCCGAGGAGTAGGGCGCTGCGAACCCTCATCGCGTCCCTAACGAACTCTATCGCGTGCTTAGGCTCCGAGTAGGCGCCGAAGGCTATGGCTACCCTCGCCACGGTCTCGACGCTCTTGGAGAGGGGGGTGTGTATCAGCGTGGGGATGCTGGAGATCTCCACGAGCTTCGCCACGGGGCTGTTCTCCACGTCCTCGACCCCTAGCTCCATGGATATGGAGGTCGCTACGAGGTTCGCCCCGATCTCCCTAGCGTAGCTCTCTACAGCGCTAGGCGCTCTGCCGAACACCCTCTTCCTCGAAGCGATTCTAGCTCCTAGCGAAGAGAGCTCCCTCTCGATGGACTCGAAGACCTCGCTAGCTATCACCTCGAGGACTTCGCGGTAGAGGGTGGTTAGGAAGAACCTAGCTCGAGCGCTGGGGACCACCATGATTAGGTAGAACGATGCTTGGGGGAAGAGGGTTGCAGCGAGCTTAGCGGCTCGAATGCTCTCATCGCTTTTAAACGCCCAGAGGAGCACCTTGTCTACGCGAAACAAGGGGGTTCCCAACTAGATTCCGTACCGAAGTATTAAGTAGATGGCGGCGGCACCCACCGTAGCGATCATCACCGGCATGCCGAACTTCATGAACCACCTAAACGGTATGTGGTACCCGTGCTTCTCCGCTATCCCCGCGACCACGATGTTTGCGCTAGCCCCTATCAGCGTGCCGTTGCCGCCTAGGCACCCGCCTAGGGCTAGGGACCAGTAGAGGGGCATGGGGTCGACGCTTAGGGAGCTAGCGATCCTCTGGATCACGGGTATCATAGCCATTACGAAGGGTATGTTGTCTATGAACGCCGATAGGAATGCGGAGAGCCAGAGGATCACCATCATGGCGATGGGTAGGGAGGGGGCTAGCGAGCTGATGCCCCGCGCTATGAAGTCCATGACCCCCATCCTCTCGACTCCCCGAATAGCGATGAACATGAAGACGAAGAATATTAGCGTAGGCCAGTCCACGAAGTTCATAGCGTCCTCTAGGCTTATCCTAGACCTAACTAGGACTAGGGTTATGGCCGCGCCTATGATCGCGGGTATCGATGGTGGGTACCCGAGGTAGTCCTCGAGGAGGAACAGCCCTATCACCATGGCTAGCACGGTTAGGACCTTCCTAAGCAAGGGCCTATCTATCCTAGCAACGCTAGGAGCTTCGAAGGAGCCTCCGCGGGGGTAAGAGCGGAACCAACTCCTAAACACGAAGGGGCTCAGGGCTATTAGCACGAAGACGTCGGCGGCGGCTATGGGGGTTAAGTGCCTCACGAAGTCCATGAAGCTGAAGCCCGCTGCCGACCCGATGATTATGTTCGGCGGATCCCCTATCAACGTAGCCGTGCCCCCGATGTTGGACGCGAACACGGTCGATAGGAGCACGGGCCTCGGGTCGACCCTTAGCCCCCTACAAACCTCGATGACTATGGGCGCCATGAGGAGCACTGTGGTTACGTTGTCTATGAACGCGGATACGAAGGCCGTTAGGGAGGATAGCGAGGCTAGGAGTAGGAAGGGGTGAACCCTCATCCTATACACTAGGCTCTGGGCTATGTACTCGAAGAACCCCGTCCTGCTAAGCACCCCGACGATGACCATCATGCTCATGAGCAGGAGTATCGTGTTCAAGTCTATGCCCCTCAGAAGATCGTCGAACGTGGTGAAGCGGAGGGCGGTGTTCAGCGCGAAGACTATGCCCGCCACCAGTATCGCGACGGCGGTCCTGTGCATGACCTCGAGCGTGAGGAGGGCGTACATAAGCGCTAGTATCGCGAAGCCGAGGACGATTAGCAGCATCCTAGCTACCTCCCTTAGCTACCTATATCGAAGAAGCGATTTAATAAGTGGGGTGGGTAGGTAAAAGGGGGCTAGGATCCGAAGAGCTTCTCCAGCATCTTAACGACTCTCCAGTTCTCCTCGATCTTCTTGGCTATGAACTCGATGTCCTCGTCGGTTAGGTGGCTGAACCTGCCCTGAGCCCTTATGTATTCCTTGAGGGGCTTCCTCTTGCTGGGATCGGCGAAGGGCTTGCTAGGCGGGCTAATCTGGAACTTACCCCTATCGTACTCCCAGAGTATCCACGCACCGGTCTCTACGGCTAGCTTAGCCATCTCAACGGTTTTGCTCGCGTCGAACCTCCAGCCCGTTGGGCATGGGGAGTGTAGGTGTATGAATCTAAAGCCCTTGATCTCGGCGGCCTTCCTAAGCTTGTTTGCGAAGTCTAGGGGGTACCCAACGCTCGCCGTAGCTACGTAGGGAACCTTGTGCATGAGCATTATGGTGGCTAGGTCCTTCTTCTCCTCGGTCTTCCCGATCACCGGGCTGGTAGTGGTCCTAGCCTTCCACGGGGTTGTGGAGCTAGCCTGTATACCCGTGTTCATGTACGCCTCGTTATCGCTAACGATAGCGATTATGTTGTCGTTCCTAATGGCGGCGCCGCTGAGGGTCGCGAACCCTATGTCAGCCCCGCCGCCATCGCCCATCCACGCTATTACCACCCTATCGCTAAGCCCCTTCTTCTCGAAGGCTGCGGCTAGCCCCGCCGCTACCGCAGCCGCTGAGGCGAAGGGCACGTGGACGTAGGCCATGTCCAGCGACTCCTTGCCTCCGTACCCAACTATAATCGATGTGCAGCCCGCTGGAACCACGAGAACCGCTCTATCGCCGAGCACCCTACCGACTATCTTTAGCCCTATGGTGTGGGGGCACCCCATGCACGCTGGGTTGCCGGGCATCACCCCCTTCCTAGGGGACTTAACGAGCTGGGGTAGGGAGACGCTCATTGCCTTCACCCCTTAAACCAGGGCATGTACCACTCGGGCACGATCCACTCCTGGGTCTCTCCCCTCTCGTACTCATCGACGAACCTCCTGAAGATGTTGACGAAGTCCCTGTAGCTCGTATCCACCCCACCGATGCCCGCGACCACGCTCTTCACCGGAACCCTACCGCTTAGCACGCTCCTAACCTCGGTGGAGAACACGCCGTCTAGCCCCATCGACACGGCCCTATCCACTACGACTACCGCCTTAGCTCCGTTGGCTACCTCGAGGAGCTCCTCCCTCGGGAAGGGGCGCGCGAACCTAATCCTCAGCAAGCCTATGGGTACGCCCTCGTCCCTAAGCTTATCGATAGCCTCCTTAGCGTCTCCGCTCCACGCGCCCCACGTGACGGCTACGTACTTAGCGTCGTCGAGCCTATACCTCTCCACTAACCCACCGTACTCCCTTCCACCAACCTTCTTCGCGTACTCCCTATCCACCTCCTTAATCACCTGCTTAGCCCTCTCGAGGGATCTCCACACCGTCCACCTGAGCTCCATGGTCCACTCGTCGGGGCCTAGGTTACCCATGGAGAACGGGTTCGCGGGGTCCATGACGAAGGGCAGGGGCTCTCTCGGGGGTAGGAACGCGTCTACGTCGCTTTGATCCGGTACGTCGACGGGCTCAGCGGTGTGGCTTAGCGTGAAGGCGTCGAGGCCCACCATCATCGGCTGGAGCACTCTCCTATCCTCGCTAATCCTAAACGCCTGTATCGTTAAGTCGAAGGCTTCCTGCACGTTCTCGGCCATGGCGATGATCCAGCCGCTATCCCTAACGCTGAGGATATCCTGGTGATCGCTGTGTATATTCCACGGCGGGCCTATGACCCTAGTCACTAACCCCATGACTATCGGTACCTTGCTATAGGCTGCCCACCAAACCACTTCGTACATGTAGAGCAGGCCGTGGCTAGAGGTAGCGGTGAAGACCCTCGCGCCGCCGATGGCGGCTCCGTACACGGCGGCTAGGGCGGAGTGCTCGCTCTCGACCCTTATGTACTTAGCCTTTAGCTCGCCCCTCTCCACCATCTCCGCTATGCGCTCCACTATCAGCGTCTGCGGCGTTATCGGGTACGCAGCCACCACGTCGACCCTAGCCAGCTTAACGGCTTCGGCAACCGCGAAGTTCCCTATGAGGACCTTTCTCGTGAGGCCCATGCTCTACACCTCCTCGACAACCATCTCGATGGCTTTCCTAGGGCATACGGATGCGCACACACCGCAACCCTTGCAGTAGGTCATGTCTATCCTCGGGACCTTGCCGGGCTCCCAATCGATTACGTTCTCGGGACAGTAGAGCCAGCACATACCGCACTTAACGCACTTATCCTCGTGGATAACTGGCTTCATGATCCTCCACGTACCCGTGGGCCCCGCGGCTCCCTCCATTGGCGGCGAGAGCATTCGCTTCCTAAACAGCTCTAGATCCTCCTCAGCCTCCCTGTACGGGTCCCTCACGTGCGAAACGCTGTACCTAAACCACATGGGTTTAGCCCACCTCAGAAACCTGGTTCCAAGCCCTCCTAGCGGCTTCCTGGTTCAGCTCGAGGAGCCTACCCCTAAAGTACTCCTCCATGGCCTTGAGGAGGGAGTCTAGGGATGAAATCCCGAAGACCCTAGCCATGGCCCCCGCCATAGCGGTGTTCACCACGGCCCACCCGGCTATGACGAGCCCTAGGTCGAGGGCTATCTTCGTCGCGTCCACGTAGAACACCCTAAAGCCCTCGACCTTCCTAGGCTTAGCGCTGTTAATCACCATCTTAGCCCCCTCAACAGCGTTGAAGCTCTTGGGATCGACTAGGTCTAGGATCCTAGAGCTGAACACGGCTACGCCGCTAGGGTTCTGAACCTGGCAGTGCCTCCTAATGGGCTCGGTGGATACCCTTAGGTAGCTCCTAACGATTGCGCCCCTCCTCTCGGCGCCGAACTGGGGTATTGCCTGAGCATACTTCCCCTCTATCACGGCGGCGGTAGCGAGAATTCGGGAAGCCGTAACCCCTCCCTGCCCACCCCTACTAACTATGAGGTACTCCTCCATCAAAGCACAGCGCCTAGCGCTAGTGAGGTGCTGGAAACTTAAGCCTTATTCCGTGTACGGGCTATTGCCTAGAACAACCACACCCTGAAGCTACTTACCCAACCTACTCCAGGCCTCGACAGCGTCGAGGTCCATCCCTATGGTCTTCTCCGCCACGAGGTCTACCTTAACGACGCTCGGGGCCTTAACCCACTCCCCGAGGAGGATGGCCTCCCCAACGTTTAGCCCGGGTAGCTCCTCGATAATATCCTGCGTAATCGGCTCGCAGTGCCTAGCTATAAACGCCTGGTCCTCTGGGTGCACGATCCTCATCACCGCTAGGTTCCCTATCTGGCTAAGTATGTTCGGGTCTAGGCCCCTAGGCCTCTGCGACACGATCACTATCCCGACCCCGAACTTCCTCCCCTCCCTAGCTATGCTCTCCGCGGCCCTCCTCGTCGCGGTCTCCTCGTCGCTAGAGATGAACGCGTGAGCCTCCTCGATAACCGCTACCACGGGTACGGGTAGACCCCTAGAGCCCCCGCTCCAAACCCACTCCTTCCTAGACTCGAGGAGCCTATGGAGCCAGTGGGCTACGACCGCATCGGCTTGGTTAGCGTGTAGCTCGCTCAAGTCCACGACGTTGATCGCTCCCAGAGCCATCCTCTCGATAACGTCCTCCTCACCATCGTCGAGAATCCTCGAGAGGAAGCCTTCGTAAGCCGTTAGGGACTCGAGGACTTTCTGCGCTGGAGCCCCGTACTTCGACACCTTCGCCTGGAGGCACTTCCTCATCGCCTCGAAGAAGGGCTGCTTAACCTGCTTAACGCTCTCGAAGCACTCGTATAGAGCCATTCTCTGCCTAGAGGCGTTCGGCCTAACGTTGAGCATCCTAGCTAGCTCCTCGAAGCTAAGCATCCTCGGGTTTAGCCTAGGCTCCATCCTAACGACGGGCACATCCCTAAACCGGAGGCTCGCGTACTCCCCGTGGTAATCGAATATCACTACCGTGCCCCCGAGCTCCCCAATCCTCCTAGAGAGGAGGGCTACGAGGTTGCTCTTCCCCATCCCGGTCATGGCGAGGATCGCTAAGTGCCTAGAAACCACCTTGTTTATGTTGACCCTAACCTCGACCTCGGGCTCCCTAAGGAGCTTGCCAACCCTAACGAACTCCCTCCCGCTTGGGCAGAAAACCTTGCTCAAGATGCTTGGGGGAGCCTTAAGCACCTCGGTTCCCGGGGGCGGGGGTACGGGGGGTATCGTGAACCTCGGGCCGCTTACCTCCCCAAGGATCTTTATCCTACCCCGATGGTAGAAGACCCTCTCGCCGCTCCTAACGTACTTAACCAGCCTCTCTACATCCCTAGGATCGACGATGTTGCTGCCTATGATTGGGCTTCCCGTAGTGCTACTCTGAACCATTGCTAGGACGGAGTAGCCGTGGTACTCTAGGTATAGGTACTCCCCGAGCATTAGGGGCCTAAACGCTATTACCTCCGCTTCGTAAGGCTTCGACTCCCCAACCACGTACCCAACGAGGTTCGACCCAAAGCTATCGAGGTTCCTACTCATGGGTACCCAACCCACAGGCCCTCCCTAGCCATGGGGTCGGAGGCTATGCCGAGCACCGTAGCCACCTTCTCGACGTCGCGCTCGCTAACCCTAGCTAGCTGATCGGCTCTCAGTAGGGGGTATGGGTAGCCCCCTACCTCCACCATGGCCAGGGCGTCGACGATGCTCTTGGCCCTCTCCCTAGCGCTCTCGCCGTCCTCCACCACGAACTCTATCCTATACACCCTACCCCCCTCCCTAAGCCTCGCGTACGTTACGTAGACGCTAGCCCCGATCCCCACCAACCTCTTGATCTCGCCCCTAATCCTAGATCCCAGGGCCCGCGAACCGATGGAGCTACACTCCTCGAGCGCTAGGGGCTTGGAGAACCCGATTTCGCTAGTGTACCTCTCGAAGTAGTACACATCGCCCTTAACGAGCCCGAGAACGTCCTTCGAGCTCGTGTTCTTGGCTAGGAACGCTATCTTCGACGGGTAGAGCCCTACTAAGTAGATTAGCTCCTCTAGCACCCTCCTAAACGAAACGCCCTTGAGCTTCTCGATCTCGAGCCCGAGCTCAGCAGCTCGAGCGAGGGTAGCGAACTTAGCTACCAGCGACCCATCGACGACCACTAGATCCGAGCTCCTAAGGGCTTGCCTAGCCAGCTCGATCTCCATGGATATGGAGTACGCAGCTAGCTCGCTCTCGATAAACGAGCTGCTTATAACGTCCGTATCGGCGCTACCCTCCACCTCCTCCCCACCGCCCTCAACATCCACGGTCACGCACGCCGCGTCAACGACGTAGAGCGCGTACCCCCTATACTCAATGAAGTTGTACCCGCTATCGATACCCGAGACCCTCGTCGCCTTCGGAAAGGGGTTGGGGGTGTAGACCAGCCACATCCACTTAACCCTACGAAGCTGGTCCCTAACGAGCGCCTCGTCGACCTTGGACCTAAGCGCCCCGAAGCTCGATAGCGCCTTGTCTAGCGCTTGCGGTAGCAACCCCCATACCCCCGCTAGCGCCCTGCCTCCACCCCCAACGCTACAATCCTATTCCCTTCTATAAGGGAGAGAGATAGGCAAAAGTGACTCGCCTCCTACACCCATGGATAATCGCCTAGGGTGCTACGATCGAAACTGTTGCTTCGAGTCGGTATCCGCTAACCGACAACGGTTAAATACCTAGCTCACGCTAGCGAGCGCTGGTGATAGGCTTGAAGCCGTGGGTATGGATCGCTGTAGGGGCGTGCATTGCCATAGCGATTGGTGTGGGGCTCTACGCCTACACCCACTGGATCCACGCGTCGAAGCCTAGGGAGGTAGTGGTCTGCGCGGCGGGATCGCTATCGAGGGTTCTCCAGCAAATGGCTTCCGAGTTCGAGGATAGGTACGGGATCAAGGTGCTTATCGAGACGGCGGGTAGCGTCAAGATCGTTAGGATGATTACGGAGCTCCACAAGGAGTGCGACGTGGTTATGCTAGCTGACTACAGGTTGATACCGCTATACCTAGAGCCTAGGTACGCGAAGTGGTACGCTATCTTCACCGCTAATAGGATGGTCCTAGCCTTCACCTCGAAGTCGAAGCTAGCTAGCTACCTAGAGAAGCACCCGGATAAGTGGTACGTAGTCCTCGAGGCGCCGGGGGTTAGGTTCGCGTTCTCGAACCCAAACAAGGATCCTTGCGGCTACAGGGCTGTTGGGGTCATAGCGTTGGCCTCGCTCTACTACCACAACGAGAGCATCCTGAGGAGCCTCTTGCTGAAGAACCTAAACGGGGTTAAGGCCGTGTTTGGCAATGGCACGGTTAGCGTCTATATCTACCCCTCGATAGCCCCCACCAACAACAAGATCGTTATTAGGCCTAAGAGCATCGAGCTCCTAGCGCTCCTCGAGAGCCACGACATCGACTACGCCTTCCTCTACAGGAACGAGGTGGTCGAGCAGCACCTAAAGTACATCGAGCTCCCGCCCCAGATAAACCTCGGCAACCCATCGCTAGACAGCTACTATAGGAAGGCCGTGGTGCACATACTCTGCGGCACGGACTTCGAGAAGGCGATACCGATGAAGAGCATCGCCTACGGGCTAACCGTACTCAACAACGCTCCCCACCCGAGCGAGGCCATGCTATTCGCGAAGTTCGTGCTAGGCCAGAAGGGTAGGAGCGTTCTCGAGGCCGGTGGGTTCGAGCCCTTCAACCCGCCTAAGTGCTTTGGCGACGTGCCTAGCGAGCTAGCGGGTGTCTGCAGCGTTGAGAAGGGTTGAGCCTTGGCTCGTAGTCGCTAGCTCTGCGTCCTCCCTAGCGATACTCTTCCTCTTCCTCCCCATAGCAGCCCTCTTCACCATGTTCGACCCCCGGGTCTTCGCCAAGGTGTTTATCCTCGACCCGGTTTTCTATAGGGTTGCTCGAGCAGCCATGCTAACCACGTTCGAGGCCTCGGGGCTCGCGGTAGCGCTAAACGCTTGCCTCGGCATACCCCTCGCCTACGTGCTGGCTAAGCACGAGTTTAGGGGTAAGGGGATTGTGGAGAGCCTAGTCGACGTACCCCTACTCCTGCCCCACACCGTAGCGGGGATAGCCGTTCTATGCGCTTTCGGGCACGCTGGGCTCCTAAGCCCCCTAACCAAGGCGCTGGGGATCTACATCGAGGACACCTTCCTGGGCATAGTCCTCGCCATGGCCTTCGTCTCGGCCCCGATAATGATCGATACCGCTAAGGTTGGGTTCGCATCGGTAGACCCCGAGCTAGAGATGGTCGCTAGGAGCCTAGGGGCTTCGCCGAGCAGGGTATTCACCTCGATAACCCTACCCCTAGCCCTTAGATCCATAGCCGCGGGCGCGATACTCTCGTGGGCGCGCGCCCTAAGCGAGGTGGGGGCCATACTCATAGTCGCTTACTACCCGAAGACCGTAAACGTGCTAACCATAGAGTGGTTCTCGATGTTCGGGCTCAGGTACTGCATAGCCCTAGCCGTACCCCTAGCGATCGTGTCCATAGCCCTATTCACCCTACTTAGGCTGGTGATCCAGCGTGCTCGAGATTAAGGGGCTCGTCGTTAAGCGGGGTGGCTTCGAGCTTAGGGTGGATAGCCTTAGCGTCGAGAAGGGGGAGTACCTAGTTATCCTGGGTAGGAGCGGAGCGGGCAAAACAACGCTCCTCCAAGCCATAGCGGGGTTCGTTAAGCCGCTTAGGGGCAGCATAGTGATCGACGGAAGGGACGTAACTAGGCTGCCCCCCGAGGCTAGGAACGTAGCCATAGTCCCGCAGAGCTACGCCCTATTCCCCCACATGAACGTGCTTCAAAACATTTGCTACGGCCTAAGGGTTAGGGGGTGGAGTAGGGATAGGGCTGAGGCTAGGGCGCGGGAAATAGCGAGGAGGCTAGGCATAGAGCACCTACTCCATAGGTACCCGAGGGAGCTTAGCGGAGGCGAGCAGCAGAGGGTTGCCTTAGCGCGAGCCCTAGCCGTAGAGCCGAAGATACTGCTGCTAGACGAGCCCTTTACCAACCTAGACCCAGAGGCTAGGCACGAAGCTAGGAAGCTCGTTAAGGAGCTACATAGGGAGCTCGGGTTTACGGCGATACACGCAACGCACTTAGTGATGGACGTAGCCACCATGGCTACGCGCGTAGCGTACATAGATAGGGGCAAGGTGCTATTCCTAGGGAAGCCAAGCGAGTTCGCGAAAACGAGCTACGCGAGGAAGTACCTAGAGGAGGTAGCCGAGGTGCTTAAGCTGTTTCGCGAAGTACTGCGCTACCTAGAGGGAGTATAGCACGGTTACCCTATCCCCGTGGTCCTCGACTCCTAGCGCTGTACACCTCTTGACTACGTGGTCTAGCTTAGTTGCGTCCCAGCTCCTTATCCCGAAGGCTATCTTGATTAGGTAGGAAACCACCTCGCACTCGCTCCCGTAGGTACCTACGTCTAGCAGGTTAGTCGCGTAGACCTCGCCGCTCCTACACTTAGCGATAGCGTTCCTCCGAATGCCGTACTGCCTAGCCACAACCCTAGAGACTACGTGTAGCTCCACGACATCGCAAGGGATCCTAAACACCGATTCGAGATCCCGAGCCCTAGGCTCTAGGCTTAGAACCCTAGACACGATCTGCTGGTAGCTAACGCGAATGAACTTTACCCGCCTACGCATTTAGCGAGCACCTTATCAACCCCCTCCCCATAGAGGTACTCGGCCCCGTGGGGGCTCCACGACAGGGGTGGGCCGCACCCCGGGATGAGTGGAGCTGGGACGTATTCACCGCGCCACACGCTTCTCCATACTCTCAGTGGCCACGGCATTCATCACGGCTCAGCCCCTAATCCTCATCACCTACCCAACACCTTCCTAAGAGCCCTTAGGAACCTAGCGTTCTCATCCTCCCTACCTATGGATACCCTAATGAAGTTCTCGATCGGGGGCTCGTCGAACGCCATTACGTACACGCCCATCTCTTCGAGCTTCTTCGCTACCTCGACGCCCCTAGCACCCACCTCGACGAAGAGGAAGTTGGTTGCGCTCGGCAGGACCCTCAACCCCATTTCGCGTAGCTCGCTAGCGAGCCTATCCCTCATCACCTTAATCGCCTCCACCACCTTCCTAACGTAGTCGAGGTCCTTTAGGGCGGCTACGGCAGCGGCTATCGATGGTATGGGTATGTCGAACTTGATCCTAAGGCTATCGAGCTCCTTAAGTAGCTCGGGGGCTGCGAGTACGTAGCCAACCCTGGCCCCAGCTAGGCAGAAGGCCTTGGACATCGTCCTAACCACCGCTAGGTTCCCAAGCTCCTTAACCAGCGGGGCGAAGGTTACGCCGCTAAACTCGTAGTAAGCCTCGTCTATCACTAGGATCCCTACCCTAGACGCGATCTCCCTAACGATCCCCGGGTCCTCTACCAGTATATTGGACGTGGGGTTGTTGGGGTTGTACAGGATGAGCATCGTCTTCTCGTCTACGGCCTTGAGTAGCGCATCGGTATCGAGCTCGAAGTTCGGGAGCTTGAGGTCGATGTAGTGGAGCTCGACTCCCTCCACCGAAGCGAAGTGCTTCATAGCGTGGAATCCCGGCCTAACCGTGAGTACTCGAAGCCCCTTCCTCTTGGCTAGCCTAAGGAGCTTGCATAGGGCGTCGGAAGAGCTTGGGTAGGGAGAAACGTATTCCCGGGGGAGCTTAGCGTAGTGGCTAAGGAGCTTGATGAGCTCGTGCCAGAGCTCCCTATCGTAGTACCTATTCAGTAGGTACCCGCTCCTAGCGAGCTCCTCGACTACCCGGGGGCTCGGCGGGAAGGGGCTTTCGTTTAGGTTTAGCCTAGCCAAGCCCCATCTCCGAATATGGGGGTGCGCACCACAGTGAAAAGCCTTGGTAGGGACCTTGGAGGTAGAGCTGTGGGTATCGAAAGCGTTTTGGAAGCACAGGACTCCCAACGGCTCTTACCACCCGGAGAACCCTAGGAGGCTAGACATAGCTGTTAATGCCGTTAAGAACGAGCTTGGGGACGCGGTTAGAATCGTTGAGCGTAGCGAGGTTGGGCGGCTCGAAGACGTGCTTAGAGTTCATAGCGAGGACTACGTTAGGCTAGTCGAAGCGATGTGTAGGAGGGGAGGCGGGTGGCTCGATAGCGATACCTACCTATGCAGCTCGAGCTGGGAAGCAGCGCTAACGGCCGCAACCCTAGCTACGGAAGCCATCGAGGCGTCTAGGTCTAGCGGCCGAGCGATCATGGTCTTAGCTAGGCCTCCAGGGCACCACGCTGGTAGGGCTGGCCGAGCCCTAGGGGCTCCAACGCAGGGCTTCTGCGTATTCAACAACGTCGCGTGCGCAGCCGCTAAAGCCCTAGAGCTAGGGCTTAGCCCCGTGCTCATCGTCGACTTCGACCTCCACCACGGCAACGGGACTCAGGAAGTGTTTTGGAGGGAGCCGAGGGTAATACACTTCGATACGCATCTATACGGCATATACCCCGGCACTGGGTGGCTAACAGACGTCGGGGGCGAGGGGGCGGAGGGGACCAAGATCAACGTCGCGGTTGGCTACGGCTTTGGAGACGACGACTACGTGTACCTACTCAACGAGCTCCTCACCCCGCTAATCGACGCCCACAACCCTAGAGTGATACTGATCTCGGCCGGCTTCGATGGGTACGAAGGGGATTACCTAGAAGCACTCTACCTAACGCAGAAGTTCTACAGGTTCGTAGGGGGCCTCCTAGCGTCGATAGCACGCGAAAAGAGGATTCCACTCGTAGCCGTACTGGAAGGAGGTTACAGCACGGGGCTATCCAAAGGGCTACCAGCATTCATCGAGGGGCTACTAAGCGAGGAAACTGAGGTTGGGTGCATAGAGCCTAGCTCGAGGGCTAGAGCCCTAGCCGAAGAAGTTAAGAACGTCCTCCGTAGATACGCAGCGATAAAGTAGCTTAGCCCAAGCAGAGGATAGACCAATTCGGTTCGCTACGAGCTTAGCGCTACCCATAAACCCCTTTATAACGAAGTGTGGAGCGGTGGGAGGAGAAGTGAGCTCGATAGCGCTAAAGAAGGAGCTACTAAGGCTGCTAGAAACCGATGAGGAGTTTAGGCTTGCTGTTGCTGGCCTTATTGGCCTTAGGGAAATTCTAGATGAGTTGAAGAGGCTTAGGGAAGACTTCAATAAGCTCTATCAAAAGAGTCTCGAGCACGATAAGAGATTCGAGGAGATTAACAAGAGGTTTGAAGTAATTGAGCATAAGTTGCTTGAGCACGACAAGAGATTCGAAGCGATAGAAAGAAAGCTCTTAGAGCACGACAAGAGGCTAGACGAGTTGAATAAGAGGGTTAGCCACGTAGAGGATATGGTTGGAGCCCTAGCTGAAAGCACTTATGCGAAGTTCGTTCTCGAGGCTATTGCTAGCGAGTGCGCAGCTATTGGCGATAGGGTTGTTGGATGGGAAAGGAATGCGGTTGTAGACGATAGGGAGATCGACTTGCTCATCGAGACGGAGAAGCGGGTATTCGTTGTAGAGATCAAGGTTAAGCCTAGGGAGAGCGACGTTGATGAGCTCCTCGCTAAGGCTAGCACTGTTTCCAAGCAGTTCGTCGGTAAGGAGGTTATCCCCGTGCTCGCAGGTGCTAGGATTGGTCGCGAAGTTACTAGCTACGCAAGGGGTAGGGGCGTGAGGGTCTATCGATGGTAGCTTGCTCTCGCAAACGCTGTTTGCGAACACCCGTTCGAGAACTCGATGTAGTTACGCACGTTAATGCCCTTGATAACCACCTCCTTCCCTAGCTCCACGACAACGGTAACTACGTACTTATCCGTTAGCAACATTGTTCTCAGCGGGGCTGTAGACCTAGCTACGAGTACTTCGATTCTCGCAACGCTGGAGTTAACGAATTGAATTCGGGTCCAGCACACCCCGTAGAAGTACCTACAGCCTCCTTCGAGCTTAGCGATAGCTACTAGCCCTCGGTTCGCCCTCCATAGGTATAGGGATGCGTTCAAGCAGTTGCTAAGGGGTATCGCTACGAACGTTGCTCTCCTCTCGCCGCACCTAGCAAACCCAACGAAAACCTCTTCGCTACCTACGACTAGCTTCCGCTCGGAAACTACTTGGCACGTAGCGCTAGGGCGAGTCGCTACCACGGCTACGGCTATCGAGGTCGCTACCGCTATCGATAGCAGTACGGCGATTAGCTTCCTTATGACGCCCCGAGTAAGGTGCTTCGCTAACGAGCTAATACGCTCTATGCCATCACCTCTTCACGGCCTTTACGCACGCGAATCCGCAGCCCGAGTACCCTCGACGAGGCATCTCTATCGACGTAGGTGCGTAGGGATCTACGCAGAGGGTCTCCACGGTCTCTACGTAGCTAAACCCAGCCTCCGTAACCATGGCCACGACCTCCTCGTAGCTATAGAGCTTAGCTACGGAGTAGAATCGAGATCCCCTCCAAGCCTTGGATAGGTAGTGCCTTCCCCAAGCGCTATCCCTAGGGACGAAGCATAGCGCTAAGTACCCACCGCGCTTCAGAACCCTGTAAGCCTCCTTAAGCACGTCTAGGGGCCTATCGACGAAGCATATGGTTACCACGATCGCTATCCAGTCCACGGACTCGCTCCTTAGCGGAAGCGCTTCGCCAAACGCGTTAACGGGCTCTACGCCGCGGTTTCGAGCGATGGTAAGTGGGTTCAGCGCTGGGTCGATACCGATTACGAAGCCCTCTACGCAGCTCCTAAAAGCCCCCGTACCCACACCGATATCGAGTACGACGCCCTTCAACCCGAGTAGCTTTAGGCATAGGCACTCGCTAGCCCACGCATAGGCGTTTCTACGGTACCACGAATCGTACTCGCTCGCATACCTATCGAAAACCACGTAGCTCTTCATCGAGTCCCCGAGCCTACGTAGACCTATAGACCCTAGTTATGCGGATTATAGCCCTACTCCCCGCACGTAGACCGATCGAGCCTTTCTATGGCTGCGCCTATAGCCGCTTCGAGCCCTAGACCCTTAGCGGGGCCGAGACCTCGTGGGCATAGCGAGGCTGCTAGCGGCAACGATGCTAACGTCCCTAGCGCTCCTAGTCGCGACCCTCTGGCTCTGTAGCTATGCATCGCCTAGCTCAACCGTCGTTATCCAGGGGGGTGGAGCGACGTTTCCCGAGCCCCAGCTAATGCTGTGGATAAGGATGTTCATGGAGTCCCACCCCAGCGTAGTGATTAGCTATAGGGGCGTTGGTAGCGGTGCCGGGCAGAGCATGTTCTTTGAGCACACGATAGATTTCTGCGGAAGCGATCCACCTCTAACCCACGCTCAGTGGGAGAGGGTTCGCGGCAAGGTCATGCAGATCCCGTACCTCCTAGGGGCGGTCGTCGTCATCTACAACATACCTGGCTTCCACGGGGTTCTAAACTTGAGCGGGAGGGTGCTAGCCCTCATATACAGCGGGAAAATCGTTTACTGGGACGACCCTAGGATACAGAAGCTCAACCCCGGGGCTAGGCTACCGCATAGAAAGATAGTGGTCGTGTACCGAGCCGATGCTAGCGGCACGCAGTACATATTCACGCTATTCCTACACAAGTCTGCTCCCGACGTATGGCCTCTTAGCCTAGTCAGCAAGGCGCCGAAGTACCCGGTTATGGGTAGCGGGAGAGCCGTTGGGGGAGAAGGTAATCCGGGGGTAGCTCAGGTAGTTACCTCGACTCCCTACTCCATTGGGTTCGTCGAGTGGGGCTACGCGCTAGAGAAGCACCTTAGGGTAGCGGCTATCGAGAACGCGTGCGGAAAGTTCGTAACGCCCAGCGTGGAGAGCATCGAGGCGGCGGCTAGGTCCGCGGTAAGGGGCTTGCCCAAGGATCCTAGGGACGACTTTAGCCGCGACCTACAGCTAATCGTCTACTCGAATAGCTGTAGCGCTTACCCGATAGCTAGCTGGACCCACTTAATACTGTGGACTAGCTACCCCCGAGCCAAGGCTAGGGCTCTAGCGCAGTTCCTAACGTGGATAGCCGTAGAGGGGTATAGGCACGTAGCCCCTGGCTACGCCCCAATGCCTCCCGAGGGTAGGGAGCTCTTGCTCAAGGCCGTTAGGATCCTCGAGGGTGAGGGCGGTGGCTAGGGATAGGCTATTCTACCTCTCGTTGATACCCCTAGCCTCCTTCTCCGTAGCCACCTTCGTAGCGATCCTAACCCTCTTCGCCTACAAGTCGGCTCCCGCGATCCTCCACGAGGGCTTCGCCTTGCTAGCGAGCTCTAGGTGGAGCCCAAGCGCTTCGCCAACCCACGCCTTCTACGGGTTGCTCCCAGCGATAGTGGGCACGGTCGTTACCAGCTCTATCGCCCTAGCCATAGCGATCCCGATATCCGTAGCCGCAGCGATCTTCCTCAACGAGTACGCTCCCCCGAAGCTCAAGAGCGTCGTCTCGACGATCGTGAGCGCGGCTGCGGGCATGCCCACCGTAGTCTACGGCTTGTGGGGCCTCTACGTCCTAGCCCCCTTCATCCAGGAGTACGTGGCTCCCAACCTCCATAGGTACCTAGGCTTCCTACCCCTCTTCTCATGCAAACCCGTCTCCGGGTACAGCATCCTCACTGCCGGGGTACTGCTAGCGATCATGGTGACTCCCTACACCTTCGCCGCCGTATCCGAGGCCTATAGCAGCATCCCGAGTAGCGTGAGGGAAGCGGCTTACTCCATAGGGGCTAGGAGGTTCGAAGCGAGTCGGCTGCTCCTCTCCATGGCTAGGCCCGCCGTAATCGCTGCAGCGCTCTTAGGACTCGGTCGCGCGGCTAGCGAAACCGTGGCCGTGACCATGGTCGTGGGCAACTCCCCCACAGTAACCTCCTGCCTCCTGAGCCCCGGCACCACCATAACCTCGCTCATAGCCACGCAGTTCGGGGAAGCGAGCCTCTATCCATACATGGAGAGCGCCCTCTTCGCCGGAGGGCTAATCCTCTTGCTCCTAGGCCTAGCCCTAAGCACCTACGGCCTCATCCTCGTGAGTAGGTGGAGGAGGTGGTTATCGAGCTATGGCTGGGGGTAGGGCTCTAGACAAGGTCTTCGGGATCGCTACGGGCTTAGCTACGGCGTTGTGCGTAGCCCCATTCATCTTCGTGCTAGCTACGGTTATCGAGAGGGGTGTTCGAGCCGTAGCTAGGGTGGGGATAGCTAGGTTCCTCACATCGATACCCCCGGCCCCGGGCTCGGGGCTCGGTGGAATTGGGCCTGCTCTCGCTGGGACCGTGGTCTTAACGTGCTTAACCACCTTGATCGGGGTCCCCATAGCCTTGGCCACGGCGCTGCTAGTCGTTGAGTTCCCCAAATCGCTATTCGCTAGGGTCGTTAGGGCTTGCTGCAAGTCGCTTATGGAGGTGCCCACGGTCTTGATAAGCATGGTGGTGTACGCCCTCGTCGTAGTGCCTATGGGTAGCGCCTCGGCTATCGCGGGAGCCCTAGCCCTAGCCATGGTCATGGTTCCCTACGCCTCTACCTACATGGAGATGCACCTAGAGTCCGTACCCCCGAGGTATAGGGAAGCAGGCTTCGCCCTAGGGATGAGTAGGGCTGGGGTAGCGCTAAGGGTATGCGCTGGGATCGCGGCGAGGGGGATAGCGGTGGGGATCGCCATGGGCGTGGCTAGGGCCTTGGGGGAAACGGCTCCGCTGCTATTCGTAGCGGGAGGCTCTCACTACGCCTACCCTACGACCCTTCTCAGCCCCGTGGACAGCCTCACCCTCTTGATATACGACTTCGCTACCTCGCCGTACCCAAACCTAGTGGAGGTAGCTTGGGGAGCGGCCTTCGTGCTGTGCCTAGCGTACCTAGCTATCTTCGCTGCCGTTAGGCTCCTAACCAAGGAGGTTAGGGTCTAGGAGGGCTCGGAGCGCTCGGTCCTCCCCACCCATCGGTGGCCATAGCAGCCTCCTCATCGCCTACCCCAAGGATTCTCCCCAACCCCTTATGTAGCTAAGTGGAGCGAGACCGAGGCTAGGAAGCGAGGCGCTAAGGGAAGGGAGTTGAGTAGCGTTAGGCTTCGCTACCCAGCGATACTGAACTACTTAGCTAGCCTCTACAGGGTTCTAGCGGCCATAGCCTTCGCGATCATAGTGATTAGGAAGCTAGGGGTCTACCAGTTCGGTATATGGACTGTAGCCTTCTCCCTAGCGAACTTCCTATCCCTACCCGTAACGATGTGGGGGTACTGGGAGTCCAGGTTCGTAGCCCGGGGCTTTAGGGAGGCCGTGCCCACGGGGCTCGGGCTAACCCTCGCCTACCTCACCATAGCCTCGGCGCTCTACGTAGCGATATCGTGGCTCCTATCCGCGGGGATAGGGGGGTTCAGCTACCTAGCCCTCTACGGAACGCTTCTAATGGCTCTCCAAGCCCTTGGGTACTGGGCTTCGAGCGCCGCAACCGTGATAGCGCCAGAGGTAGGTGGCTACGCCGCGCTGATATTCCACACCGCTAGGATTTGCCTAGCCTACGCCCTCGTAGCCTACGCGGGGATGGGGCTCGACGGCGCGTTCATAGCGGTAATAACCTCGAGAGCCCTCTCTAACGCCTACACGACCCTCGTCGTGTTCCGCCGAGGCATCCCGCTAGCTAGGGGCTTCTCCCGTAGCTTAGCCTCGTCGTGGCTAAGGAGGCTGTACATACCGCTGATAAGCGCCGTCGACGCCCAGATCAGGAGCCTGGATAGGGCTCTCGCCGCCGCGATCACTGGCTCGGCTGAGGTAGCGGCGGTCATGGGCGCCGCCTACACCGCGCAGACACCCATCGGGAGCGCCGGGGGGTCGACGGCTATAGCTCTCAGGGCTAGGCTCCTTAGAGCGCCTCGGGCTAGCGACGTAGAGGAATCCCTTAGGCTAACGCTCCTCCTCTCGGGCTTCACCCTAGCCACCCTAGTAACGCTCTCCAAGCCCGTGCTCACCCTCCTAAACCCGGTCTACGAAAGCGCGTGGCTACCATTCGTAGTGACGTCGGTATCGACCTTCGTGCTCTCCATAGCCTCGATATACGCCGTTAGCTCGGTAGCTAGCGAGCGTAGCGACGTGGATACGAACGCGAGCCTCGTTAGCACGAGGCTATTCAGAACCCCCTTCGCTACGCTCTGCTGCGATTCGATAGCCCTAGCCGCGGCGACGAGCATCGTCGCGGCGCTGAGGGTGGTGAACGCGGTTAGCGTCGCTACGGTCTACGCCCTAGCCTGGCTAGCGTCGAGCCTAGCCATCCTGGTCATAGCTAGGAGGCACGCGATGGAGGCGGTTAAGGCTTCGTTCCCCGCTAGGCAAGCCCTAGAGGTTGCGATAGCCTCGATAGCCGTGGTCGCTACGTACCTAGCCCTCGGCGCGAACGAGATTGTTGTAGCTAGCTTCTGGAGGGATGCCCCGAGGCTAGCGATGTGCGTAGCGATAGCGGGGGCGATCTACGTCGCGACGCTACTAGCCGTATCTAGCTGGTTCCGCAACCTGCTTCGGGTAGCGATCGAGAGGATCGTTAGGGGGTAGCGTCGGGCTCGAAGCGATAGATGAAGCTATATACCTCGCGCTAGCCATCGTTAGCCGCGGGATAGAGAGCATGCCCTGCAGAACCCCCGTGAAGGTCAAGGATCCTACGAGCCACCTAGAGGTCGAGATCGTTCCGGAGAAGGTGTTTGTAATCGAGAACCACATGGGTAAGAAGATAAAGATAGGGTTGTTCACGAGCCCTCGAACGGGGCGGAAGTTCAGGGCTTTGCTACCCGATGCCTACCCCGATTGCGATTAGCTTTTTGGCTAGGAGCCTACGGGCGTAGACCTCGATTAGCTCGGCGATCTCCAGCGCTTCGCTAAAGCTCTTCCCCACGGCCACGATCCCGTGGTTCTCGAGCACGATAGCGTCGCAGCCATCCCTACACACCCTCTCCGCAACGGCGTTAGCTAGCTCCTCGCTACCGGGCTCGACTTCGGGGACGAAGCATATCCTCAACCCCATCCTCCTACCCTCCGTGTCCATGGGGGGCTCCTCGGCTAGCTCCCTAGCTAGGATCGGGGCGTATACCCCGTGGACGTGGATAACGGCCTTAACGTCGCTCCTACACCTGTATATAGCTACGTGCATTCTGTACTCCGAGCTCGGCTTAGGGCCCTCGAGGAGGCGCCCCGTCTCGATGTCTATCAACGCTATGTCGCTAGGCCTTAGGAGGAACTTGATCTTTCTCGAGGGGGTTATCAACGCGTACCTCTCGCTAATCCTAGCGCTAGCGTTTCCCGCTAGCGGCGTTATCAACCCCTTGAGGTAGAGGTACCTAAACGCTTCGCACATAACGACCCTCAGGTCGTCAGCCGCGGGCTCACCGATCACTGATCACCCCTTGTAAGCCTCATCATCCGCGCGTAGGGTTGGAGCGCGGGGTTATCAATACGTTGGCAACCCGGCGAGCACGGCGAACGCCCTTAGCCTCCTGCACGCAGCGTCCACGCCCCTAAGGTCCTCTGCGCTAACCTCTCCCCGAGCCGCTAGGGTGAGCACGGCGTCTAGAACGCCGTAGAGGGGTAGGGAGCTGAGCATCGAGTCCCTAAACCTCTCGACCACCGATAGGACCCTATCGAGCTTATCCTCGACTATCGAGACGTAGTCCTCCCCGCTCCTAGGCACGTCCAGCTCGATGCCTAGCCTCCTACAGCCCTCGATGGCTACGGCGTCTATCAGTGGGCACGTATCGGGCTCTATAGCGTAGAGAATCTCTGTCGCCGCGCTCGGGGGCACCCCAATAGATAGGAGTTCGTCTAGGTACTCGCTCGCATCATCGATATCCACTAGGCTCCCGCTAGCAGCCTCTAAAATCGTTGAGTGGAGATCGTCTACCCTACCCCTAAGAACCTCCGCGAGCTCCTCTAGATGCCCAACCTCGAGGGATCGCAGGCTAGCGAGCATCCTCGTACACGTCTCGTAGCGGGGGTCCACGAGGAACTCCGTTATCGAGGACCTAACCCTCTGAACCCTCGGGGCAACCCCCTCGATAACCTCCCTAACAACCATCGCCACGAAGCTCCAGGGCTCCACGAAGCGGCACCTCTCACCCCTTGGGTAAGGGGATAGATATGTACTTCGCTAACCCCCACACCTTTTCACCTCGCCACGTAGCGAGGATCTCGCTCGGGGCCCGCATTGGATAGGGTTAAGCAGCTCGTGAAGCTCGTCGTCGAGGGGCTTGGGAGTAGCGATCCCGAAGCCGTTTCGCTAGCAGCGTTCCTAGCGATCTACACGAGGGTCGATGGAGGTAGCCTGGTCCTAGACCCCCTGGATAAGCACCTTAGGAAATCCCTCGACTTCGCGATTAGGGGCGGGGTCCCTAGGTCGAGCCTAGTCGAGTCCTTAGCTCGTAGAGTGGCTGGGGAAGGCGCTTCGCCGAGCGTTAGGGATCCCGTTCTAGAGGCTAGGGTTAGGGACTCGATAGCCCTAGTCAAGGGGCTCGGGATCGACGTCGTTAAGAAGGTCGTTGCGGAGCTGCTAGAGCCCTTAGCTAGGGAGGGCGCTAGCGTCGAGAGCATCGTGGAGAGGATCCTCGAGGTTAGGGAGGGGGTCGACGAGTTTCTATCCATAGCCTCCTCCACCACGATCCCCCTAGGGGTTGAGAGCGTTGGTAGCGAGGCGGCGGAAGCGGGTTGAGGAAGGGGTTCCGAGGAATCTTAGGGCTGTTCTCGATAGCGATTTCCTTCTAGCCATAGTCGATAGAGAGAGCGAGTTTAGGAAGAACTACGCTGCGCTCCTAGAGATGGTGTTTCTAGGGGTCGTCGACTCGATAGAGCTATGCCCCTACGCCCTCTTCGAGTTCGTCGCCCAGCTAAACCTCGGTAGGGGTAGGGTTAGGGGGCTCGAGGGGGTCGTGGGCTTCGAGGCTAGCGACCCTAGGAGCCTCAGCAGCGCGGTCTCGATCGTTTGGAGGATCGTCTCCGAGCTCAGGAAGAGGATTGCGTTGCATAGGTACAGGTTGATGAAGTGGCTATGCGAGGATAGGCCCGCGGACCCGAGGTGCCTCGAGCTTAGGGAGGGTCTAGAGGCGTTAACGCCTCGCGTATCCATAGACGAGGTGGCTATGGATGCGGAAAGGGCTTCCGAGCTCATGGAGATCGCGGAGAGGAGGAGCGGGAGGAGGCCCAGCGTGTGGAGAGCCATGGTCGGGGCCTACGCTCTTAGGGTCTCGTCGAGGAGCCGCGGCAAGCCCGTCATGGTCGTTTCCCCGGATAGCGTTTACGAGGACATGGGCGTTCCATGGCTAGACGTTAGGCTTCTGAGGAGGCGTGGCGAGGTCCTCCTACCAACGAGGATCTAGCGCCGCCTCGATTCGATGAAAACCGCATTTTTACCCGCGTAGACGTAGGCTCGCGAGAGGCTGGGGTGCTCGTCGCTGTGAATAGGCTGAGGTACGAAGGGGTTTGGAAGTCCTTTAGCGGTAGACCCGTGCTCAAGGGGGTGAACATAGAGTTTAGGGGTGGCGAAGTAGCGGTTCTCCTAGGCCCTAACGGCTCGGGGAAGTCGACGCTCATGAAGATGAGCGTGGGGCTCGTAGCCCCGGATAGAGGCTGCGTGTACATAGATGGTCGAAGCGTTTTGGAGGACCCTACGTGGGCTAAGAAAGTCGTTGGCTACGTTCCAGAGGAGCCCGTTCTATACGAGTCCCTCGACATCGTCGAGTTCCTGAACTTCGTTTGCTCCATCTACGGGGTCGAGGTTAGCGACTCCAAGCTGGACGCCGTGATCAAGGCGCTTGGGCTCGGAGAGCACCTAGGGAAGTTCATTGGGGATCTCAGCCACGGAACGAAGAAGAAGGTTGCGATAGCCTCGGTCATGCTCCGGGACCCGCCGGTGCTCGTGCTCGACGAGGTGTTTTCGGGGCTAGACGTTGAGAGCGCTAGGGTGGTTAGGGCTTGGATAAGGGATTGCGCTTCTAGGGGTAAGGTAATCGTTGTCTCCACGCACATCCTTCCCCTAGCCGAGGCTATCGCCAATCGAGTCGTGATACTCTTCGAGGGCGAGGTTAAGGCGGACGCCCCTCCCCAGAAGCTTAGGGAGCTTGGGGGAGAGCTCGAGGAGGTGTACCTAAGGCTTACGAGGGGTGGTATCGAGGTCGAGGAGCTGATGAGGGCCTTGAGGTCGGGGTAAACGTGGTTAGCGCTAAGCTCTTGGCTAGGTACCTAGCTAGGGAGGTTTCGTATAGGGGGTTTAGGGAGGGGGGTAGGGGGCTAGGGAGCGCTACGTTCGTTCCCCGCGAGCCTAGGAAGAGGGTTTCGGCTTTCGAGAGCAACGTGTTTGGGGCCGTAGTGTACGGACTGCTATCGAGTTTCCTAGGCGCGTTCATAGTCCTGGGCTCGAAGGCGGGTATCGATGCGAGCATCGCTTTCTCCGCGGGGCTAACGATACTGGATCTCCTAGCGATGCTCTTGCTCTCGATGCACGTAACCTCCTTCACCTCGACCTTCGTTAGGGAGGGGGTCGTAGACCTCGTTAGGGTCCTACCCATCGACTCGTCGACGGCGTTTAGGGCGTACCTCGTAGCGCTATACCTCTACTGGGGCGCTCTATCCATATCCTTCCTCTTCATCCCTTACCTAGCGATAGCGATCTACGCAGCAGCTCGAGGAGCGCTTAGTGTCGCCCAGCTGTGCGCGGGGTTCTTTAGCGCCGCGACCTCCATGGCCTTCGCGACGTTCGTCGGTATGGCGCTGGGGGCTAGTAGCTACCTAGCTAGGAAGAGGGTGTCGTTGAGGGTGGTATCGACCGTAGGCTGGCTAGCGACCTTCGTAGCGGTGTACGCTTCTTACTACGCTATGGGCAGGATCTACCCAGCCTTCGTGCACGCGCAGCCCGCGATAGCTAGGTGGGGAGCCTTAATACCGTTCCTAGGCCCCGTCTACGCTTACTCTAACCCGCTCCCCCTCGCTACCTCCGCGAGCATAACCGTGGGGATCACGCTCGCGTCCCTAGCGTTCTCGAGGTCTAGGATCAACGCGGTGCTTAGCTGGGGCGCGCCGAGCGCTCCAGCGGCTCCGCGCGCCGTCGTCCCGAAGGCGAGGGTCTTGAGCCCGCTAGCAGCCATGGTTCTAAAGGACGTTAAGCTCCTGTGTAGGGAGCCGCGAAGGCTCGCGAGCATGCTCTTCATCATCGTGTTCCCCGTAATCATGGCGCTAGCCAATCCGGGTATTGGGAGGGGTGCTTGGATAGCCATTGGCTGCGCCATGGGTGGCTTCGCGGGGCTTAGCTCGGATCACGCGTTCTTCGTGGAGGGCTCTGGGGCTAAGCTCCTCTACCACCTACCCATAGGCAGGAGGTTCTTAGCGATAGCGAAATCCCTTAGCTCCCTAGCCCTAGCGATGCCCGTAGCCCTAGGGGCCTACGTAGCCATATCGCTAGCCTTCTCCGCGCCCCCGACCACGGTCCTCGAGGGGGTAGCGCTAGCGATTCTCGCGGGGATCGGCGTATCGCTACTCAACTCCGTCGTAACGACGAGCCTCTTACCGCGGCAACCATCTGAATGGACCGAGCTGAGCCTTAGGGGAGAGGCGGGGAGGGGGATAGCGAAGTCCGCGTCGAGGATAGCCCTAGGCATCGCTAGCACCGCACCCTTCTTCGTAGCGATAGCTGCTCGAGGCCTCCACCTAGACTCGAACCTCGTAGCGCTAGCCATCTCCATCTACGCTGCGTGCATGCTGTGCGCGGGGCTCCTCGGGCTAGCGATGCTTAGGGGCGATATACTCGAGCCCGCTTAGGGTCGAGGCGTTGTAGCACCCCCTTTAAATACCCCTATCTCAATTCCTCGATCGGTGAAGGTTTTGGAGGGGTTCGTGCTCGGGGGCATGGCTAGGAGCCCGAGGGCTAGGAGGATCCTTCGAGACCTAGAGAAGGGGGTTATTCACGAGAGCGATGCATGGAGGGCGGTGCTAGAGGAAAACGTTTCGCTAGCGTGGCTACAGGTTGGAGCGGGGCTAACCGTGGTTTCGGACCCCGTTATCGAGTGGCACGACTTGTTCAGGCCCTTCGCCGAGTCGTGGAGGGGGTGCTTCCCCGGGGGCTTGCTGAGGTTCTTCGACAACAACTTCTTCTACCGCGTACCGACGTTCCTAGAGCTACCCAGCCCTACGAAGCCCGTGCTAGCCCCTAGGGTAAGGGCCTTGGTCGAGAGGCTGCCTAGGTGGGTAAAGCTAAAGGTAGTGCTCCCTGGGCCCATCACCTTCGCTAGGATGTCGAAGGCTCCGCCTGGAGTAGACTTCGGGGTATTCGTCGAGGAGCTAGCGAAGGTGCTTAGGGAGGAGGCTAGGCTAGCTATCGAGGCTGGGGCTCGGGTTATCGAGGTGGACGAGCCGTGGCTATGCGACGTAGACGCATCGAGGAGCGATGCGGAGCTAGCGACCGAGTTGTTTAGGAAGTACTTCGCTAACCTCGGCGCTGAAACGGTTTTAGCAACCTACTTCTCGCCGCCGACCCCAAGCATATGGGAGGTCCTCGCGAATGCGGGGGCTAGCTACGTAACTATAGACGTCGTGGACTCCCCTAAGAGGGCTCGCGAAGCCCTCGAGAAGGCGGTGCCGGAAGGGGTTGCGCTCGGGGTTGTGCAGGCTAGGGATCTCCTCGACCCACCGCTAGAGCTAGTTAAGGAGTTCGCTAGGCTATGCGAGGAGCGCGGGGCTAAGAGGGTAGCGCTAACTACCTCGGCGTGGCTAGACCTCCTACCCTTCGACGCCTCCATCGAGAAGGTGATTAAGCTAGGTAGGTTGTTAAGAGCCCTCTCCGGGGGGTGATGGCTGTGAGCGGGCTTCCAAAAGCCTTCGTTACGACCGTAGTCGGTAGCTACCCTAAGTTCCCCGAGGCTACCGAGGCTATCAAGAAGAGGAAGAGGGGTGAGGTTAGCGAGGAGGAGTTCCACGAGCTCGTGAAGCCGGCTATAGAGAGGGCCGTGAGGGACCAGGTCGAGGTTGGGATAGACGTTGTTAGCGATGGGGAGCAGAGTAGGGAGGACATGGTGGTGTACTTCGCTGAGAGGCTAAGGGGCTTCGAGATAGGGGACTGGGTCAAGGTGTTCGACAACGTGTACTTCAGGAAGCCCGTGGTCGTGAATAGGATAGAGTTCGTCGAGCCCATGACGCTGAGGGACTGGCTCTTCGCTAAGAGCGTAGCTAGCGGTAGGGTGGTTAAGGTTACGATAACCGGGCCCTACACCATGACCGACTGGAGCTTCGATAAGTTCTACGGGGATAGGAGAGAGGTCGTTCTAGCGGTAGCGAGGGCTCTGAGGAGGGAAGTTGAGGAGCTCGTTAAGCACGGAGCTCGAGTGATTCAGGTTGACGAACCCGCCCTCTCCACTAGGCCCTTACGCGAAGAGGTTGAGCTAGTTAAGGAAGCTCTAGAGGAGATGCTCAAGGGCCTTCCCATACCCAAGAAGATCGTGCACATATGCTTCGGAAGGATAGAGAAGATACTTGGCTACCTCCTAGACCTACCAGTGGATCAAATAGACCTAGAGTTCAAGAACAGCGGCTTTAGGCTACTACCCTACCTAAAGGAGGTTGGGTTCGATAAGGAGCTCGGCTTCGGCGTCGTGGACGTTCATAGCCTAAGGATCGAGACGCCGCAGGAAATCATCGAGGCCGTGGAGAAGCTACTGAGGCTAGACGTGGTTGGGCCCGAGAAGATTTGGCTGGACCCCGACTGCGGGTTGAAGAGGTTGCCTAGGGAGGTCGCGAAGGCTAAGCTTAGGAGCATCGTTGAAGCGGCTCGAGAGCTTAGGAGGAGGTACGGCTACGAATAGCACTCGGAAAGCGCGGTACGAAGCTTTTCCGCTTAGCTATCAACCCCCTATAGCTCTACGTACTTGAGCTGCTCGAGTACGTACCCCCTAATCTCCTCGATGCTAGGTAGCTCCTTAACGATCTTGCCTCCCTCGATTACCTTTTCGAGCATTGGCTTAGCCTTAGAGCCATCCCTACACGCAATCTCCTTGCCGGGGGTATCGATGTAGTCCTCGACTATGGGTACGCACCTATACAGCTGCTTCATCCCGGGCCACTTCCCCCTCTTGGAGATGGGCACCCACTTACCGTCTCTAAGAACCTCGATTACGTCCATGCTGAGGTCTATCGGGGGCGGGCACGCTATGGAGGTCCCGACGCCGAAGGCGTCTACTACGTCTCGAAGCTTGGCTATCTGCTCTTCGTCTATCCCTCCGCTAACCACGATCCTAACCCTGTCGAAGCCCTTTAGCCTTAGGCTCCACCTAACCTCCTCTACCAGCATCCTCATGTCTCCGCGCCTACTCCTAGGGGTATCGAGCCTAACGCCCCACAGCCTATCGCCAAGGGCTTCAGCGGCTAGGAGGGCTTCGTGCCTCTCATCGAAGAAGGTATCGACTAGGGCTATCCTGGGGACGCTCGGCGGAACCACCTCGTCGAAAGCCTTCCACGCCTTTACTGGGTCTCCGAACACGATTATGTATACGTGGGGCATGGTTCCTCGGGGCTCGATCCCTAGGAAGTCCCTCGATGGAACTCCGCTAACGGCGTCTACGCCACCTATGTACGCAGCCCTATCGAGGGCTGGGGCTATCGCTGGGTGCTGAGCCCTTAGCCCGAAGAACAGGACTATCCTATCGCCTGCTACCTTCCTAATCCTAGCCGCTTTCGTAGCTACCGAGGTGTAGAACCTTAGGATTCCTAGGATCGCGGTTTCGAGCTCTATAACCTCGCAGACATCCCCCTCGATAACCATTAGCGGGTAGTACTCCTTGAAGAGAGTGCCTTCGGGAACCGCATACACATCCACGTTCCTACCCTTCAACACGTAGAGAGCCTCCTCGAGCCCAGCGAACACACCCCACCTATACCCCCGGGGCAAGCCGTAGCAATGTATTTCGTACCTAACCCTAGTCCCGCACAACCCCTTCTTCTCTAGGATCTCCCTACACCTAGAGAAGTAGATGTCGGTAGCGTACCCCCTAGCTATGTCCTCGGGGCTTAGAACGTATAGCCTAGGCTCCCTCACCCTAGGCACCCACCTCTTTCGATGAGTGGAAAGGGGTTTTGAACCCTAGCAAGCGTTGCCTAGTGCAGCGGTAGGAGGGGCGGAGTCGGGCTGCTAAGTAGGTACTTAAGCAACCTCTTCGTGGTTTCGGTAACGTCACTCCTATCGATGGCCTCCTTCATGGGGATCCACGCAACGTCTACGGCATCTCCTCCAGGCCTAGGGCTACCCTCGATGGTCTGGGGATCGAAGAGGACGTCGATTACGACGTAGTGGAACCTAGGCTTACCGCTCGCATCCCTAGAAACGACGTTCGCTACCCAAACCACTCCAAGGGGCTTAGCCCTCAGCCCCGTTTCCTCCTCTAGCTCCCTAAGGGCGGCTTCAGCAATCCCTTCACCAGCCTCTACAACGCCCCCGGGTATAGCCCACATACCCTCGCCCGGCGGGTAACCCCTCTTAATCAACAGGATCCTCCCGTCCTTAACCAGGACTGCGCCCACGGCGGCTATGGCGAACCTAGGGTACTCCGTGCTCATTAGTACCACCACGTGTTTTCGAACCTATGCTCTCGAAGCGCTACCCCCCTCCTACAGAGGCAGTAGTCGATGAACG
>CAZRDH010000077.1:0-8806 GCA_964598805.1 uncultured Desulfurococcaceae archaeon | reverse complement strand
CACTTGCTCTCATCCACAACGGGCTTAGGCATGGGGCTCACCGTAGGGGTTAACGAGGTTCGCACAGAAAAGGATTTCGCTGTGACGCTGTGATCAACGGGTTTTGCGCTAAGTGAAGGGGGTCTACCTAATGGGTGCGAGAGCTTTCCGAACGCAATTCACGGAGTTGAGGCAAGTTCAAGCTCTGGGCGAGGGCTCCTGCATCTAGTGGCGATCGGATTGAGCTCTTGGAGTCGCAATCTCTGTAGAACTTTGTATGCGGATTCCGGCTCCAGCTTTCCGAGGTTGAGTGCCTTGCGCTTAGGCACTCTATACTTATTCGTAGTTCGTAGTCTTAGTACTCGCCTCCGCGATTTCGATACTCGTTAGTGCGGCTCTCTATCCGCGCTTTAGCATTTGGGAAACGCCTTAAGCGATCTTGGTAAAGTCTCGGCGTGTATTGCCACACTTATTTTCAACGTTGGTACGACTTTGCAGGATTCTTGATAGCGTTGATCGCTACCTACGTGCGCGATGCCTTGTCTAGAGCGGTTATGTATGCAATGGGGTTCCTCTTGATCTGCGTAGCTGTAGTGAACGAGGATTACGGGGGCCTTCACTGGCACTTCTCAGCAATGCTCTTCCTGTCTCTAGCTCTATTCGCATGCGTGCAGATAGCTAGACTTAGAAGCGTGGCAATAGCGACTCTCCTTGCTGTGGCAACAACCTTGTGGATAATGCACTTCGCGAAGTCAATTCCCCCGGGAGCAGCGATGCCGGAGGCAGTGTCCATAGTTGTAGGCTACGTCGCGATCGCCAAGGCGATAAGCATCGAGATCCTTTCTAAAAGACCGCAAAGACCTTAGTTCAAGGAGTTTCGAGCCCTTTAACAATGCTTTCGAGCTCCTCGACGAGTCTCTGCACGTCGTCTACCCCTATGCATCCCATGACCCCTATCCTCAGCGCCTTGTTCTTTAAGGAGCCCATGCCTCGGGATACTATGAACCCTCGGATCCTTAGCTCCTCAACTATTTCGCAAGCCCTTGGATGAAGGAATGCCGCTACGGTATTGCTGCGATGCTTTGAGTCCTTCACTAAGGGCTCTAGTCCGAGCTCGGGGAGCTTTTGGTAGAGTATAGAGGCTCGTTCTCGATGCGCTTCAATCCAGTTTCTTAGCCCGGTTTCCTCGATGATGTTTAGGGCTTCCTCGACTCCCCACAGCACGCTTATGGGTGGGGTGTAGGGTGTTTCGAGTTTCTTCGCGAACTCTATGTATCGAGAGAGGTCGAGTAGTAGCGGAACGTCTAAGCGCATTTTCCCTAGCTCCTCGACGGCTTCGGAGCTCATGGACACGAAGCATGCTCCTGGCGGGGCGGCGAGGGCCTTGTGGCTTGCGTAGGCTATGGCCCACGTACCCCTATTCGGAAGATCTAGGTGCTCGCCAAATGCACTCGATACGGTGTCTACTAAGAGCTTGACTCCTCGCTTAGAGCACTCCTCGGCAATCTCGCTGAGCTCCGCATAGAGGAGCCCAGTGCTCGTCTCATTATGGACTAGAGCGACTGCGTCTACACCCTCGTCGAGTACTTCGCGTAGCCTCTCTAGGGGTACCCAGCGCCCGGGATTCGCCCTTAGCTCTATCACCTTGGCGCCCCTCCTCCTCAGCGTCTCGGCCATCCTCTCCCCGAACTCCCCGTGTATCACGACAGCGACCTTCTCGCCGCGAGCAACGAGGCTCCAGCACATAGCGTCCACGGCCGTAGTGCCCGTACCCGCGATTATCGCTGTGAAGCTCGCCCTCAGGAACTTGTTAAGTCTCTCCTCGATAGAGTTGAATAGCTTACGGAATTCTGGCCCGCGATGGCTAATCATCTTCTTGCTACACGCCTCAAGAACTCGAGGGCAACACTCAACGGGGCCTGCAGTCATGAGGAGAGGCATGCTCGAGCCACCTCCTCGAGGTACGGTGTGCATTCAGCGTTGAGAGCTCGAGCTATGGCTGCGGCTATCTCGATCGCGACCCTCTCTTGGGCTTCAAACGTGCTTGCACCTATATGCGGCGTCACGACTACTCTAGGATGCCTTGCAAGCGCTATGACCTCGGGGGATCTAGGGGGCTCTTCGGGTAGCACATCGAGTCCAGCTGCAGCTACGATCCAATCGTCAAGTGCTCGGAGAAGCGCTCGAGGGTTTACGACTGCTCCACGGCTCGTATTAACGAGTATGGCCCCGGGCTTCATCGCCTCGAACGCTCTATCGCTAAACATGTTCCTCGTCTCCGGCGTTAAGGGCACGTGTATGCTCACTACGTCTGCTCTCGATAGCCCTTGCTCAAGAGTGTCGACAACCTCGGCGCCGATCTCCTTAGCCTCCTCATGGATGTCGCGCTTGTCGTAGGCTAGGATCTTCATGTCCATGGCCTTCGCTATCCTCGCAACGAGCTTCCCTATCCTACCGAATCCGACGATGAGCAACGTTTTGCCCCAGAGCTCTATCCCAGGAACCTTCCTCCACCGACCGCTCTTGACGTTGTGGTCGAGTTCCGCTATCCTCCGTGCGGCAGCTATCATGAGCCCTATGGTCAGTTCGGCTACGCTCCTCGCGGCAGCTGTCGGAGCGTTAACTACGCGAATCCCTAGCTCCCTAGCAGCTTCAACGTCTATACTGTCTAGCCTAACACCAGCTCGTGCAACGACCTTGAGCCTCCCCCGCGCTCCCCTCTCGAGGATCTCACGATCGATTCTCGTTCTCCCTCTCACTACAACGACATCGAAATCCCCAACGATCTCGAGCAGTCTTTCGCGGTCGATACCCTCAGCTCTAACGATCTCGGCGCGACACAGCTTCATGATGCGGTCGAATGCTTGGTGAAGAGGGTCCACTACGAGAATCCTCACTTCGAGTCACCTCACATCAATTATCGTTGGATAGCCAACGCGGATGACGGGGCTTCCAAGGCTTACGCCGAACACCTTGGCTATGGGTGGGCACTTAGCCCTCAACACAATCACTACGTGCCGAGGGTCGAGGCTCTCGTACTCCATGATGGCTTCGGCGTTCGCTATACCCTTAGACACGACAACGTCGACTCTCTCCAAGACCTCAACGACTTCGGGATTGACGTGAGGCATGGCTGGAGCGGGATAGCTATTGCCCGTGCCCAGCACCTTAACGCAGTGATTAGCGCTAACCTCGCTAGCGATCGCCTTTACAAGCTCGTCCACCTCCTCAGCGATTACGTCCACTTCATAAGGTTCGGATCTAGAGACGAGGTATACCCTCCTACCGCCTTGCGAAGCATAGATCGCGAACGCTATGTCTATTACTGCCTCGCCAGCGTTATCTAAGAGTATAGCTATGGATCGAGCCCCCTCAACGAGCTTAACGACTTCCCGAGGTACGGTTATGGCGCTAGACGCCCTCTCTAACTCCGTTAATAGCGTATTCGGCGAGAAGTTGTACCAAGGCGTGCTCACATCAACGATGTTGGCTCCTGCCATGAGCCTTAGCCAATCCTCAACGCTTCTACACCTCTCGTAGATCCTCCTAACGATTCTGAGCACAATTTTATTGAGATCGGCTCTAACATCCTTGTAGGGATCATTGCCCTCGGCTATGGCCCTAAAGCTTTCAACGAATAGCTCGGTTCTGTAGTTCGTCGTGTATAGGAGTTTCAAGAGCTTCTTCCTAGACTCTTCGCCTTGAGCAAGCTTGACCCTATTGTGTATGTAGCACTCTATGCAGAGCTCTCTATCTAGAAGCCTAGGCCCTTTACCAATGAATGCGAGTCCAACCGCATCACCGTAGCGTGTGTGGTTCGGAGAGCATCTGAAAAGGTCGGCGGTATGAATCGGTAAAGCGAGTTTATTCCGAACAATTCCTCTCCATGCCTTGCCTTAAAATTCGCGGTAAAAGCCTTAGAGTAAGGCGCAGGTACGCACTATCGCTTTGTACCTCGCAGTCATAGAGAGTACGCTAGTGCTAACAAGGACGTGAGCAACGCTTCTTCACATTAAAGCTGGCTCGAAACTAGTCAACGTATTCTCTACTCCATAGCGAAGAGGAATTCGAGGAGGGCATGACCCTAGGGATACGCTATGATGTTGAGCGTGGAGCTGTGCCACGGTATAAGAGTGTGAACCCGCGTGGAGCCGCCGGCGGGATTTGAACCCGCGACCACCGGCTTACGAGGCCGGCGCTCTACCGGGCTGAGCTACGGCGGCCCCAGCGAAGGTGTGGAGCTCTGCCGGCTCTAAAAGCCTTGTTGGTTTGTGTGGCGGGCCCGCCGGGATTCGAACCCGGGACCTCCGCCCGCTTCGGTCTACGGGTTAAAAGCCCGCCGCTCTACCGGGCTGAGCTACGGGCCCGCCCATGCGAGTTATCTATGCGCGGCTTTTAGGCTCTATCGGGTATTATCCTTCATGTTATCAACGTTTATAAGCCTCGAAATTGAGGACGCGTTGGAGAAACTAGGATATAGTCTCTCGCGCGTGTAAGCCATGCCCGCGAAGAAGGATCTTCGTAGTAAAATCCTTGAGCACGAGCTCGTTCCTAAGCACGAGATAGTTAGCCCCGAGGAAGCTGTGGAGATACTTAGGCGCTACGGCATTAGGCCCGAGCAACTTCCTTGGATAAGGAGTAGCGATCCCGTTGTTCGTGCGATAGGGGCTAAGCCTGGAGACATAGTAAAGATTATTAGGAAGAGCCCTACGGGTGGAGAGATCGTAGTGTATAGGTACGTAGTGCCCTTCTAGCGGGTGAAGGAAGATGAGTAGCTCGCCCATATTCGATCGCAGTCGTATCACCTCGTCGATGGGACCGATACCGGTAGCTCACCCTCCGCAGCACCCAGAGATTTCGCATGAGGATAGATGGATCCTCATGGAAGCGTTTATTAGGGAGAAGGGACTGACTAAGCACCACATAGAATCGTTTAATAGGTTCGTAGAGAAGCTCCTAGGAGAGATAATTCGCGAGGAAAGTGTTATCGAGATACCGACCTCTGGGCTAAAGATAGAGATACGTGGGTTTAGGCTGGGAGCTCCGCAGATTAAGGAAGTTGATGGGAGCATCAACACTAGCATAACGCCCATGGAGTGTAGGTACAGGGATTTAACCTATGCAGCGCCTCTGTACATAACGCTGGTCCCCAAGGAGAATGGCCTCGAAGGGCATCCAGTAGAGGTTCTAGTTGGGTACATACCCATAATGGTTAGGTCGTCGAAGGATCCTACGAGCAGAATGAGCCGCGAAGAGCTCATAGCTATCGGAGAGGATCCGAGGGATCCAGGAGGCTACTTCATCATAGACGGTAGCGAGAGGGTAATCGTTATCCAAGAGGATCTCGCGCCCAATAGGATAATAGTTGACTATGGTCAGGAGAGCCTCAACATTACCCATACGGCGAAGGTTGTTTCGGCTACGGTTGGCTACAGGGTTCCTGTAATACTCGATAGACATAAGGACGGTACGTTACACGTTTCGTTCCCAGCGGTACCTGGGAAGATACCGTTCGTGGTGCTAATGCGCGCCCTAGGGCTAGAGAGGGACATAGATATAGCCCTAGCGGTATCGCCCGACCCGGAGATACAGAAGGAGCTATTCGTATCCTTCGTTCAGGCTAGTGCTATAGCCACGGTTGAGGACGCCCTCGACTACATAGGGTCTAGGGTAGCCGTTGGGCAGGCTAGGGAGAGTAGAATTGAGCGCGCTAAGTACATACTCGATAACTACTTCTTGCCGCACCTAGGTACGAGACCCGAGGACAGGATTAAGAAAGCGCTATTCCTAGGGCAAATGGCGTGTAAGCTACTAGAGCTCGTGTTAGGAAGGAGACCGCCGGACGATAAGGATCACTACGCTAACAAGAGGCTTAAGCTAGCTGGCGACATGCTAGCCATACAGTTTAGGGTAGCCTTTAGGGCATTCCTACGCGACTTTAGGTATCAGTTAGAGAGGGCTAGGATTAGGGAGCGTAGGCTAAGCCTATCGCTATACGTTAGGAGCGACATAATTACGGAGAGGATTAGGCATGCGCTAGCCACCGGTACGTGGGTAGGCGGTAGGACCGGCGTTAGCCAGATACTGGATAGGACCAACTGGATGGCTATGCTCAGCCACATGAGGAGGGTCATATCGCCGCTAAGCAGAAGCCAGCCGCACTTTGAGGCTAGGGATCTCCACGGCACTCAGTGGGGCAGGCTATGCCCATTCGAAACGCCCGAAGGACCCAACTGCGGCTTGGTTAAGAACCTAGCGCTATGCGCAACGATATCGATTGGCGTGGATGAGAAGGAGGTTGAGAAGAAGCTGTACGAGCTAGGCGTAATACCGATAATAAAGGTGTTCAACGACCTTAGGGAGGGTAGGCTGAGCTTCGAAGAGATAAAGGGTTGGGCAAAGGTCTTCTTGAACGGCACCATAATCGGCTATCACCCTGATGGTGATAAGCTCGTTGCTGAGATAAGGAGGCTTAGGAGGCAGGGTAAGATACACTACGAGGTGAACGTTGCTCACTACAAGACTCAGTTCATTAACGAGGTGTACGTTAACTGCGATGCGGGTAGGATAATTAGGCCCTTGCTGGTGGTGGAGAACGGTAAGCTGAAGATCACGAAGAAGGATATCGAGGACCTTAAGAGCGGTAGGTGCACCTTCGAGGACCTCGTTAAGAGGGGCGTGATAGAGTACCTCGATGCAGAGGAAGAGGAGGACGCGCTCATAGCGCTCAACCCAACCGAGATCACGCCTAAGACGACGCATGTAGAGATATGGCCGCACGCAATCCTAGGGGCGGGAGCCTCGATAATACCGTATGCTGAGCACAACCAGTCGCCTAGGAATACCTACGAAGCGGCGATGGTTAAGCAAGCCCTCGGGTTCTACGCGGCTAACTTCAGCTTAAGGCTCGATTCGAGGGCACACCTACTTCACTATCCGCAGAAGCCGCTAGTCCAGACCAAGACCATGGACATCCTCGGATTCAACGATAGGCCAGCTGGTCAGAACATGGTTGTAGCAGTAATGAGCTTCACCGGCTATAACATGGAGGACGCGCTGATCATGAACAAGTCCGCGGTTGATAGAGGACTAGCTAGGTCGACGTTCTTTAGGACCTACGAAGCCGAGGAGCGCAAGTACGCAGGTGGTTTAGAGGATAGGATAGAGGTTCCCGAGCCCAAGGTGCTTGGGTATAGGGGCGACTCGGCGTACGCAAAGCTAGACCGTGAAGACGGAGTAGTTAAGGTGGAGATAGACGTTAAGGGAGGGGACGTACTCATAGGCAAGACGAGCCCGCCTAGGTTCGTCGAGGAGTATAGAGGGTATGGAATACTGACGCAGAGGCGCAAGGATACGTCGGTAACGGTTAGACACGGTGAGAAGGGTTGGGTCGACATGGTGGTGCTAACGACTTCGGCTGAGGGCTACAAGCTCGTTAAGGTTAGGGTTAGGGACCAGAGGATTCCGGAGATCGGAGACAAGTTCGCGTCTAGGCATGGTCAGAAGGGCGTTATCGGAGCGCTAATTCCGCAGTACGACATGCCCTACACCGTAGACGGAATAACGCCAGACCTAATAATCAACCCGCACGCGCTGCCATCGAGAATGACCCTAGGCCAGCTAATGGAGAGTATAGCCGGTAAGGTAGCGGCCTTAAGAGGAAAGTTCGTTGATGGAACACCGTTCTTTGAGGAGGATCTAAACGAGTTGAAGAAGCAGCTCCTGCTATTCGGCTACCCAATGGATGGCACCGAACCCATGTATGATGGTAGGACGGGCGAGCTCATAGGGAACCCGATATTCATAGGAATCGTCTACTACCAGAAGCTGCATCACATGGTTGCCGACAAGATGCATGCTAGAGCTCGAGGACCCGTGCAGCTACTCACTAGGCAGCCTACCGAGGGTAGGGCTAGGGAAGGTGGCCTAAGGTTCGGAGAGATGGAGAGGGACACGCTAATCGGGCATGGAGCTGCCGCGCTGCTGAGGGAGAGAATGCTCGAGAGCTCGGATAAGACCGTCATATACGTATGCGAGCTATGCGGATTCATAGGGTGGTACAACAGGAGGAAGGAGGTGTACGAGTGTCCGATACACGGAGATAAAGGCGTGCTACACCCCGTCGTAGTGCCATACGCGTTCAAGCTACTGCTACAAGAGTTCATGAGCATGGGCATTAAGCCGAGGCTAATCCTAGCCGATAAGTACGAGTACTTAACCAAGAGGGATAAGGAGAAGTTTCTTTCAATTGAGTAAATGAGGTGGGGTCCGTGGAGGAGAAGGTTATAGCGAAGATAAAGTTCGGGATTCTCTCGCCCGACGAGATTAGGAAGATGAGCGTAGCGACGATAGTATCGCCCGAAACCTACGATGAGGACGGTACGCCGCTAAGAGGCTCAGTCATGGATCCGCGGCTAGGAGCTATCGAGCCCGGGCAGGTTTGCCCCGTATGCGGAAACACTATGGCTTTGTGCCCCGGGCACTTCGGCCACATAGAGCTAGCGCTTCCCGTGATAAACGTTCTATTCGTTAGACACATATACGACTTGCTGAGGGCTACGTGTAGCAAGTGCTCGAGGGTAAAGCTACCTCCAGAAGAGATGGAGAAGTACCGTAGCTACCTCAGGAGGTTGCAAAAGAGATACCCCAAGCTCGCTAAGAGGTTCGCGGAGTACCTAAAGAGAAGGGCTATAAAGACTAATGTCTGTCCCTTCTGCGGTGCTAAGCAACCCAAGATAAAGCTAGAGAAGCCCACGACGTTCTACGAGGTTGGCGAAGAGAAGCGTGAGATGATTAGGCTTAGCCCCATAGACATTAGGCGCCGATT
>CAZRDH010000076.1:0-8430 GCA_964598805.1 uncultured Desulfurococcaceae archaeon | reverse complement strand
AACCCTCTTCTTAGACCTCGCCCTACCCCGCTACTCGCTTGGATGGCTATCGATACCCCTCTACCTCGCGCTCCTCACGTCGATGAGCACGCTCTTTGCAATACTGGACGCTATCTTCGCTAGGTATAGACCTGAGCACGTTTTTCGATACGTCAAGAAGTACTCAATTATATGCATGGGGGTGGCAATCGTTGGCCTCTTCGCTCCCTAGAGATATTTTAGCGCTAGGCAGAGTCGAAGCGGCGTCTAGTAGGATGGTGAAGGTAGTTGTTGATAGTTCTAAACTTAGGGAAGTTGCTTCGAAGCTATTTGCGAGGGGTTGGAGGTACGTTACGAGCGTTGGTATCGATACGCGCATCCTAGATAATGGCTACCGCGTACTCCATCTCTTTACTCTAGATGCGCCAAACTCCACGTATCTAGCTATAGAGGTTCGCTGCAACGCTGCTTACCCAAGGATACCATCGATAACGACTATTGTTGAAGGAGCGGATTGGTCGGAAAGAGAGATTAGAGACCTCCTAGGCGTAGACTTCGTCGACCACCCCGTTAGCGAGCCCCTCATCAAGAGACCCGAGCTATGGAAAGACCTCAAACCGCTTAGAAAGGACGTTCCCTACAACGCGAAGATAGCTCCTCGAAGGATTGCTGAGGAGCCTCCGCAGGGATTCTCGATCGCTATAGGCCCTTATCACCCAGCGCTACACGAACCTGAATGCTTTGAGCTAGTAGTAGACGGCGAGCGCATCGTCGAGGCTAAGTACCGCGGATTCATGGTTCATCGAGGGATAGAGAAGCTCGCTGAGGAGAGGTTAGACATACACCAAATACCGTTCATAGCCGAGAGAATCTGCGGTATATGCGGTTTCACCCATAGTACCGCTTACTGCCAAGCAATTGAGGATGCCCTTAAGGTAGACGTTCCTGAGCGAGCTCTCTTCATAAGGAGCATCCTCCTCGAAATCGAGCGAATCCATAGCCACCTCCTGTGGTTCGGCATACTCTTTCACGTCCTCGGACTCGACGTGGGGTTCGCGACGATATGGAGAATACGCGAGAGCGTTATGGATTTAGCGGAGCTCTTAACCGGCAATAGGAAGACCTACGGGATGAACATCGTTGGAGGCGTTAGGAGGGACATTCCTAACGACGTAGTCCCTAAGGCGATCGAGGTCCTCAAGAGGGTAGAGAGCGAGTTTCGCTACTTTATCGAGAAGCTCCTATCGCTACCCGAGATATTGAAGCGAACGAAAGGCGTAGGGCTATTACCGCGTAACGAAGCTAAGAAGCTATGCGTAGTGGGCCCCGTAGCGCGCGCATCCGGCATAGCGATGGATGTTCGTAGGGATAAACCGTATGCTGCCTACAAGTTCGTAAAGATCGAGGTCCCTACGTACGACACCTGCGACGTATATGCGAGAGCGCTAGTTCGAAGGGACGAAGTTTTCGAGAGCATTCGCATAGCTATTTACCTCCTCGAAAACCTTCCGCAAACACCGATAGCTGCAGAGGACCTCGAGTTCCACGAGCTTAGGGAAGGCGTTGGGGCTACAGAAGCTCCGAGAGGTGAAAACGTTCACTACGTAATGACTGGTCTCTCCCGGAAAGTGTTTCGATGGAAAGTGCGGGCCCCATCATACGCGAACATACCTTCGGTTTTGAGGATGCTCGTCGGGGAAAAGCTATGCGATGCGCCAGCGATCATAGCCAGCATTGATCCTTGTTTTTCGTGTACTGATAGAGTCATAGTTATCGATCGTAGGTACGGTACGAAGAGAGAGCTTCGCCTAGGTGAAGCGCATGGCTAGGGGAGGACTGCTAGCTAAGCTCGTTTCGAAAGGCATTGCTACTCGTAGATACCCCTACGAAAGGGTAGAGCCTCCCGAGGGATTTCGCGGAAAGATTGTGGTGGACCCCCAGAAATGCATTGGCTGCGGTGCGTGTGCACGTGCATGCCCAGCTAGAGCGATCTCCGTTGAAGACGATGAAGAGCGAGGAATACGCAGGATCACGATTTTCTACGGGAGATGCATCTTCTGCGCGCGTTGTGCAGATGTATGCCCTCTCAACGCTATCTCTATAACTAAAGAGTTCGAGCTCGCTACGAGCGACTTAAACGACCTTCTCTACGCAATCGAGCATCCCATGGCTAAGTGCGTCCTATGCGGAAAACCTTTCGCTCCCCAGAAGCTCGTTGCCCACGTAGCTCGGTCGATGAACGAGGAAACTCGTTGGCTAACCATGTTGTGCCCCGAATGCAGGTCTAAGATCGTGGCTAAGGCGAAGGGTTTCGTGGGGTGGCGAGCATGGTCGTGAGCAAGAAGAGCCTCTGGGTCTTCCACCTCAACACGGGCGGTTGCAACGCATGCGATATCGAGCTACTCGACTTACTAGCTCCCACGCACGACATCGAGAGGTTTGGGGTTAAGCTCGTTGCGAGTCCTAGACACGCCGACGTACTGCTCGTGACGGGGCCCATCAATGCGAACGCCCTCGACTACGTGCTTAGGGCTCTTGAAGCCGTTCCCGACCCCAAGACGATAGTAGCGATAGGTTCGTGCGCTTGCGGTGGCGGAATCTGGTTCGATAGCTATGCCACGGTAGGTGGCGTTCCAAAGCTCTTAGAACTACTCGAGGAAAGAGGCTTGCCCAAGCCCAACGTTGTATACGTTCCTGGTTGCCCACCGAAGCCCGAGGCAATGATATTCGGTCTCGCAGTAGCCATAGAGATGTTGAGGAAGAAACAACGCTTTGAGATCGCAATTGCCGAGCCCAGCCCAGAGGATGCAAACCTAATCGAGAACTTGCGTAGAGAAGCCCTTCAAAATATAGAAAGCATGATTAAATTCTTGAGGTGAAGGAGGTATGGGCTTAGCGCTTCAAGTACTCGACCTCTTCGTGATTGTCGTAGGGACGGTATTCCTACTCGCGTTTACGCTATACTTAGTTCGAGTATTTAGGGGTCCTACAGTAGTCGATTCCGTACTCGCTATAGATTGCCTAACCTTTGACCTCGCCGTATTCCTAGCGTTACTCTCGCTACTATATCGAACTCCTTTCTTAGCCTTTGGAGCCCTACTACTAGTGCTCTGGGCATTCGTATTCGATCTCTTTATAGCTAGGTACTTACTGCGTCGAAGGAGGTGATGAAGAATGGTGGTAATGGATCTCTTAGCCCTCGTCGGCATGGGGCTCGTAGCGATAGGCGCAGTATGCGACGTACTAGCAGCAATAGGATTGCTGCGGTTCCCCAACTTCTTCTTGAGAATGCATGCTGCTACGGTAGGTATCGTGGGTGGAGCCGTAGTTCCGTTAATAGGTGTATCGCTCGTAGCCATAGGGACGAACGCTTTGGGTAGCGCAACAATATCGTTCGTAGCTACGTGCATCTCTACAGCAGTATTCATACTCATCGTAGCCCCCATCGGCACCCACATCCTTGCACACGCTGCCTACCATAGCCGTGAACCTTCTCCCCAGCCTCTCGAATATGATGCCCTCGAAAAGGGTGAGAAGGAATGATCGTTGAGTTCACCATAGCTACGCTATGCGTGCTAATGACTGCAGCGTTCGTAGCTAGCGTGAAGGCAGTGATAGAGCGAGACCTCATCAAGGCAGTGATATTCTCAGCACTTCAATCCGTTGCATACGCACTAATCTTCGGGATCCTCATGGCGCCAGACATCCTTTACGCATACGTAGCTGTTAGCCTATGCCTCTACCCCGTGCTACTGATTTACGCTATTTGGAAAACCTACAGGTTCGAGGGTGATAAGCGATGAGGATCCTCATAGCCGCGCTCCTAGCCATAGTGATTGCCGCATGCTTTGCCGCAGTTGCACTAGGCGGCATTGGAAACTTAGTTCCAAAGAACGTGAGGAGCATTGCCGAGGCATACCTTAGGTATAGCTACGACTCGACGCGCCCATCGCTATGGAGCTCTAGCCCCGAGGTTGTAAACGCTATCCTATGGGATTACCGATGTCTAGACACGATATTCGAAACCATGGTGTTGTTCGCAGCTCTCGTAGGGTGCTTAGTGCTTTCGTCGAGGATTGCGAAGGTAGAGAAAGAGAGTACCCTTACAATCATCGCTAGGAGTGGAGTCCGCATAGCCATGGTATTCATACTCTTCGCGTCTTTAATACTCGCATTCCGAGGCTACGTAACGCCCGGAGGCGGCTTCCAAGGGGGTGTTGCGTTCGCTACGATACCTGTAGCGATTCTAGCGGCTTACAGCTATAGGCACCTAGAAGAGTTTGGATTGAAACTTCGTCAAGCCGAGGTTCTTCGAAGCGTTGGCTTGCTCACTATAGCCTTCCTAGCATCGCTACCCCTAGCGGTAGTAGGCGGATACCTAGCTCAGAACCTCGCTAAGGAGTGGAGTCCTAGCGTATATTCCCCTTGGATAGGCCCTCTCTACGTTGCAGGAAGCATACTGTTCTACAACCTCTCCGAGCTACTAGTCGTGAGCATGGAGTTCACAGCAATTTTCTTACTATTACACCTTCTTCGGGGTGGTAGGCAATGATATTGAACTTACTCGTACTGTACCTATACTCGCTAATCTTTGCAACGATAGGCGTAGCTATCTACGGAATCGTGGCTAAGAGCAACGTCGTGAAGAAGATCATTGCCTTAACTATACTTGGAGACACCGTGAACCTCCTATTCGTGTTAATAGGCTACCGCTTCATAAAGAGACCCGCGCCACCCGTAGTGACGAGCTTGGTACCTACGCTGAGAGGTATCGAGTACCTTGTTAAGCACGGAGTGGATCCGCTAACTCAAGCATTCGTAATAACAGCGATAGTCATAAACCTCGCGGTAACTGCGCTACTCGTGTTCCTAGCCGTGTGGATGTACCGTCGTTTCGGCACGCTTGAATTGAATGAAGTGGGTGGTAGAGGATGAGGAAGTTGGGTGCGTTCCTAATACTCTTCGTTGGGTATCTAGGGCTCTATATAATGCTCGCGGGCTCTACAACGGTAACTGATTTAACGTTTGGTACCATAATTAGTTGTATTGCGAGCTTCGTAACGGTGAAGCTATGCATTGAGAGGCACTCTAAGGTTCTCGACATACGTAGATTCCTCTACTTAGTAATATACTCCCTCTACTACATTGCGGTAGCAGAGCCACGCGCTCACCTAGACGTGATTAAGAGGATTCTCAAGCCTCGATATCGACCAGCTATCGTAGCGATACCTACTAAGGTTCGTAGCGACTACGCTTTGCTAACCGTAGCTAATTCTATAACTAATACCCCGGGCACGGTGGTCGTCGACGTAGACGAAGAGCGAAGGGTTCTCTATGTGCACTGGATTGACGCTAAGACCGTTGAGCCCGAGAGAGCTAGGGAGTACGTATCTCGCGCTTTTGAGGAATGGGCTTCGAAAATCTTCGATTAAGGTGATGGGCATGAGCTTGACTATGGGGATCGAGCTCGTGCCGCCCATATCGATCGCTAGCCTAGTGATCCTAGCCTTCGCAAACCCATTGATAGGCATCGCTACTAAGAATCGTAGAGCTGTAGAAGTACCAAGCTTAGCGGTTCTAGGACTCGTAGCGCTTCTCAACACGTGGATGCTCCTAGACATCGTGAGGAGCGGTAAGAGGATTGTTTACATCTTTAGCGGCTGGCCTCCGCCGCTAGGCATAGCATACGAAGTTGATAGCGGAGGGGCCTTAATGGGCGCAACGATATCGGTAATCATGTTCCTGCTGGCTATCTACAGCCTTGGATACGTCGAGGAGAAGCACCACCTATACTACACGCTGCTCGCCGTAATCGAGGTAGGGATGCTCGGCACGGTGTATACGTGTGACGTCTTCAACCTCTTCGTAATGCTGGAAGTAGCTTCGATAGCCGCTTACGCCCTCGTATCCTTTGAAAGAGGTAAGAGAGCGATCTTTGCCGCGCTTAGGTACGGAATCTACGGCGCTCTAGCCACCACGATTTTCCTCTTAGGGATAGCCTACCTCTACGCATGCTTCGGCACCGTGAACATGGCGGATCTAACCGCTAAAATTCATGGGATGAGCTTTCCCTTAACTAGGGTCGTAGGAGTACCGCAACTAGCGCTAATGGTCTTCACCTTTGCGTGCCTGTGGATGGTGCTCTACAAGTCAGCGGTATTCCCCAACCACTTCTGGCTACCTGAAGCGCATAGCGAAGCGCCTACACCGGTATCAGCGCTACTATCCGGTCTACTCGTAGCTACCGGGGTTTACGTATATGCGAGGGTGTTCACCACGGTCATGGAAGGTACTAGCGCCGCTAGCCTAGCCCTAAGGTTAGGCTTTGCGTTAGGGCTCATTACCGCGTTCCTAGGATCCTTAGCCATGCTCGTAGAGCGAGATGTAAAGCGCTTCATCGCTTACAGCACAATCGCTAACATGGGCCTAGCTACGTGCTGCATCTCCGTAGCGACACCCTTAGCGATAGGCGTAGGCTTAGCCTACTTAGCGAATCACGCAATAGCAAAGGCGCTAGCATTCCTATCCGTAGGGCCTGCAATTCGAGGAATGAATACTAGAAGCATTGAGAAGCTCGCGGGAGTTGGAAGAGCGTGTCCATGGATTGGCGTTCCGCTCGCGGTATCGATGATGTCCCTAGGTGGAGTGCCACCGCTAAACATGTTCTTCGCTAAGCTCTTGCTCTACACCTCTATCGCGAGTGGCTTAGGGATCCCATGGGCACTCCTAGCGGCGGTACCCAGCATCGTGAGCTTCGTTGGCTACGCCAAGGTTATGTACAGCCTATGCTTAAAACCGTTCCGCGGGAGTTCCGCACCGAGGATCCCGAAAAGCATCGTTCTAACCCTAGCGATACTCACCATAGCGTGCATGGTTAGCGGAATCATTACGCTGCTCTACACGAATGCGCTACTCGAGATAGGGAAGAGCTTTACCGATTGGAAGGGCTACGTAGAATCCGTAGAGACCTTAGCCCGCCTACTACGAACAACGTAACTCGTCGCAGTTAGTCAACTGCAAGAAGTAGATTCATCGACACCTAGCTAAGAACGTCATGCGTAACGCAACGCTCTTCCGCATCGACTAGCTAACGATATCAAGTTGATACCGATAACGACTTCGTACGGCGCCTTAACTCCGTTTAGCTGAGAAGGTACGTAAAGGGCTTAGCGATACATAGCATTGCTAACATAGAGATGCTCTAGAGTCAACGATAACGTGTAGAGCTATAGCTTAGATAACAAGATCGTTCAAAGCTATTTACTTGCGGGGGTGGGGCTCGGTAAGTACTTCGTTTTTAGCTCCGTATCCTGCACCTTGCCTAGGGCTGCTGTTAGTAGCCTATTGAAGAGGTTTGGATCCTTAACTACTAGGGGCTCGCCGTAGGCTAGGATCTTGTATTGTAGCTTAGGGCTTACCCCGCATATCGGTACGATGTCTATGGGTACCCCCACGAGTAGCTCTAGCCTCGCTGATAGGATCAGTAAGTCCTTGAGGGTTAGGGGAGGCGACGTCACTACCCCTAGGTCTACGTCGCGTACTACCGAGCTCCGAAGTATTGATCCGTAGGCAACCGCTATCAAGACCCTGCTATCCCTACTCAAAGCCTCCTTCAGCTTCTTCAGCAACTCGCTTCGGTTAACCACGTAGTGAGTAATGCTCATAGGAACTCCCTCTCGATTACTCGAATAAAGTCGTTAACGCACTTAAAGTCCTGAACTATCGAATCGCGAATCTCGCGATCATCGACTACCCAGTACCTATGAACTATCAAGTTCCTCAGCTTAACGAGGGCTATCAAGTCGTTTAAGCACTTAACGCCTAGCTTCTCGCCAACGTACTTCACGCAATCTACGTAGGACTTCGGAACGTACTCGAAGACCTCCTTAGCGACGTGTATGCATAGAGACACGAGCGCCTCGACTAGAACTATGATGAGGTACCTCATCGAGTACCTCTCATAGATGCTGAGCTCCTCGTAAGGCTTAGAAGCAAGCTTAAGCAACTCCCGAATACACTCCCGTATCTCAGCAATACGCGAGCTAACAACATCCCTATCGATAGGCACTCGCACAACCCTACAATACGTAGCGACCCCGTGCTTAACTACCTAAATCCATAACGCTTACCCCGCCTAAGCCGAGCCCACGCAGTGCTGATGGCTCGATCAGTAAGCGGAGAACAGTGTTTGAAGTACTAAGTGCTTTATCGCGCTATATTAAAACGCTCGTCGAGAACCGTACTCTCGCCCTAGTGCAAGAGCTTACCTCTCTAGCGCGAGTTAAAGACGCTCGTCGAGGTAAACGATAGATTACTGCTTTTTCAGAACCCTAGTACTGAAGATCGTCGATGTAACTAAGGTTCCCGCACCGAGATCCGTCAGAAGACAATGAAGTTATTGAGCTAATCAACATGCTGTACAAGGTTCTCTAGAGATCCTATAGGGGCTCT
>CAZRDH010000075.1:0-7190 GCA_964598805.1 uncultured Desulfurococcaceae archaeon | reverse complement strand
TTGAGACTACCTAAAGCACGCTTCCACGCAAAAGCAACTCGCTTGAGCGCGGTGCTAATGGTAGTCGAGTCGATTGTTATCGTCGGGCCTTCGGAGCTAAAGCTACCTAAGTACGCTAGCTTAGCTCGAGGCATAGCCGCGTATAGGCTAAGGATTGCCGCAGCAATCCTCTTGCCGCTAGCGTCTACTAAGCGAATTCTCGGTTGAGCGAATAAAGCGTTGAATACCCACTTAGAGGCGTTGAGGAGTACGTACTCGACCACCACGCCCTCGCTAGGGTAGTCGCGTAGCGTTGGCACGGCTACGCAGTTGAGCACCGCTACGAGTAGGGAGGAAACCATTACTAAGACCGCGACGGCAACCCCCATCCAGGGGGCTACGCCCTTAGCCACGGCGCGGCATCCCAAGGAAAGATACGTGCGTGCACCTTAATGAGCGCGCTAGCCCCGAAACACCCTCCTTAGATACGAAGCTAAGCACTTAGCGTTAAGCCCTAAGTGAACTAGGCCTAGAACCCCCATAGCGATAGCTACGTAGGTATGCACGCTCCTAACAACCCTTAGCCCAACCCCATACCCAAACCCCCTACCCGAATCCAAAGACAGCTTCTCGACGAAGAGAATGAGCCCCGTAACCAGGGTTACGAAGAACAACACCGTTAGCGTTAGCGACACGAAAACCCTAAAAGCCACGGGGATACCCATGCAACCACCTCCACACCCATAGAAACACAGCTACTTGTGTGCATCGAGCACTAGGCTAGAGCCCTAAGCAACTAAGCAACGAATCCGGCAAACGGGTTTAGCAACCTAACGAGGGCGGCGCCAACACCCTAAGAAGCGAGGCATTAGCTGGAGAGCCCCGCGGGGGATGATGAGTAGCCGCTAGGCGGATTCGTGAAGAGTCCCAGTCACGCTGACCCCACGCCCCGCGGGGCTCCATATACACCGCTTCCTAGAGGAGATCAAAAGCTCTTACTCGGGGGTTAGCGGCGCTAAGCACGCGTTGCTGAGAGCTTCCCTTAGCGTGCTAGAAGAGCTTAAGAAGTTGTAGCCGATAAGCCGCTCGCGTTCCCAGGGCCTTCAATGGATGGTTGGGAGATTATCGATATCGTTGAGTAGGAACTTGTAGTTGCTGGGGAAGTGGTAGATGCTTCGAAGGGTAAGTACCGAGTTAGGGTAGTAGCGGAAGCTGTAATGGCTTCGCGCAAACGTGAGGTATAGGTCTAGGCATGGCGAGCCGGTATACTGGGTTTCATGGGTGTTAAAGGTCTCTTGGAAAACCCGTCGAGGCGTAAACGCTTTCGAGCAGGGTAGAGACCTTGATTCTGCGAACCCTCGGTATCGACCTCCGCTACACGTCCATAAACTTCGTAAGTGCGGTATTCTCGAGGTGAGGTACTGGATTCCGGGGGAGCTACTCGAAGAGCGGGAAGCATATAGCTTCTGGTCGCATTACCTCTATCGATGAAGAGGTTTGGGAAGTTTGTTTCGGAAAAAGTTATTGTTTTGCGTATAAGGAAGAGGTTTGGGAAGTTCGCTAAGGTTAGGCGATAGGTCTTGGGCATTAGGGTGCCTATTGAGGTGCGCTACCGCGAAAGATCTGTAAAGACCTCTGCACTAGCTAACAGCGGTTATGAATCTGATGAGCCAGAGATACACATACCTCTAGCATTGGCTAAGAGGCTAGGTTTCTCTCTCGAAGCTTTGAAGAGCGAGAGGTATCGCGCTATAGGCATCGAGATCCCTACGTATGTTCTAGGCTATGTAGAGGTAAGGATCGTTGTAAAGGATAGGGTTTCGGATTGGGTAAGAGCTAGAGCCGTAATGGTTCCAAACGAATACGAAGTTATCCTAAGCGATGCACTTATAGAAAGCCTTGGCATAGAGCTCGTTAGACCTAGATCAGGATTATGGAGGTTCAGAGACGAAACTAAGACGAGAAGTAGTTTAGAACCTCAGTACTGGATAGACTAAAACCTCCCTCACCTAGAACACGATCCTAACGCTGTTATCGATAGAATGCGTATGCATAGCTACCTAGCTAGAGCATGTTCTAGACCTCTACACATCTAATCCTGTATATCTCGAGGTATATCTTTGCCTCCTCAGGTGTTACTAGATGTAGTTGAAATGGGAATGGGTTTGGCCGTGCAAGACCAAGGCTCATCCTCGACAAAAACAACGATGTCTGCACGTTCTATAGCTGATCTAGGTATATATCTGTAAATGACTAGTACATCTATATCGCTAGCAGCTGTATACCTACACTCAACAACAGAAACCAAAACACATACCTTCGCATCCGGTAAACGCTTTACTATAGCCTTCTTCAGCTTAGCAATCCATTCCCTCCAATCCTCTAGAATCTCAAGCTCCTTCCTAACATACTCAACATTACTGTACTCCATGCTTCAAAACCTCATCGATACTATACTTAATCTCGTTATCTTTAAGTAGCATGAGGAAGTCTTGATGTGTATACGATTTGAAAGCATGTCTAGCAACAGTATAGGCTTCACCATCTCCGCGTAGAACCACCTACCTAGCCTCTCCGACAGACGTTTTATAGCTTTCTCTATGTTAGCAATACTTCATCTACCTCTAGATCTAACACTCTTCAGAATATCTTCGAATCTAAATCTTATCACCAACGCCTTTACACACCCCTCAGCAACTCTGTACGACTTTTCCGAAGCTTGTACAGGATCTTCATCGATAAGCTTCTTACCCTCTTCAAAGAATCTCTTCGCGAGCTCAAAACGAGCTTTAGCTTCTTCTTCAAGATCCAAATTTAGTTTCTCGATTAGAAGCTCTACAACGAAAGACTTAGGATCTAACCCAAGCTCTTTAGCTTCTCGATCAAATTACTAGGTACATAAATATGGTTATACATATCGATCCGAGTTGTCTAGCTTAAGCAAGGTTTAAACAGCTATTACAATCTGCATACTTTAAGTATTTAACAAGTTATTGAAGCACTGCCTTAGATAACGTTCTGTTTCTCTCATCGTATTCCAGAATGTATTTTAGCGTGGTTAAAGACAGTCTACCTACGGAGCTAAGTAATGATTAGAGCTATAGAGATTGAGTATCTGCGTGGCATATCTAAAGGTCGTATAGAAGGATTGACTCAGGTAAACATATTGTTGGGTAGAAACGGTAGTGGTAAGTCTACAGTTCTAGAAGCTATCTACATAGCCTCAGCATGCATAGATATAAAGGATCCTATCTACGGTATGCAAAAGCTAGACTACGTCATTAATAGAAGAGGTGGTTCAGGTAATTGGGATAGTGCTAAAGATGTTCTATGGTTTTCCATGAATATATCGAAGCCTATCTCCATTAAGCTGAACATAGATGGATACTGGAGAAGATTCGTATTGATACATAGACTCGGTATTCCATGTACGTTGCTAGAGCTTGATGATAGAGAACTAGCTGAGCTTGGGATATCGAGATATTACGAAGGTTATCGTTATGTCTGCATATGTCGTAGATACTTATTTAATGAATACGGATCATTCATTAATTTAGGTGATGAGCTTCTCCATGTCAAGAGCCTTGGCAAACCCATAGAATTGCTTCAGAACGTTATCTTCGTGGACTCCAGGGCTATCACCAGACTTCGTACTATTGAAAAGAGCTGCTGGTCTAAAGTAGTTGCTAAACGATTGGATAAAAAGATAGTTGGTCTAGTTAGGAAAGAGTTTGAACCTGATGCTGAAGGACTTACCTACATACCTCTTGGAAACGAGTATGTTCTTGCTCTCCAACTGTCTAAGACAAGTGTTAGGATAGATGATCTTGGCGACGGTGCTAAGATAGCTATTATAACAGGGCTTATGCTTCTTGCATACAAACCGAAGATATTGTTGATGGAGGAACCTGAGAACCATATGCATCCAGCTGGTCTAGAGACATACATGAGATTCGTTCTAGAGATAGCGAAAGAGATAGGGATGCAGGTACTGATCTCTAGTCATAGCATCGAGCTTGTCAAGATCGTTAGGAAGATATGTAGTGATCTAGGTCTTGAGTTATCAATGCATTTCCTAGAGCGATCAGAAGATGGAGAGCTTAGCACTAGAAGACTAAGTGCTATCGATAGCGAAGTCCTTGAGAAGCTAGGTCTCGATCCAAGATTTCTATACGTAGTTTAGCGGTGATACGCAATGGCGTTAGTCCAGCTATCACGAGAAGAATCGTTTGAAAAGTTTGTATTTGAGAAGCTTAGAGCGTTGTGAAGGGGTTACAGAGAAGCTTGTGACTAAGAAGCTTGTGATGAAGCTACGTATAGATATTCGTAGAAGTGTAGGGATTTTGGAATGCGGTGGAATTCCTCATGTATACGACTATACTTCAGTTATATCTTTGCTGATATCTATAGCCCGTAAAGTTCGTAGCATAGGAGTTGTTGTAGATGGAGAAGATATGGAGCCTAAACAACGTGTTGAGAGTTTGATAAACAGTATCAGAGCTCGTGGTATAGAGGTTTACGAGCTAAGAGAGATTGAGCAACAACTCTTCAGATCTAAAGCAGTCGCACCAAATGGACGTAGCGTAGATCTGTTCATAGCGGTTAACGGTGTTTACAGCTATAATCTTGTTAAGCATACAATTCACGACCATGGATTGATGCTTGCATATAGGATGAACCGTATCAGTAGCGATGCTCTTCAAACAGTTAGGCTAGCTGAAGACATTATCGATAGAAACAAACTTCTGGAACTTATAGAGCAAGCGCTAATGATCTTGAGGAATGTTTTAGCCATTTGATACACCTAATCGAGGCCCTATCATCGTAGATCATTGTAGAGAAATCCTAGAGCTAAGACCTTAACTCGATGACCATAGACCTTACATACCTAATCTATACCGAGAGGCAGACAATGTATCCTAATAAGCGATGCTCTTACTATTCTTCTTAATCGTTGTATTGAATTTAGCTACGATATATTTCTGGAACCTAGCTTAGAATAGCATTTACAAGCTCGTGGGTGCTGGTCTTCGGAGATACTTCAACGAATAGAATCTCTATCTCAGTATTGTTGAGCTTAGCTTTAACAAAGTTCTTTTCTACGTCTCTAGAGAAGCGCCGTGAGAAGGAGGTAACGGTAGTTCTCTACGTACCTGAAGAGGGTTGATGCCCATGGCTGAGGAGAGGAGGTTAGAGAAGCTCTTCGAGAGAATCAAGTTCTTGAGGGATAGGCAGAGGTTCTACGAAGGTTTTACGGCTATCGTATTCGGCCTTTACGGGCTCTCCATCACGGTTAGCGATGTTGTCTACAAAGTTCTTTCTCTATACTTAGCGATGGTGTTGAGCGTATACGCGTGGTATAAACATAATAAGGTTGAGAAGGAGGTAGCAGAGCTCTAAAGAGAAGCTATGCGCGATCCGAAACCCGAGAGACTCAGCTTACCGCTCTTCGCGTTCCTAGCCGGCATACCCCTAGCCATCGTCTTGATACTGCAGATCCTAGGCGTAATACCGTGAAAAGCTGGCACCGACCTCGAGCTCTTTTGCGTTGTAGATTCCCCGATTCCTGCCTCTATAGTCGAAGATCTGATGTGCGGACCTCTGGGTGCGCAATGTTGTTGGGATTGATCTTGGGGTGCACCACAAGGATAGGGATCGAAGGATCTGCGACGTGGAAAGCGTTTCGAGAACATCGATGCACTACGCGTGTACACCCCGGCGGAGTGCACCTTCTTTAATGAATTAACCATGCAAAGCCATTAGTTAAGAGCTCTTAATGGCTATTGCGTTGAGAAGGAATGTGATTTAGAGAACCTTTCACAGGACTTGAAGAGAGGTCGTGAATACCTACTTTAGGAGCTCGACGAGATCCTCTCCAAGATGCCTAGAGAAGCCATGGAGCTTCTCAAGAGCTTCAACACAGAGATAAAGATCGAACCACGAACAGCGGCAAGACCATTCGAACCGAGGTAGCGAAGGGGTCGCGAGGCTCCGCATACGGTATGTGTGGTGAGCTTTAGGTTGCTTACGCTATAGCACTACCCTGATCCGACAACCTGTGCTAAGGTTTTGCGAAGGTCTTGACTATGGGTGGGAACCCAAGTATTTCGATTACGGGGCATGCGAATCTGCAATCCAAGTACATATATCCAATCCACCAACAGACCCTGGTTCCCTTCTCTATCTCTTTACCGATACTATCCGTTATTATTTCCGCTCTTGCGCAGTACGTTATTTGGAAGTATGGTGGGAGAGTCATGTACACGAATTTACCGTAGCAATACACGTGTATGCCTCTATCGCTCGTTATGTACGCATCGTGATCGCATTCCTCGATGAGCATTAACGGTTGGTATGATCTACAGTAGCTCTCGTCGTTTACAGCGATCGCCCCTATGCCTTTAACGAACCAAGCCATAGCCTTAGCTACGGACTCTGCGAATACTGTACCGAACAACGTTATTTGCGAGTGGAGCTCGTAGGTTATAGGGCTTATTACGTTTGCGAGATCGTAGCTACCTAACTTCAGCACGTTGGGATCATCAGCGCGTAGAGCATACCTCTTCACTATTACAACCCTGCGTACCTCCGTAGGTATCCTCAACTCCTTAACTCGCTCTATAGATAGATTGAGCTTCAAAGCAATTTCCTTCGCTAAATCCTTTACTAACTCAACCCTCTTAGATACGTTGACGAGTACGAGCCTAATCCTCGATGTTGCTACAGGCTTTCCGTTCACTAGCTTGATTGCGTACATAGGCCCACTGAGATTACCTAAGCTCTTACCGACGATAACCACCTCTTCATTCAACGGAACTCTAACTAGCTTCCTAGCGCTAGTAACCGTAACGCGACTTCCATTCGGTAGAGTTAGAGTAGCTTTCGTTTCTATCGGTACGAGCTTGTAGTGAATGAGCTTAATCAGTATGGTGAATCCATAGACATCGCCTTTAGAAACCCTATACCCATGCCCCTTGAGGTAGCTAAGGGCTATATCAGCAAAGTTAGTTGGTGCCCGTACTATCGTTACCTCGATAGAATTCCAACTACTTGGGAGCTCGCCATGCTTATCGATAGGCCACTTAGATTCAAAGCTGTAAACGTCTTTGGAACAGTACTCTATCGGAACTCTAACCTCGCCATTACCGCAATACATATTGCTAACGATGCTCGCAAAGACTAGCAATGCTATAATTATTGGGAGTGCGATA
>CAZRDH010000074.1:0-30634 GCA_964598805.1 uncultured Desulfurococcaceae archaeon | reverse complement strand
CCAGGCTAGGCGACCCCGGCACCCTTCCGCGGAGCTCATCTTGTTTGGGGCTTATAAGGCTTCTCTAGGCTGTGAATCGCGGATGATGTGCTTTGGCTACCTCCTGAACGATGAGGAGACCTGGCCTTGCTGACGCACCTCAGCTCTTTATAGATGCTCACGGAAGTTAGCTCTACTCACTAGGATTTGGGTATGAGGATAGAGCTCGGCCGCGCTAGCTTCGATGTCTGTAAGTACGATTCTAGGTTCGTGGTCGAGGAGTTTCTAGCGGCTCTAGAGGCTGCTGGAGCCAACGAAAAGACTGTTAAGAGTTATAGGGCTGCTCTAAACGATTTCTTCGACTTCGTTTCGTGGAAGAACGTGTGCGACGTTACTACCGAGGACATCGTTAAGTGGAGGCTAGAGAGGTTGAGGAAGGGGTTTCGAGGTGAGAAGTACGGTGGTAGGAGGGCGAGGCAGGCAACGCTCTACTACTACACGCTCTTCTTATCGAGGTTCTTTGAGTGGTGCGGGATAAGCATCAAGGTGCCTAAGGTTAGGAGGCCGAAGAGGAAGGAGCCCGAGGTACTCAAGCCCGAGGAGATTGCCCGAATGCTCGAAGCGTCTAGGGATCTCCTCGACTTGCTCATAGTATCGCTACTCGTTGAAACGGGGCTTCGTGCGGAGGAAGCGCTATCGCTGAGGTTCAGCGACATAGACCTCGTTAGAAGGGAGATAAGGGTTAGGAACGCTAAGTTCGGGGAGGAGCGAGTCGTCTTCATAGGGCCTTTAACGCTAGAGGTACTCAAGAGGATTATCGAGCTACGCAAGCCGCTACCTGACGAGAGGGTAATACCGCTTAGCTATAGCGGCTTGTACAAGAGGTTGAAGACCCTCGCTAAGAGGGCTGGTATAGATCCGCGCAAGGTTAGGCCGCACATCCTTAGGCATACCTTCGCTACTGAAGCCCTTAGGAGGGGCCTAGACGTAACGATCGTTCAGAGGATACTCGGCCACCGAGATCTCAAAACCACGCAGATATATTTACACCTAATCAAGGAGGACATCAAGCAGCGGTACCTACAGGTATTTAGCGCGCCCGTAGCCAGCACTCCTATGCAGAGCCCCTACTTAGCTCCGCACCCCATCGCCATCCCCGCTCCCTACCAAGGCTACGCCTACGGCTATCCACAGTACGCAACACCACCGCACTCACCATCCACGGGAGGCCACAGCACTCCACCTGGAGGCATACACACCTATCCAGCGCAACACTATTCGTTGCAGCAATACCCTCAAGCTCAAGGCGTTGATAGCGCGCATAGGTGCCCTAACTGCGGCGCGGTAGTGCCTCCGAACGCTAGGTTCTGCCCTAACTGCGGGTACATGATTAAGAGTAGTTAGTTAGCAAGAGTTAGCGAGTTGAATTAACTCGAGCATTAACTCAAGCAGAGAACATTCCTCGACTTGGAGCTGCCGACCCCGCGGATTACCCTCAGAAAATTCCCACCAAGTGGTACCTACCGTCCTCGTCCACAGATACTAAACCCCTTTCGGCTAGCCTAACGAGCGACTTGCGTATCTTATCCTCGCTAGCTATTCCCGCTAGTATGGAGTGAAGCTCCTTTACGGTCATGGGCTTCTCGCGCAGTAAGTTAAGTATGATCTCTTTAAGCTGATCCTCGTTAGGAGCGGTAACGACAACAACCTCAGGATCCTCGTACACCTTGCGAAGACCTAGCTTCTCGATAACCTCCATACCCCCTATCGCCGAGACCCTATCCGACGCCATGCACATACACCCACTCAACTCCTTCGGGTTGAGAGGAAGAGGGTAGAGAGGTAAAAAGTGTTGCGTACTATAGGGTTAGCAAGTGGGTTAAGCCCCGGGGTCTCCGCAATGCCTTGCCCATGGTATTCTCAAGGCTTTTGCACTTCCCCAAAGCTGGAGATACCCTCTGACGCCGTTACGTCCCCCGAGAGGTGCTTAGGCGATGAAACGCGGTACACGAGTTGTCCATACTACGTAGAGCCCTCCGCAAGGAAGAAGCAACGCAATACCTCCATACCGAAGCATAACCTAAGGGTCTATGCACCTATCCACGCTCTTGTCTATGATGTACACGTCGAGTGCCCGTATGCAGAGATCGTTAAGCTGGAAAATGGTATCAAGGTACTATACTGTAAGGCGCTGGATAGGTTGATGACGAGGTTCGAAGCCGAGCTCTGTAGCAAGTACTGGAGGGACTGTCCTTACAGGGAGATAGCCTCTAAGACCTCTTCATAGCCTCGAGTAGCGTACCCCTCAACGACATCGAATTGCTCGAGATTCTCACGCCCAATCACTGTGACGCTCGGTAGCTCGATTGGGGATTCCCCTGGTAGGTACGGTAAGTACGTTGTTAAGATCTCTATCCGCAGCCCAGCTGCTTTGATAAATGGATAGAGTTTTTCAAACAATCTCCTCTTAATGCGTAGGCACTCGCTAGAATCCGTAGCTCTACACATAACGTTGAGCACCATGTCCGCCAAGAGCGCCCCGTCAGCAAGGGCTTCGCAGTTCGGTAGGTAAAAAGCTTGTGGGCTAACCAAGCGATATTGGGTACCTAGCTATGCCAGCAACGCAGCCAAACGCATCGTTAAACCACTTGTACTCATCTATGTCTGGAGGCACGATAATTACCTTAGCCCTCGTTTCCTCAGCTAGCTTAGAGATCTCATCGAATTTGGGATGGTCTTCGCATATAAGTACCTTCTCTAAAGCTCCCTGCTTAAGCGCTTCGATAACGTCCTTCTCGCCGTAAACTGCGTATCCATCGTCCTTAGCTAAGTGGTACTTGAACTCCTCGAGAGCCTCCACGGCTTCAACGAACTTTTGCTGGGATAGAATGTGCTTAGCCTTCATGACGGCCTCTCTAAGACCGACCATACCCTGGTACGCAACGTCTATGGGCTCACCTATGATTAGCTTCCTAATCCTATAGTCAAGGTTGTCAGCCTCCTTAAGGAAGTCGTACTTAGCGTACCCGGGCCCAGCGATTATCACTCCCTTAAGCAAGCCCTTCTCGACTAGCGGTAGGAAGTGCTTATTCACCCTCTCCGCAAGGTGCTTATAGAACTCAGTTACCATCTGCTCTATTATCCTATCGAACCTGCGCTGGCTTTGGCCACCCTTGTGGTGCTTACCTGGTATATACCACTCGATTTCGTCGAGAACCTGTATCCCCGAGGGCTTTAGCAACCCTATCGTCGCTTCGTCGCGCTCAACGATGATGATCCCGTAGACGTCCCTCTCCTCAACCATTGGCTCTAGGAACTCTGTGTGGAACTCCTTGTCGGTCCTATAGAAGAATACCGGTACTGGGTCGGGCGGGGAGAATACCCACGCTATGTAGTCGCCCGTCTCATCGTTAATGCCCGCGAAGACCACTAGCCCGTTCTCCGGGGTTTCCCTAATCTTCGTGAGCCTATCTATCGCAGCCTCGAGAGCCGTTTGAACGGCGTTCCTAGTCTTCTTCAGCTTTATGTTCTCCGTTATCGCGAGTTCTTGCCTAAGGAGGTTAACCACGTCGCTTATAGGCCTACCAGGCGGTATGTACAAGCTTAACAGCGTCGTTGCGTGGGCTTTCCACTTCTTTAGCTCCCTTATTATCTGCTTAAGCGTTCTCCTATCGATCTTCAGCTTCTCGTGGAGTTCATCAAATAGGCATCCCTCGAACCCCTTGAACCCTAGAGCACAGTGCTTATAAGTTTTGACGAGGACATTGAATTGGATGATTCGTTTTGGTATGCGTTAGGGTTCCCGCCACGCTCTGCGCCAGGTGCAAGGGTAGGAAGAGGCTTTGCGGCGTACCTACTTGTCCCTTTATTCAGCGCTTCTACGCTCAGGTCAACGCCCTTGCCAAGGTGAGGGATCTCCGCGTGGACGGCTCGACGCCTCCATCAGCGCTAGTCGGCGAGAAGGGTTATCCAAACGTGCCGGTATTCCTATTGGTTCCACCCGGCGTCTACGGAGATGAGGCGCGCATATACGATGCTCCTACGCAGTGGTGGGGGCAACTCGATTTGGATTCTATAGTGAGGCTCAGGAGCTCTATGGTAGCGGGCTTCTCGAGGCTCAACGTCGAGAAGGGTGTAGAGCTTCTTCGCTCTACCGAAATTCTCTACGCAGCGCTATCGACGAAGCCCGTGGACTCGGAAGTAACCCTCGCGAAGATGCCGAGTCCGAGACTAGCGTTTAGTGATAGGGCTAAGCCCATACCCCCTTCGGCGCCTGCTAAGAAGATCTTGATATCCTCGAATCCGCGAATCGATAGGGATCTAGATAGGTTCCTCGAAGACGACGTTCCCGCGCAGAAAGCGATTGTCGAGCTCTATCGGAGGGGCGTAGACCTGTACCTCATACAGAGGGCTCTAAGCCTTGGAGGGCTCGGTAGGGCGAGACATCGAAAGCTCGTACCTACGAGGTGGGCCATAACCGCGGTCGATAGAACTATCTCGCGCTACCTCCTATCAACGATATGGGGAGAGAGCTCGACCGTAAACCAATCCATGGTTTTCTTCAGCGAGTACCTGGGTAACAGGTTCTGGATTCTCCTCGAGCCAGGTAAGTACGAGGTTCACTGGGTAGAGGTTTGGCACCCATCAACTATCTATACGCAGAGGGCCAGCGACGTCGTTGTCGTGTACAACAGGGAGAGGATTTCGGGTACGCTAGACTACCTCGATGGGGGTTTCGAGGCTGCTAAGCTACCTGTTCTCGAGTTTTTAGCGCGGGAAAGGAAGCAGTGCAAAGTGCTGATCCTTAGGGAGATTCTACCGCAGTACTACGCTCCCGTAGGCAACTGGCATATACGCGAGAGCGTGCGCAACGCCCTCGCTCGCGGCCCCGTAGCTAAAGGGGTAACGACCAGGGAGTTCATAGACATCGTGAGGAGTGTTTCCGAAACCGCTGCGCAAGTAGCTGAGGAGTACATTAGCAGGCTAAGTAAGGTAAAGCTCCTCGATTTCTTCGTAACCCGGTGACGATCCGAAGTAGCACCCTTGATACTACTATATATGCACGCCGAAGAGTATAGTTAAGGAGTGATCACGATTACTTTACCCGGGGAGCTGTGAAACCAAGCGATGTTCTAGAGCTTCGCAGCGAAGGAAGTGTAGCAACGCACGAAATTCGCGAGAGTAGCGTTGCTTCCCCATCGATTCGTGGGCCTAGGTCTAAGATCGCCGAAGCCATACTAATGCTCCTCTACTCTCGACCGATGAGGAGCAGGGAGATCGCGCAGAGGCTAGGCAAGTCGTCTAGGTACGTGGCTAGCTACCTTAGCTACTGGAGGGCTAGGGGCGTCGTCGAGTACAGGGCCGGGTACTGGTTCCTTACGAAACAGGGGGAGGAGATCGTCAAGGCATTGATAAGCGCTTCACAAATTCGCGTAGAGGAACAGTTAACCCACGACAGAACAACTGAACCTGTTGTACAGACAATGAACAACAAGAGTAAGCAAGGAGCGGCAAACTCTTCAGGTGTAATACAGTCGTTCACTGTCGAGCAAACCAGTGCTTCAGAGGGTAAACAGTTGGAGGAAGATAGGGCGAAAAAGGCATTGAATTGCCTTAGCAAGATCCTTGGAAGCAAGAACCTCGACGAAGAGGAGTACTCAGTACTTTCGCACCTAGTGAAGCACTACGCTGAATGGGGAAGCACGTACCTATACATAGATCAGATAGCCGAAGATCTACACTACGAACTTCGCCAATTGCTACAAGTGCTACGCAGGCTCCAAACCAAGAAGTTGATATACATGTATAGCGATAGAAAGCTGGGCATGAGGGTGGGCCTCGGCAAGAGCCTCAAGCAAGCAATAGACAAGTGTTTATCATTTTAAAGCTTAGTGCTTACTTCTCTACTTCTTCCTCTACGCTCTGCCACACGAGCCGAAGCCCTCTACTCCTTTACATGTTGCATTATGTAAACGAGCCTTTATACAAAACGCTTGTTTAGCACAAAGCTTTTGACATGATCCAAGAAACGCAATGGTTAGTAGTAGTTGTATATCTAGACATGCTTCGTAATGCTTAAGGAGCGAGTACGTGTTTTCGTTCGTTAGAGTCGGTTTTTCCATCCATACTCGCCGATTAGCGGTACGAATATACATGGAATGCTGTACCTAGTCGTAATCCTTCCATCCTTTCTCTTTTCTAGAATCACAAGGGTTTGGCTCCAGCGATCGCCTACGGGTATAACGAGCTTGCCCCCGGGAGCTAGCTGGTCTATTAGGGGTTGCGGTATCGAGGGGGCTGCAGCAGTCACTATAATCCTGTCGAAGGGTGCGAACTGCGGTAAGCCCTTGCTTCCATCGCCTACAACTACGGTTACGCTCTTGGCTAGCTCGGGTAGGGCTTTCTTAATGTTTTCGCGTGCTCGATGTGCTAGCTGGGGTATTCTCTCCACTGTGTAGACGTGCCCCCTCGGATTTTTGGATACTATGTAGGCTAGTATTGCCGCTTGGTAACCTGAGCCCGTTCCTATCTCGAGAACCTTGTTTCCGGGTCTAGGCTCTAGCTCTTCGGTCATTAACGCGACCATGTGCGGCGCGCTAATTGTTTGACCGAAGCCTATGGGCAGGGGATAGTCGTCGTACGCTCGGTCGATTAAGTGCGGTGGTACGAATGCTTCGCGAGGGACGCTCTTCATCGCCTCCTCCACGATTTTAGACCTTATCACGCCTTCCGCCTTGAGGGCCTCTATCAACGCTAATCGCTGCCTTTCTAACCTGCTTCCGTAGCTATTCGCGTTCATGGTTATACGTACCCGCGTGCCTAGTCGTTATAGTGATACGATTGGGTGGTTATATGGGTGAAGTGCTGGTCGACGTGGTTCTCGCGCGCGGTCACGAGCTCATTAAAGCGCTTCACCGAACGACGTTCGAGGTTACGAAGGATAGCTACCTAACGCCGCGCGGCGATTGCATAATAGGCATATCGGCTTCGAAAGCCCTATCGGATCTAGACCCGCTCGTTAGGAGCGAGATAGCTAAAGACGACTCGGTAATAATCATCGATCTCGTTGCTGGGAGGGCTAGTGATCGCGTTGTGTGTAGGGGCTCTAGAGCGCTTAGGCTTAGTAGCGATAGGAAGATAATCGTTAGGAAGAGCAGGTTTATCGATGATGCTACGTTGTGTATAGAGGCCAATAAGTCTGCTAGAGACCTAAACCGCGAGCTAGTCAACGAGCTGCGAAAGGGATTGGCGCTGGTAATGAAGATAATGGTGTTGAGGGTATAGCGATGGAGATCGTAGGCGAATTCTATGGGCGCCCTATACTGCGCGTTAACCACGTGCCGCTGGTTGGGCACATAGCGTTCGGGGTTATAGACCGTGGAACGAACATACTCCAGGTTAGGCCCACGACGCTATGCCCCCTCAACTGCATTTTCTGTAGCGTTGATGCCGGGCCGCGATCTAGGCATAGGCTAGCGGAGTTCGTTGTCGATAGGAAGCACTTGGTTAAGTGGGTTAAACACGTTGTCGATGCCAAGGGAGGCGACGTGATTGAGGCGCTGATAGATGGGGTCGGTGATCCCGCTTCCTATAGCGAGATCGTGGAGCTCGTTAGAGACCTGAAGAGAGTAGTGCCTCGAGTAGCTATGGAAACGCACGGTGCGACCCTCACCATGGAGCTCGTTAGGAGCCTCGAGGCAGCGGGCTTGGATAGGATAAACCTCAGCATAGATACCCTCGACAGAGAGAAGGCTAAGGTGCTTCAAGGAGTTGACTGGTTCGACGTCGAGAAGGTGGCTAGAATCGCCGAGTTCATAGCTAGGGAAACCTCTATAGACCTACACATAACCCCCGTTTGGATACCTGGCTTAAACGACGAGGATATTGAGCGCATTATCGAGTGGGGGCTTAGGATAGGAGCCGGCAAGAAGTTTCCTCCCTTCGGGATCCAGAAGTATGAGGTGCATAAGTTCGGAAGGAAGGTTCCGGGCGTTAAGGAGCCTTCGTGGGGCGAGTTCTGGAGATTCCTCGAGAGGTTGGAGAGGAAGTTCGGCGTCGACCTAGACTACAGGAAGCTAATGAACGCGTTCGGGTTTAGGAAGGTTCGTAGGTACCCCGCTAGGTATAGGGTTGGAGACGAGGTTCTAGTTCAAGTCGTGTCTCCCGGCTGGCTTAAGAACGAGGTCGTGGCTGTCGATAGGAGTTGGAGCTACGTCATTACTGTTGTGGGGGTGGATTTCGCGAGCGTTCGCAAGAAGGTTATGCGGGTTAGGATCGTTAGGGATAAGGATTGCATCTACGTTGCTAAGCCCGGGAGAGCGTAACCCTGTAAATGTATTTACGCGGTGCGTAATCGAGAACTCTCCTCACCTCGAGCACCCTAGCCCTCGGCTCGCTGGAGCAAACCTTCTCTACGGCTTCCTCTGCGCTCCTAGCCACGGTATAGACGTGGAGGACCCCGCGCTCCTTAACGATCTTTAGCGCGTACGGCACGAGCTCGTGCGCAACGTGCGGGAGGTTCATTATCACGGCATCGAATTGACTGCGGAAGCAACCCTGCTTAAGCATGTGTATGCTATCGCCGTGAATCGGGTCTACGACCCCTCGAAGCCTATTCATCTTTATGCTCTTGGATAGGAGCTCTACGGCGCGCGGGTTTACGTCGATCGCGATTACGTAGCAGTGCCTAAGCTTAGCGATGTGGAGGGCGAAGGGCCCTACCCCCGTGAATAGGTCTGCAACCCCGTAACCATCCTCAACTAGCTGCGCGACTCTTCTATGCTCTTCGCCGAGCGCGGGATTGAAGTACGTTGAGGCTATGTCTACGAGGATCCTAACGCCGTACTCCTTGTGTATCGCTAGCGTTCTGCGCTCGCCCCCTAAGTGTATTAATGGGGTGACCCTCTCAACACCTACTCTCGGACCTCGAGCATACACCGCTTTTATCGAGGGGTGTAAACGCATTATCGCTTCGGCAATCGCGCTACCGTACCTACGGGCTATGTCCTCGTCTAGCGATATCAACGCTATGTCGCCAACCACGTAGAAGGACCTGGGTATGCGCTCCAGCACATCCTTAGGTAGCTCATCCCGTAGCAGATCCTTGAACTTAACGCCCTTGGCCACGGTGATAACCCTTGTAAACGGTCTCTTCTACCCTTAATTTCCTACTACGTTATCGCGGTACGGGGTTGTGGAGAGCTTGAGTGCGAGGATTAGGAGAGTTGGGGTCGTTGTTAAGAAGGGTTCGTTGGAGAGCGCGAAGCTCGCTCGAGAGTTGCTAGAGTACGGTTCGAGGGAGCTAGGCCTCGAAATGCTGCTGGATTGCGAAGCGTCTTCGGACGTGCTTTGGGGTAGCGTGTTTAGGCTAGGGGTAGATCCCGTGGATGCAGTGGTCGTTATAGGAGGGGATGGAACGTTGCTTAGAACCCTGCATAGGCTTGGGGATAAGCAGGTACCCATAATGACCGTTAGGATGGGTCGCCGCGGCTTCCTGCTCGACGTGCCTCCGTTCGAGGCGCTGAATAGGCTTAGGGACTTGGCCGAGGGTAGGTTCAGCGTCGTTGAGTACATGAGGTTGAAGGCGACGATAGCTAGCAACGGTATTTCCATGCCCCCAGCGCTAAACGACGTGGTTGTCCAGAGCTGGGGGCCTAGCAAGACCAAGGTTACGAGGCTCGTCGTGTACGTCGACGAGGACATTCTCTACTCCATAGACGGCGACGGAGTGATCGTGGCGACGCCCATAGGCTCCTCAGCATACGCGCTCGCCGCTGGGGGGCCCGTGGTCGACGTCGAGCTACAGGGGCTAGTCGTGGTCCCCCTAGCGGCCATGCAGTTCAACGCGAAGCCCGTCGTGCTGTCGTCGAAGAGGAAGATAGCTATTAGGATAGCTAGCGGTAGCGGTCCAGCTGCCTGCGTAGTTGATGGCCAGAGCGTTGAGCTGCTTAGGCCTGGCGACGTTGTTTTCGTTGAGAAGGCCCCCGTGCCGGCGAAGATAATCAGGTTCGCGAAGGTGAATGCGTACGATAGGCTTAGGTACGTCGCGTTCTAGGCCTAGGTACGAAGCGCTAGTCCTGGATACCGCAGCGTTCCTCGCTAGGCTTCAGCTATCCCTCTACGGAATCGACATGGTTACGACGCCGCGCGTTGTGGAGGAGGTTAAGGATCTCGAGAGTAGGCTCGGTCTAGAGATATCGTTTGAGGTATCGCGGGTACGCGTAGAGAAGCCCTCGCGGGAAAGCATTGAGCTAGCGAAGCGCGTCGCTAGGGAGGTTGGGGTGCTGGAGAGACTGTCGGAAACGGATTTAGAAGTGCTTGCGCTCGCTCTAGAGATGCGCAACCGTGGGGTAAGGGTGGCGATAGCAACGGATGATTACAGCGTTCAGAACGCTGCTGCCTACGCGGGGATAGGCTTCATCCCCATCAAGACCCGGGGGATAGAGAGTGTTAAGAGGTTTAAGCGCAGGTCTTTCGAAGCCTCGCTATGAAGAAGCCCGGCGTATCGTGTAGGTGCGGATGGAATCTAACTGCTGGAATCCCTAGGCCGGGGCTAGCCCTGCGAACGTTCACGTCCTCGATGTCCACGCACTTCATTTCCCTCGCAACGCTCTCCACGACGTTTTCGCACTCCTCGATGGTTACGGTGCACACGGAGTACACCACGACGCCCCCCTTCTTAACTATCCTTAGGGCTTCTCGAAGGAATTGCTTTTGGTATTCGCTAGCCGCCACGATATCCCTATACCTCTTCTCGTCGTATAGCTTGGGCCTAACGCCTAGCGCGCTGCACGGAGGATCCACGAGAACCTTATCCGGCTTGAGCCACGGGTAGTCAACGCTTAGGTACCTCGAGTCCGCGCGAAAAACCCTAACCTTATCTAAGTGCCCTAGCCTACGAAGGGTGTTAACGAGCTCGCGAATCTTCGACTTCGAGTGGTCGAACGCGTAGACCTCGGCCATCCCCTTACTGAGCTCGACTATGTGCCCAGTCTTACCCCCGGGAGCCGCGCACATATCAACGATGACCTCCCCCGGCTTCGGGTCGAGAACTCGCGATGCGTACATAGCGGGGAGGCTCTGAGGATACAGAATACCCTTGTCGAATTCCTCTAACTCGCGAATTGGCGGCGCTCGGAACACGGACTTCACGACCCTAACAGCGAGACCCCTCTCCGCCTCGAGCATCTCCGAGCAAGACATTTCGGCAACCCCCACCCCTACAACGATGCCCCCTGGGCCAACGATACTAACCTCGCTACCCCTCGCAACCCTCTCATCGCAATCAACTACCCCCGGAGCATACAGGTTAGCGCCTAGGTACACCGACTCGGCAGCGAACTTATCCACGAACACCTTGAGCTCTAGTTCCTCGACATCGAAAGGGCCCTCGACAACGAAGTATATCGCCTCCTCAAGCTCCTCGTCAACCCCAACCCTAAGCCCCCTAGCCCTAAGGGAATCAACAACCTCGCCAACATCAGCCCTAAGCGTATTCACCCTAACGTACAGCCTCCTACTAGGAACCGATAACGCGCTTAGGAAATCCCCGAGACTCGACCCATAAACCCTCCTCAAAGCACTTAACACACCCTCATCATACATCAAGGCAGCCCTCATCCCACCCACCAAGAACGCTAATAAGAGACCCAAGAGGTTGATACACCTATCGGAAAAGGCGCCGGGGTGGCCGAGCGGCCCAAGGCGGTGGGCTCGAGACCTTCCGGCTACAACCGAGAGACCCACTGGGGGCCTCGCCCCCGCGCGGGTTCAAATCCCGCCCCCGGCGCCACAACAACTTCTATACGCCTACAACCGGCGAACCCCAGCCACGAGTAGACATGTAACCAAAGCAGTGAATAAGAGACCAACACGATATCGCGCTGAAATAGAGTGTGAAGAGAATAGAGAGCAAACGATGTAAAAAGGTTTATTTCAGCGTGAAAAAGCTTTAGGCGTATGGCTTTATCCGCAGATTGGGTAGTCGTCGGGTACTTTGGCTCTGAAGTACTTGCCTGTGCTTGGGTCTTGGAATAGCCCTATCTTAACGCCCTTCCTACCCTTGGGCGCTAGCATCCACACCTTCTTAGGCACTAACTCCCTCTCCTCACCACTAGGAGTCCTAACCTTAACCGGCTGAGTACACGCAGGCATACCTCACACCTCGTGAGTTGCTATACCTATCGAAGTCTTTTAGTAACAGCGTTCAGTCTTACCCAAAATGGATGGTGTGCTGGGCGAACGGGTATGGAATTATGCGAGCACGTAGTACTGAAAACGTTCGGCGAGTCGTTAAGGAAAGACTTGACTTTGATGAGGATAGAATCGTAAAGGTTTTCCTGAGTCACGACGTTGATTGGTCTAAGCGGGGTCCACCTAAATCGCACGTACTTAAGCGCTTAAACAGGTTTCCAGATGAAGTTAAGAGCCTCGTGATCCTCAAGGGCTATAATCCGTATTACTGCATACCCGACATCATGGATCTCGAGGAGCGCTACGGCTTTAAATCAACTTTCTTCTTCAGGGTGAGGTACGATGACGGGTCTACGGTTCTTGACTACGAAGACGATATCAAATCGCTTATTCGAGGAGGTTGGGAGGTAGGGTTGCACGTTAACGATCCGCTAAGCATTGAATCTGAAATCAAGAGCTTAGAGCTACTCAACGTCAGGGTGCTAGGGGCTAGAGTACACTACCTGCGTTTAGCGCCTACGTACTTTGAGAGGCTTGCAGAGCTTGGCGTGCTATACGATTCAAGCGTAAAGTTCTGTAAGAGTGATGTTGTTCACTACGATACGCTGCCTTTGAGGCTGTGTGGGGTATGGGTTTTTCCGATAACGATTATGGACGCATACATGTTTACGTACATGCGCATAGCAGAGGATAAGGTGGTTAGCGCTGTCGCGAAAGCAATCGATGTAGCGCGAAGAGTTAGCGGCATCGTTACGATAGATTGGCACCAATGCTCCCTCAAGATGATTGGGGGGCGTAAGTATGCAGATATCCTAGAAATGTTATCTTCTAGAGACGACGTAATGGTGCTTAGGGGTTGCGATGTCGCGAGGCTTGTTGGGTAAGACAAGGGTTTTGGTTAGTGGTGCGGGAGGCGTTGGGGGAGTGAACTTCGTTAGGGCTATAAGGTGGGGAGCGAAGCAGTGGGATGATGATCTATTCATTGTTGGAACGGATTACAATGAGCACTACCTATTGTTTCCCGACGTTGATGTGAGGTATAAGAGCCCTCCACATCGAGACCCTAGCTTCATACCATTCCTTCTAGACATATGCGAGAAACACGGGGTAGAATTTGTGCATCCGCATCCTAGTGTTGAGGCCAGGGTCGTTTCAGAGAATAGGGATGTATTTACGTCGCGCAATATAAAGTTGTACTTGCCGAGGGCTGAGTGCATCTTCGTCGATAAGCTACACATAGCAAAGAAGCTGTCCTCGCAGGGAGTTCCAGTCCCGCGCACGATACACATTAAGGAGCTTGACGATGTATACGAAGCGTTTAGGGTCCTTGGGGCCCCGCTGTGGATAAGGGTTCGCCAAGGTGCTGGAGCTAAGCTAGCGTTAAAGGTTTCGAGCCCTGAGGAAGCGATTCACTGGATAAAACTCAACGTGATGCAGGGTAGGGCGCGCGTTGAGGACTTCATAATTCAGGAGTACCTTCCGGGTAGGGATCTAGCGGTTGATTGCCTCATGTACAAGGGGAGGGTCGTTACGTGCTACGCTAGGCAAAGGCTGGCTTACCCCTTCAAGCACGTATCCCTATCGGGAATAACGGGGACCCCAACGATAGCGCGCATAGTGTTTGACGATGTTGTGGTGGAGACCGGCATAAGGGCTATAAGAGCCCTGGATCCCGAACCCCACGGCTTTTACTCCGTTGACTTGAAGGAGGGGGAGGATGGTAAGGTATACGTTACGGAAGTCGATGGGAAGTGGCATACAACGGCACCGTTGTGGGGTTACGCAATGAGCAGGGTCTTTAACGAGCCAGAGGTTAACATAGCCTACCTATACTTAGCGCTAGGCCTGGGAGTAGATCCTCCATCGCTACCTCCTCGAATACATACGTTTCGAAGGGAATGCCTATTGATAAGGCATATCGATTGCGGGGCCCTGCTTAAGTGCGGTGACGAAGTATGGAGAATACTCTAAGCGCGGTTATTAATGCCATTGAGAATCGTGAGCTAGACTGCATCCTACTGGATTTCGATGGTGTACTAACGTGCCTTCCCGTCGACTGGGACGAAGTGCGGAGGGAAGTGTCGAAACTCTTGTCGAGAAACGTTGAGAGTTTGCGAAAGCTCTTTAAGGAGCTATTCGGGACACACCTCTTCGATGTAGTATCATCGCTCGTAGAATCGCGCGAATTTGAAGCTCTGAGGGATGCGCCGCTGAATACAGACTTAGTTGCTTTAATTCGCGAGGCTAAGGAAAGGGGGTTGAAGGTGTTTATCGTAACGCATCAGAGCTCTCGCGTCGTAGCAACGTTCTTAAGAAAGTTTCGATTGGAGGATGTAGTGGATGGAATCCTAACGAGAGATGTTAATCCGGAAAAGCGGTGCTTGATCGAGATCCTCATAAACACGAGGGCTTGTCGCAGATCCCGTACGGTACTACTAGACGATTCCCCTCGAAATGTTGATGAGTGCCGAAGAACCGGCATAGTGACGTTGCTATTCAGTAGAAGCTGGTGTAACGATTTCGAATCGCTAAGGATCTACGTATAGCGTCGTTCCAACGTTTGCACTAATGTAGTTACTGGGGTAGCGCTTCTCGAGAACGGCTCTAATCTCGTTTCCGCTGCAGTGAATCGGAGTTATGAACTTTACGCCTAGACTAAGCAAGTTCTTCACGACCTCCTCTACGTAGGGCCTTGGGGAGCCTATGAGGTGGAAGCCCCCTATCACTATCGTTACGTTGATCCCCAAATCCTTCTTAACGAGCTTAACGAAGTTCGTCACTCCTGGGTGACTACATCCCACCACGAGGAGCCCACCGAATCCGCATACATTGACCAACAAAGCTTCTTCGTATGGAGGTCCGTAGAGAGGGCCAACGATGGCAATGCCCTTGGATATGATGGTGGTGCTTCCCACCTCTACTACGTTCTTAGTGAGGGACTCAATGTAGTGAAGAGCGTAGCTAGACATCCCGCGGGGTACGTAGACCCTTACCTTGGGGTTAGCCGAGGTTACAGCGCTTAAACCGCCAATGTGATCGAAATGCTCGTGGCTTATGACGACGATGTTGATTCTCGACAAGTTTACACCTAGTATTTCGGCATTGTGCTTTAACGCCTCTGGACTAGGACCGGTATCGAAGAGTATCTCTGTGCTAGGCGTCTTAATCAGTATGCTCAATCCCCACGGGCACTCGAGCGCTTTTTGCCAAGGGTTGCAGTCGTTATCTACTAGCACTGCGATGTACGCATACTTAACGCAGCCTAGCTGGCTATACCCATAGTGTTGACTGTGAGTTTCACACGGCGTTAAGGCGTGAACTATTGCGAAGGTGAGTACTAGCGGTGTTAATAGAGACAATGTAATCGCTAAGAGACTTCGCGAGTGCATGGCGTCCACCCCCACGTTTTACTATGTCTACAGCTAGCGAAATGTCTATGATGCGAGTTGAAGCAACAACCTTTATCCCGTAGGACGCGAAGAGCATGGGATCGGCTTGAGCGGTCGGGCCGACAATTACCTTTAGCGGTACGTTGTCGAGCGTCTTCAGCAGGTAGTCTAGCGTTCCATTGGGTATGGCTGCGCCCGTTATGATTGCTGCACCCACGCTCTTCGCAATGAACGGCATGGCGATGTCGGGAAGGGCGTTCACCCTCATAGCTACGTTGCGCTCTACAACAACGAGGTTCTCAATGCCTAAGCTCCTCAACTTCCTTATTAGTGGGCCCATGTTACCCACTATGAGTACGGGCTGTAGATCCCTAAGCTCTCTAGCTAAGTCCTCTAGTGTCGTATAGCGAAGCTTGTTTGAAGCTTGGTAGCGCTCCATTACTCCTTCGATCCACAACTCGTATTGAAAAACGGCGTTAGCTATGGCTACGCCGGCTACCCGCCATAGATGATATCTCGATAGTAATAGCGAATCGAGGTCGCTTAGGTTAACGCTTGGGACTTCTGGATCGAATAGCGAGTCTAGGTAATCGACGAAGCAGAGACCTGCAGCTACGCCCTTAGGCCCCTCCACGATCGCTATCGCGTACTTGATGCCTATGAGCAAATCGCGAAGCCTTAATCGATGCCTTTCAATGATCTTAATTGCGTAGCTAGCTAGATCGTTAAGTACGCTATTCATTGCGCCCGCGACATCCCTTAATAGCGTGTACATATTAATACTGCCGCTTAGAAAGCAGTGCAAGGTGTAGAGCATGGTCTCGAAAGACCAGCTCGTTGGTTCGGGAATGGTTGTAGGCTCGCTAATCGTGTTGGGGATCGTAATATACCTGCTCTTCTTCGCTCCCGAAGCAGTATCGATAATGACGCTCAAGGTCATCGTGACGATAGCCATAGGCATTATAGCGGGGTTAGTTGCGTGGATAGGCTATACCTTAGCTACTACGCCTCCGCCTAAACCCATAGAGGAAATCGAGAAAGAGCTTGAAGAAGAGCTAAAGAAGCTAGAGGAAGAATTGAAGAAGGAGGAAGCGCAGAGCGAGAAAAACGTTCAGCAAGGAGGTTGATTGAGCGCTACCCGATAACTATCGATCCCACGCTTCCTCTAAACAGCGTAACGCCATCACCGTTTTCGAGCTCTACATACACGGTGTATCGACCGCTTTGTAGCGGGATATAGAGTTGCGGGGTCAATATCATCTTGCTCTCTCTGGGGTAAACGTATATGCATAAGGGTGAGATAACTCTCTTAGCTACCGTAACTCCGTGCTCATCCTTAACCTCTACGACTATCTTGCTGATTTCTGAAATACCGTTGCCGTAGTTAGACACTTCGAGTTGTAGCCTCTGAAGTAGGTGTGGATTCTTGGGGTCTAGGAAGTACTGCGCCATCGACACGGCTATTCGCGGAGACCCGATCCTTATGCTTGTTGAGTTAAGCTTCTTACCTAGCAATGATACGATCTCTAGATAGATACTCTTATTGCTTACGGGTTTGCACGGGGCCGCGATGGGTAGCGATACGTTAAGCACCTTGCCGTTAGTCGCTTCTAGCGGGTATACGTATGCGCGGTTACCCATGCTAATCCTAGCGATTACGGAGCCCGTTGAGGAGTAGCTAATCCTAAGGCTAGGGACTAGGTTCGAGACCTCTACTTGCACTCTCAGCAGATTAAACGATGGGTTTACGTAGTTGGGCACGTACGTCTTGGTGATGTTGTGCTCGATAGTGACGGTCTTCGTCACGCTCTTAACTACGGTCTTAGTAACGATGTTTACGAAGGTGAGGGTCGTAGTCACGGTCTTAGCAAACATTCTCTGGGACACAGTCATTCCGGCGAAGAAGCTCGCTACTATGGCTATGCACAGCGCTATTATCACGAGCTTGCTCTTCTCTAACCGAACCCTCCTAGCTTTGCCACTCCTACGCGCACCGGCATGCAGTTCGCGTCTCGGGAATAGGCTCGAGCTCAAGCGACTTTCCCGTAGTACTGTACTAGGGCTTGAGGTACTTTAATAGCGTTTGCTGCTTACCAACGCTACGCTTGAGGTCGGGTCTATCCGTTGCTATCCCGTCCACACCGTAGCCAATGAGCTTCACGGCGAGGCTAGGGTCGTTCACGGTCCATACATACACTCGCACCCCGTGAGCGTGCATCTCCTTGACGATCCTAGGCGTTATCGCGTCGTACCTCGGCAAGAATGCTTGAACCCCGAGCTTGATTACTTCTCGTGCGCTCGCAATCCTCCTAGAGGTTATGATTCCCGTAACGAGATCCTTCAGGGCATTCCTCGCTATGGCGAGTGCTTCGGGTTTAAACGATATTATCGCTACGTCGCGTTGTAGCCCTCTCGAAGCGATTTCCTGGATCACCTTCTCTGTGGCTTCGACATCCTTTATCTCTATGAAGAGCGGTATTCGCCCTCCGAACTCATCCAGAACTTCGGTTAGCGTGGGTATGGGCTCCGAGCCGAAGACGAGGTGCTTCCTAAGCTCGCTTAGAGTCAAATCCCTTACGCGAAGGTTTGCACCGGCAACACGGTCAAGGGTCTCATCGTGTATGACCACGGGTACGCCATCGCTTGTGATCCTAACGTCCATCTCTATGGCGTCGGCGCCCATCTCTAGCGCTCTGCGAAACGCCTTGATGGTGTTCTCGGGTTCGTAAGCCGATGCCCCCCTATGCGCTATGAACAGGAATCTATTCATCCACTCGGGTAAGGAGCTCATGGTGTTACCCACCTACCACGCGCTCTAGTAGCGTCGTAGAGAGTTAAAGCTCGTAGTTAGCAACGAACTTCGCGAACTTCTTGCAGCTATATGCGTTCCTAAGCGCAAGCTCCAGCTTTGTCGAAGTGTCTATGAGGAAGGAGTACGTTAAGTTCACGACCCTTAGCAAACCCTTCGACACTTCGATCATAGTCGAGAACCTAAGCTCCTCTATCGGCCCCCGCGACTCTACGACTCTAGCCAAGACCTCGAGGACCTCCGGATACGTTCCCGTTACCGACCTCGAGAAGCTCTTCGAACCCTGTAGCCTATAGCGAATCTTCGCACTTAGAGACGTATCGGGACTTAAGTACTCCGGGAACCTCTCGTAGAGAATCTCAAGGTCGTCGGAGCTCGCGTACACTTTTCCTAGATCCGTGTGTATGTAGACTACGTAACCGCTTTGCGCTAACCTCCTTAGCGCGATCTCGAGCTCCTTACGTGGCCATCCGCAGAGCTCGGCAAGCCACTCGATCGTCATGGGGTTGCCCTCGAGGTACCCGAGGATCGTCGCCCTCGTCGTTCTGCGCCAAAGCCTATCGATAACGCTGCTATCTATTGGCACGTCTATGCCCAGCTTCCTAGCTATCTCAAGGCTATCGACTAGGCTATCGACGTCCACGGTGTCCACGGTCACTACGTAGACAACGTACCTCTGGTACTTCAAGCCCGTAGCTCGGAGAACCCTACCGTGCCTCTGCACGAACTTGAGCGGCGAGGCTAGGATGCTCCACAGCACCAACACGTCGGCCTCCGGTAAGTCAACGCCCTCTTCGCCAGCCGAAGTCGATACAACGATCTCCGCTTCCCTCCTAGCCCTATCGAGAGCTTCGAGAAGCTCTTCGCGTCGCATCCTACCCCTTATGAGCACGGTTTTGTAGCCAAGCTCGTTAAGGCGATTAGCCACGAACTTGGCTACGGCCACCCTATCTATGAACACTATCGCCTTCCTAAACCCCTCGTGATCCTTTAGCACCCGTATGAGTGCATCGAGCTTGTGCGCTGGTCTAACACCGCTATCACTTAGTAATGGCTTAACGGGCTCGAGTATTTTCGAAAGGAGCGTCGCTCTCTCAATGCTATCGATTAGGGCTAGCGCTCCGTCCCTAACGAGCCACCTAATGGCGTTCTGTACGAGCCCTCGAAGTCTACCGCTATACGATTCCCTAAGGTTTTGGAGAGCGTTGAGAACGCGCTTCTCGCTCTCATTCAGTTCGGCTTCGTATACCTCGGCTACCCACGGAGGTATGTAGGGTCTTACGCGCGGATCGTTCCAAGACCAAGACCTAACCTCCCCAATTAGCTCCTCTATCTCCTTACGCCTCGAGGGCGGAATGAATGCGGATAGACCTAGCCTATAGCGAACGTAGGAGAGCATCTTCATGACGTCAACGTACGAGTCCTTACCCGTGGTATGGTGGCACTCGTCGACGACGACAGCATCGAACTTGCACCTCTCAACGACATCCCTATCAGCTACAACTACCTCAGGCGTCGCTACCACGACCTTAGCTTCGACCCAATAGCGCTCGCGCTCACTCCTAGGCCTAGCTCCGTGGATAGGCTTAGCCTCTAGCAGTCCCACCCTAGTCATGTAGCTAGCTACTTGCTCTACGAGGAACCTCGTGGGCTCGAGCACTAACACCTTGGATGCGCGTCCTTCCGAGAGTAGTTTCTTTATCCACAGTACGGCGATTAAGGTCTTTCCCGTTCCCGTAGGGAGGACGACTACGGCTCGCTCCTTCTCTAAAGCCCATCGGTAAGCTTCGAGTTGGTACTCTCGAGGGGTTTGCGATACGCTGGGTATAGAGTTGCTCAAAAAGGTATTCACCTTAGGTAAGCAACGACTTCCTTCATTATACTAGCGTAGAGAGTTATGGAATCCCTAAACTTCGTTTCAGGAGGACCCGTGTATATCAAGTGCATGCGGATCTTCAAACCCTTATCCCTAACCTCCCTAACCATGAAGTGCGCTAGCGCCCTCGCTAAGGGCTCTAGATCCGGATACCCTTTCCCTAGCGGAACTCGCTTCTTAAGGATCCTCCTGCCTAACGCCATGCCCACTACCTGCGAGAACCTTAGCGATAGGAAGCCCTTACTCAACGCGAGGGCCTTGTAGAGGATGTTTCTCCAGAACTCCTCGTTAGCTATCTGATTGGCTCTCTCGAAATTGCCGTGCTCAGAAGCGCCGGTTTCAAGCATGAACACATTCTCTAGCTGAACGGATATCTGGACACGGTCGCTATTGACGCACTCCATGATCGCCTTGATGTCCTCGAAAGTACCGAGCTGCCTCCTCGTGTAGGTAGTTTCCAGCGTTATGACTATGTCCGGGACTTCGTTAAGCATCTTCTTTATGGCATCGCAGCACTGATCCAAGTCCCTTTGATCCATCCACGCTCTCCACCCGAGGTGAAGGTTAAAGACCTCGGCTCCAGCTAGCTTAGCGTTCCTCAACGCGCTTATCAATGCCTTTAGGCTCCTTTCGTGAACTTCCTTAACGGTAGACACAACGTTGTAGTAAGGTGCGTGCGCGGTTATGGTCGTGAAAGCCTGCTTAGCTATCTCGGAGTACTGCTTAAAGTAATCACTTCCCCTACTCCTCCTAGCGAAGTCGTAGGGCGGGATCTCCGTGAGTTTCATCCCTAGTACGGCTGACTTTACGAGGGTTGAGAGGGCGTTGTACGTACCCCAATCGAATAGAATCAAGGGTTACACCCTCGCTTACTTCTTTCGAGTTCGAGGTATTATAGTGTCGAACGCTGCCTAGGTACGGTGATCTAGAAAAGTTGTTATTTCTCGCCGAAGCCTCGTCTAAGGGACGAAGAGCCGTGGCGATGAGGTTGCTAAGCAAGTTCTTTGGAGAGGCGATTTCTAGGGATGACGCCGTAATTGCTAGCTACGTAGGGGCGCTGCAACCCCTATCTCCGCTAAACGTATTCATTTTGCCATCGATACTTCTCGAGCCTATTAGGAAGAGGAACTGGGCCTTAATAGCGATGTTGTTTGCGATCGGGATCCTAACGACGGTACCGCTAGCCGCGGCGAGGATCGTGGGCTCAGTGCTTATCTTAGCGCTAGTACTACTCTCCCACAAGTTTTCACCAGCTGAGGTCTTTGCGCGAGCGTTCATACTCTCCATAGCTACGTACTTAGCGAGCTTTGGAAGCGCAGGCAATGTTATGAGCTTTGTCTTCGATTTACAGCAATGGGTGTCTAAGGGTGGAAACGATGTTCTAGCACTATACGTCGCATGCATAACGGTTGCTGAGGTAAGCGATGTGTCTAAGGTTGCCGGTCTAAGGCTCCTTAAGAAGCTCGAGAATCCGTCGATAGCTGCCGGAATGCTATTCGTTGCCTTCCTCGTGTTTGCAGCGGTACTACTAGCAGTGGGTATGGAGGCCTTGGCTAATAGGCTAGCGGAGCTCGCATACATAGCGCTAGTGATAGCGGTTGCACACCAAGTTTACGAGTTGAAGAGGGTTAGGGAGCGTGAACAAGGTCGTGAATAGCGTTGTGAGCGCGCTACTGTCTATAGCGTTCATAGAGTCGATAGCTCTAGGGTGCTACCTATCCAACGAACATCTATTCGTAGTTATCGATAGGGTTTCGTACCCCTACTCGATATCGCCCGTAGCCGCTACCATAGTCGCTATCCTCGCGTCTGTAACATCGCTAGCGCTCTTAGCCCTCGCTAAGCGAAGGCTAGAGTCGATCGCGCTATTGCTCGCCGTAGCAATGCTAATCGCATCGATGCTCTGGAAAGCGACGACGCTTCTAGTAGCGTCGTCGACGCTCATAGCCTTTGTCCTTGCACTTACGCGCAGCATCTACTCGGTTATCGCGATCGCCGTAGTATCGATACTGCAATTCATTCCCGTAGTATCGAGAGCCTTTGGAGGACCCGCTTGGGCTGGGTTAGAGCTGTTTAACTCGATCTGCATACTAATCTCGTTAGCTTCGTGGACCATATCCATCCCAGTAAGGGGAATTAATTCAATGCGCTTAGAGCCGAGCCCTCTACCAAGTTCGAGGCGTAGCGAAGCCTTAATGGCCTTAGCGCTAACGTTGCTAGTTGCGGTATCGCTTTACGCACTTCCTTACACTAAGTACCTGAACCCTAGCGGGCGCGCGGTGAGCGTCGACACGATCTACTACGTGAAGGCTTTGGAGAACGCCCACGTTAAGGGGGTATCGATCTTCCTAACGAAGTTTGGCTTCGGGCTAGACCGAGTGCTGTACCTCCTCGCGCTCTACGCGCTATCCCTAATCGTCGGAGTGAAGATGAGCGTCATCATCGCTACGCTGGTTTCGCATGCGCTACTCGTGTTTAGCGTTTGGTACTTAACTTACGCTATTTGCGGAGATTGCGAAACGTCGTTGCTAGCAGCCTTACTAGCAACCATATCCCCTCAAACGTTGGTATTCCTATACGCGGGCTTCAACGCTAACCACGCTGCGCTCCCGCTTCTATACATCGCGTATGCAGACCTCATCCGAGGAAGGATTCGCAGAGCCGCCGTTCTCCAAGGCCTTGCCGCGTTCGTTCATACATGGGCGTGGCTTCAGCTAGCAGTCGGCATGGGACTAGTCGCGCTCATAATGGCGTTGAAAGGGGATAAGAAAGCGCGCTTCTTCCTATTCGCGCTAATAGCGACAGCAATAGTTAGGCAACTAGTAGGGGGCGGGATTACGGGGGTCTTAACTATATCGCCGCTAGCGAGGGCTCCTCACTACGCAGTTGCTATTCACAACGTGGCTTTAGCGAAATCCCTTTATGCAATATCGACGTTCTACGTGTGGGGTGTACTCAACGCGCCCTTCCTCTACCTCCTAGCAGCAATAGATAGAGTTCTAAACGTTGACTACCTAACACCGTTATTCGCTACGACATTCATAGCATTCGTAGGCGTTATGAATGTGTTTTTCCTAGTACTCCGGCTCGTAACGAACGTTCCCATAGCAATACCCGTAGCGCTACTCGCTAAGAGGCTAGTAGGTAAGGAGAAGTTAGCTTACTCCACATCAACCGTATTAATTCAGCTACCGGCATTCATCTACTTCCTAATAAACGTCGTGCCGAAGTGACGTAGCATTAGTTTCGAGCTTGTGACGAACGTAACGATTTTAGAGCAAACCTTATATATTTATCCATAGACATATCATACGGTCGGTGCATCCACGATGCAATCGGCGAAAATCGCGCTAGCAATCGCCTTAGCGATTGGTAGCGCAATGCTGGCGATCGTAGCCAACGGTATTAGCGTTCCCAGCATCTTCCCAGCGTCACAATATTACTATTATTACTATACGACCGCGTATACATACTATTACACGACTACAACGACCCTAACGACCACCTCGACCGTGACCTCGACCACGACAACGACTGTAACCAAGACCTTAGTCAGCACTACGACTACGACGCTAACCTCGGTGAAGACCCTTACCGTAACTAAGTACGTAACCAAGACTATTACAAAGCCTATTACGACGACCTATACGACGACCGTGCCAGTAGTGACGACGTATACCGTAACGTCCCCAATCACTGTCGTAGTGAATAAGACCCTCACCCAGACTATGTACGTAACCAAGCCGTACACAATAACTAGCTACGTTCCTACGACGGTAGTTAGCACGAAGTATATAACCGTCACTACCGTGAGTCCAACAACTGTGGTGACAACGGTAACGACCAGCATCGTGAAGACTACGCCTGTAACCAAGACGACAACGCTGGTTGTAACTAAGACCGTGCCAGGCCCAGCTGTAACAAAGACGTCGATGACCGTCGTAACGAGCTACAAGCCAACGACCATAACGGTCACTAAGATTAGTGTTGTTACGTACGTCTTAGCGGGACTAGTCATTGCACTAGGCATAGGATTGGGCGTAGCTCTTGCGTGGACTAAGTTAAGGAGATAGCCTTAGCCTCACTTACATGAACGCGTTTTTACATAAGTGATGCCCGCGTTAATAGCTGTAGGTACAATTCGTAGATCTCTGACTTCTCTGGATCAGCACCTAGCGCTGTTAGGTCGTTGTATAGCTTCCTAGCGTAAGCCTCGATATTAACGCAGGGTTCTGCACAAACCACGCGATCGCGTAACCTCCTAGATACCATGATCGCTATTAAGGCTGCGGCAGCCATGTCGTAGTCACTCATCGAGCCCTTAACGAACTTATCGTTTATTACCTCGGCTATGTCATTGAGAACCGGATCCTTAGAAACATCATCGTCGCTTAGAAGAGCCTTGACTATTAGATCCATGTATACGTCAGCATTAGGCTTTGCGGGAGGTAGCAATTCGGGTTGATTCATGCACAACTTCCTATCCTTCCTAATGGGCTCCTCGGGTTTCGCTCCCTGAAGCGCGTAATCGTAGCACTCCTTTAGAAAGTTTAGCGCTTGGAATATCGTTATCAGCATGCCGTGGTCTATGAAGCACCTCGTGGCTACAGTGTGTATATCTAAACCGAATCTATGGGGTAGTAATTCACTAATCCTCTCTAATACCTTCTGCTCACTTCTATCCATCGACGATACGAAGGAAATCAGTCTCCTTTGAACGTAAAGGATGTCAGAATAGCTTAGCATACCGTTCTTAAATGATGTGCAAGCCCATAGGGAAACACCGATAGCTATTCCTGCCTTAGGCTTCGCAACGAGGTCGATTTTACTAATCACATCCTCCTTAAGCACACGTGAAATCCTTAAGCAGTTCTGCAACTTGAGAATAGTGTTCACGAAATCATCGTAGTTAATCATGTTTCTAGCACCCGCGTCACGCCTAGCCGTTCCGAAGAATTGTTTGCTATGCTAAGATAAAAATGTTGAGAGAATGCTACGACTAGGGCTATAATCGCTAAACCTTCTCAACGACTATCAGCGTTGTCGTGCTCTTTATGTGGGGAAGCCTGCGTATCTTATTAACAATTGCGCTCCTAAGCTCGTCGAAGGACGATGCCTCGACTATGGCAACCAGGTCGTATACTCCGTACACTATGTGCACTTCCCTAACCTCGGGCATATTGGACAACTGCCTAACGACTTCGTCCTCCATACCAACGTCGGTATTGATTAGAACTATCGCTTTAGGCATGTGAGTTTCCCCTCAATACTACTCCTCTTGTCAAGTAGTAAAAAGCGTTAATTGTGGGGCTCAGCGAGGCAGGGTTTCCTCACGGCTCGGCTTCCAGAAACAACATCATCGCCTACAAATAGCCGTAGCTTACCGCATTAAGAACCCCCTTAATCTCGGAGCATATGGCTAGCACTTCGTCGATACACGACTTTAACTCCTCGACGCCTTTCTCGATGGGAAGCGAGTCGGCTACCTTCATCTTCTCCTCTACGCCGTCAAGGCTCTTCATTAATGCGTTTGCTGTAGAGGGGTCCACGAGCCTTTGGCGCACTAAGTCCTTCAGTATCCTCCTAAGCTTCTTGAGCGCTTTCCGGATGGCTATGAACGTGTCGTTTATGAACATGTTGCTCATGGTTAGCGGCGTTAGGGGTAGGCCCACCATCGCTGAAGGTATCGAGACCTTGTAGAAGTACTCTAAGTACACCCTCCTATCGCGCCTAATGCTCATCGCTACATCGAGTCTCGAACGCGATGCTGAGAGCACGACCTCTAGCATGCTGATCTCCTTGATGCATTTCGAGGGATCGAATTTCCTCCATAGCAAGAGGCGGGTCTCCCCACTCGATAGCGGTGAAGCGAAAGTACTTAACCTTTTAATATCGTTGAAGGAACCTTATGTTGGTGTTCATCTTGAGCTACGAGAGGCTTCATGCCGTGCGTGTATGTAGGGAGAGATGCGCTGAAGAGGGTTACTATGGTGAGGCGTTTCATTCGTGTGTTGAGCGTTGCGTCGAGGAAATCCTTAGGGGTGGTGCTAGTGATAACGCGTAGGGTTTGTGTAGGTGGTCTAGACCCCCATAGCTGCCTAATCGTTAGGGAGGTAGGGCGAGGAACCCCTAGGCTAGCGATTGTTTACGCGGATGCTTGCATGGAGGTAGCGGCGCGAAGGCTCGCTAGGGAATTGAAGAACTCGACGAAGCTCTCTATAGCCTTTGTATCGCTCTACGATGTGATCAAGTCTAGCCCGAGGCTTCAATACGCTAGAGACGTTATCGAGCCTAACGGGGACGGCTTTGCGGAGAGAGTCGTGAGAGCGCTCATTGATTGCTGTAGCGATTACGAGGTAGTGATCGAGGTTAAGTGTGTTCGCGACGTAATCCCGTTTGGCATGGTATGCGATGAATCTGCGGAAATTCCCTTCCGAACGGTAGTTAGGATACCAGAACTCGTGCCTAAGTATCTACGCGCGCTTAGGGATAGCGGTAAGAACGTAGCGTTGCTATGGATCGAGTGCGGTACCGACTTTACTCGCGAGGAGCTAGATAGCGCGATTAAGATCGTTAAGGATATCGTGCACGGGGTTTCGGAAGGCGGTGAGAAGCCCGAGGTTCTCGAGCCTGAGCTCGTTAGGAGTAGTAGCGCTGGGATATTCGTTCCGTCTAAGCGGGTAGGCGAGGAAGTTGTTGAGGGAGAGGAGATAGGGTTCGTAGACGACGAGAAGATCATGTCTCCACGGGACGGGGTACTCGTCTACGTATCGCGGGGTAGGGAAGTTGCTGCGGGTGACCTCCTCGCAATCGTAGTCAGGGACTATGGCAAAACGCGTTTATAGACCCCCTCACAATGTGGTTGCGGGCAGGGATATGCGCAATCCCTTCCTTGGGAAGGATGTTATCTCGATTCTCGATTTCTCGAGAAGTGATTTAGAGCTCCTCTTTCGCGTTGCCGACGCTATGCAGAAGTTTAGGCGAAGTAAGATCGATTTGCTAAGCGATAAGGTTGTAGCGCTAGCGTTCTTCGAGCCCTCGACGAGAACTAGGCTAAGCTTCGAGACTGCTGCTAAGAGGCTAGGCGCTAACGTAATAGGGTTTAGCGCTGTCGAAGCAACTAGCATCGCTAAAGGCGAGAACCTCGCGGACACCATTAGGATGCTGGACAGCTACGCTGACGTGATAGTGATTAGGCATAGGTTCGAGGGTGCAGCTAAGTTCGCTGCGGAGATAGCCGAGAACCCCGTCATTAACGCGGGTGACGGTAAGCAGCACCACCCCACGCAAGCTATGCTCGATTTGTACACTGTTCGAAGCTTATTCGGTAGGATAGACGGCTTAACGTACGCCGTAGTCGGGGACCTTAGGTATGGAAGGGCTGCCACCTCATTCATCTATGCCTTGACGCTGTTCGAACCACGGAAGATATTCCTCGTATCTCCGCCCCTGCTCAAGGCGAGGCCCGAGGTCATTGAGTACCTTAGGAAGCGCGGAGTCCCATTCGAGGAAGTTGATAGCGTAGACCAAGTAATCGAGGAAATCGACGTTATGTACGTTACGAGGATTCAGAAGGAGAGGTTTCCCGATCCCATGGAGTACGAGAAGGTTAAAGGTGCTTACCGGATAACGCTCAACCTGCTTAAGAAGGGTAAAGACCATCTAAAGGTGTTACACCCACTACCTAAGGTAGACGAAGTAGCTCACGAAGTTGATGAATCTAAGTACGCTGCGTACTTCGTGCAGGCAGCGAACGGTGTACCCGTTAGAATGGCGTTATTATCCCTAGTCCTAGGTGCCGATCTAGAGGGCAAGCTTGGGTTGAAACTATGACTGTTCCCCCCGAAGCGACCCTAACCGTATCGAAGATACGCTGTGGAACGGTGATAGACCACATACCAGCAGGTAGAGCGCTAAAGGTGTTGAGGGTGCTAGGCATAAGAGGCGTGGAGGGGTTTAGAACGGCTGTGCTCATGAATGTTGAGAGCCGGAAGCTGGGTAAGAAGGACATCGTTAAGATAGAGGGCAAGATGCTTAAACCGGAGGAAGTTAGCGTAATAGCGTTGATAGCCCCTACGGCGACCATAAACATAATCAAGGACTTTAAGGTCGTGGAGAAGAGGCGCGTCGAGGTGCCGAACGTCGTGGTTGGGTTGCTCAAGTGCCCGAACCCAACGTGCATTACTAACAAGGAGCGTGAGCCCGTGGTCACGAGATTCAGGTTGGTATCTCGCGAGCCGCTAGTACTTCAGTGCGAGTACTGTGGAACGATGTTAGGGGAGAGGGATATCGTGGAGATGCTAGGGAACGACTTTGCTAAGCGCTAAGGTCATTAGCGTGAAGAAGGTTAGCGCTACGCTGTGGCGAATCGAGCTAGAGGCTTTCGAGGAGATCAAGGCTAAGCCCTTCACCTTTGCTATGGTTTGGGTACCTAGAGTCGACGAGATACCGCTATCGATATCCAAGGTGGATGGCAGTAAGCTGTACTTCGTGTTCAGGATTAGGGGAGAAGGAACTAGGGCACTAGCAAACCTACCTCCAGGTAGCTTCGTTGGGCTAAAGGCCCCCTTAGGAAAGGGGTTCGAGCCTCGCGCGGGGGAACGAGTCCTAGCCGTTGCAGGAGGCGTAGGCATAGCCCCGATACCGCTACTCGCGGATTACTGCCTTCGCGTAGGCTGCTCGGTAGATATTGCGTGGGGCGCAAGGAGTGGGGACGAGCTTTGTGATCCAAGGGATTTGGGTATAGATGCCGCTGCTAGGGTGTATCTAGCTAGCGAGGATGGGAAGATAGGGTTCCGAGGCACGGTACTAGACCTCGCGCTCGAGCTAGCTAAGAGGAATCGCTACGATAAGATTGTAGCGGTAGGGCCTAGGCAAATGCTAAGGGCTTTCTGCGGCATGTTTGATGAAATTGGCGCTGAAACCTACGTATCCCTCGAGACCATGGTTAAGTGTGGGCTAGGTTTGTGTGGTTCGTGCTGCGTACGCCCCTTACCCAAGCTACTGTGCGTTGATGGACCCGTGTTCGCATGCAGAGACGTGGTGAAGCACCTTGAGCTATCCGAGGGTTAGGAGCTTGTGGCTAAGGTACTTCCACCAATCGATGGGGTTAATCGACGTTACGCTGGTTATCGAGGATGGGGTGGTTATCGATAGGAGAATGGGGTTCGAAAGGGTTTCGGGCGTTGATAGTCATGTAGACCTCTCTCGGGTTGGCATAGCTATTCCCGGTGCCATAGACATCCACGAGCATTTGAGGGGTCTGGAACTCGAGTACAAGGAGGATGAGGTTAGTGGTAGCCTAGCCGCGGCTAAGGGTGGGTTCACGGCTGTTCTCGACATGCCGAATACCAAGCCCGAGGTTCGCAGCGTTGCTATCGCTAAGGAGAAGCTCGAGCGCTTAAGTAAGTGCGTTGTGGACTACGGTCTATTCGTTGGGCTCTCAAATCCGAGAGAGTTAGTCGAGATGCTAAAGCTCGAGGGGGTTGCAGGAGTCAAGATCTATCCTAAGGATCTCGAGCTCCTTAATCGCGATCACCTGGATGTGTTGAGAAAACTTGGAAGCTTGCTAGTAGTGCACGCCGAGCACCCGAAGCTAATACGCGAGGGGTGTGAGGCTGGTGAGCGCTGGATTTGTAGACCAATAGATGCAGAGCTCGCTGCAGTCAACTACGTAACATCTCTAGGAACTGAAGGGGTTCGAGTACACGTTACCCACGTAACGAACGTTGCTACGCTAAACCTAGCAAAGAAAGCGGGGTTCACGGTCGATACATGCCCCCACTATATTCTGTTGAGTAGCGTTGACGAAGCGAGGCTTGGGTGCTTAGCTAAGGTTAACCCTCCCCTTAGACCTCCGGAGGTGGTTACGGAACTGGCTCGCAACCTGCACTTAGTCGATGCGTTTAGTACGGATCACGCTCCTCATACAGTGGAGGAGAAGTGTATGGATTTCAACGAGTGCCCTTCAGGTATAGCGTCTAACGAGATTGCGATAGCGCTAACGCTAAACCTCGTTAATCGCGGAGTGTTGATGCTAGACGACGTGGTTAGGCTGTGGAGTACGGGCCCCGCTAGGGTGCTAGGGATCGATCGCTGGGGTTGTATCGATCGTGGTTGCGTAGCTAGCTACACCCTAATTCGCATGGATAAGGAGGTCGTCGTAAAGCCCGAGGAGTTCGTATCGAAGTCCAAGGTTAGCCCTTACGCTGGCGCTAAGCTGATGGGATGCGTGGTTGCAACTCTGTGTAGGGGTAGAATCGTTTATCTTGAGGGCGAGTTCTTCGAAACGTGTTGCGGTAAACCGATTAGGGTGGGACAGCAATGGTTATCCTCGAGGTGAACCTCTGCGGGCTAAGGCTTAGGCATCCAGTAATGAACGCTAGCGGC
>CAZRDH010000073.1:0-10637 GCA_964598805.1 uncultured Desulfurococcaceae archaeon | reverse complement strand
ATCGCTAAGGCTACTAGCAAGTCCCAGCTACAGAGCATCCTCAAGGACTTGCTACAGTTCCAGCCCAAGACCCTAGTCGGTACCGGCCCATTCAAGCTGAAGGTCATAACCAGCAGCGAGGTTATCCTAGTGAAGTTCGATAAGTACTGGAACGCCAAGAACATCTACATCGATGAGATCGTGATGCCCAAGATCACTAGCAACCAGGTAGGCTGGCAGTACTACAAGGCCGGTAAGCTAGACTTCGACATCTTCATGATGCCACCCAGCCTATACGAGTGGCTACAGCACAGTAGCTTCGCTAGAATAGTCAAGATCTACGACCTAAGCGGTTGCGCCCTAGTATTCAACTTCAGGAACAAGTGGCTAGCCAACAGGTTGGTTAGGGTAGCCATCGCCCTAGCCATCAACAGGACTAAGGTAGCCTTGGCTGGAGGCGTGGGAATGTACGACCCGAGCCCGTACCCAACCAACTTGATAAAGCTACAGGAGGATCTATGGCTTAAGCCGCTAATCGAGAAGGGCGTACTCAACCCATACAAGTACGATCCGAAGAAGGCTGCCGAGATACTCGAGAGCCTAGGCTTCAAGAAGGTTAACGGCGTGTGGTACACGCCCGACGGCAAGCCATTTAAGCTAGTCCTCATCGCCCCCGGCGGCTGGACTGACTGGGTCGCCATGGCTACCGAGGTCGCTCAAGAGCTAAAGAACTTCGGTATACAGGTAGAGCTCAGAACGCCGCCAGCCCCCGCTTACTGGAGCAACTCGTGGTACCTAGGTGGTCACTACGACCTAGCGCTAGACTTCTACGGAGCGTGGATGGTCTACCCATACGCAGCTATGGAGAGAACCTGGATAGAGGTCAACGGAGTGTCTAGAAAGGTCGTGCAGGGACCCAACTTCCCAACGGTAGTCTACCTACCGTACTTCAAGAAGAAGGTGAATGTAACTGAGCTAGTGCACGAGCTAGCTAGCACCATGGATCCAGCTAAGCAGCACGAGATTGCCGAGGAGCTAGCCTACGCCGTGAACTACTACCTACCGGAGCTAGCCCTAGCCGATAAGCACCTACTGATATACCTCAACATACAGCACTTCCTATGGCCCGACTGGACCGTGCAGTACAACTACTACAACCTGTACCAGAACGCTGGTGGCGGTCACCTAGAGGCCTTAGCCCTAATGATCAAGCTAGGCTACGTAAGGCCTAACCCGAGCTACTGGGGCATAAGCGTACCACCGCTACCAAAGATCTGTAGCCTACCGAGCCCAGCCATAGCCATCGTGCCTACCACCGTGACTAAGACCACGGCCGTCACCGTCACCACGACTACCGCCATAACCAAGACCACCGCCGTGACCAAGACCGCTGTAACTACCGTGACTGCTACCGTGTCAGCGCCACCGGGAGTCAAGGTAGTTACCGTAACCGTGACCAAGCCGGTGGTGGTTACGAAGACTAGCGTATCGCCGGTAACCATCACCGTGACCAAGTCGGTAGCAGCGCCCGTTAAAGTAGCTATGCCAACAGGTCTACTCTACGGAATACTAGCGGTAGCGATAATAGCGTTGATAGGTGCTTGGGTAGCAGCGGGCTTCAGCATTAAGGCGGCTAAGAAGTAGCGGTATTCCCTCGCCCCGAATAAAACCCGTTTTAAACAACTACGTTTTTCTTCCTTCAAACCCTTAAACTCGTAGGGAGTCACGTAGGTGCGCATACATGCACTGGCTAGTTAGGCGCGCCCTAATTTCCTTCGGAACGATCCTAGCGGCGATAACGATAACTTTCTTCATAGCCGAAGCCGAGCCCATCGACCCTATACGGGCTCTCGCATCGCAAATGGTTTACCAGTACCACATACCGTGGTCCGAAGCCTACTCCATAGCGAAGGCGGCTGCGCCCTTCATCCCTAAGGGGAACCCAGTAGTTCAGTACTTCCACTACATGATCAACTTCTTCCAGGGTAAGCTAGGGCTATCGATAACCGTGGCTACGGGCGTGCCGGTAGTCAAGGTCCTCGCCGCAGCAATTCCGTGGACCGTGTTGGTTGTTGGTACCGCATTGCTGATTAGCTTCAGCGTTGGGATACTGATAGGCATGGCGATGGCCTACGTCCACGGATCGACTCTCGATAGCGCGTTAATAGTGCTGTTCTCAGTTCTTAGATCCATACCCAACTACGTAATCGCGCTCCTCCTACTGATCTACCTAGCGTTCCAGCTAGGCTTGTTCCCAACGGGCGGAACCTACGATCCCCAGGGGTTGATGGCTCTTCAGCACGGCGATATCCTCGGCTACATAGCGGACGTGCTTTGGCACGCAACGCTACCGATACTCTCGTGGGTCATAACCAGCGTGGGTTGGTGGGCCTTGGTCATGAGGGGGAGCACGGTGAGCGTTCTAGGCGAGGACTTCATAACCTACGCGAAGGCTAGGGGCTTACCGAGCTCTAGGATAACCACGGTGTACATAGGGAAGAACGCGATTCTACCCATATTCACGCTACTAATGATAAACATAGGGTTCATGTTCGGCGGCTCAGTAATAATAGAAAAGATATTTAACTACCAGGGAATGGGTTGGTACCTATACCAAGCGGTGATGAACGACGACATATACATGATGATGGGAGGCTTCGACATCATAATCATCGCGGTGATAGTATCCCTATTCGTTGCAGATCTCGCTTACGGCCTCCTAGACCCGAGGGTGCGTAGGGGTGGCCCCGCATGAGCTTAACGAAGTCGCAGATCGTTAGGGAGCAGCTAAGGTGGTGGCTCCACGAGTGGGTAGTAGTGCCGCTAAAGATAATCGCTAGGGATAAGAAGGCTCTATTCGGATTCATACTGCTCGTAGGCTACATACTCATGGCGACGGTCGGGCCCCTAGTAGTTCCCCCTCCCCAGAACTTCCAGTGCCCCATGGAGCTCAAGCCCCAGCTACTCAAGTGGCCTCCATCCTTTGAGCACCCCCTTGGCTGCGATTACTACGGCGCTGATAGGTGGGCTAAGATAGTCTACGGCTCTAGATCCGTACTAGAGATAGCGTTCATAGCCGGGTTCATAACCACTATCGTGGGCATAGTCGTCGGGATGGTGGCTGGGTTCAAGGGTGGGAGGGTAGATGCTGCGCTCATGGCGATAACCGACGTGTTGATGACCATACCCGGGCTACCCCTACTCATCGTCTTAGCTCAGATACTGAAGAGCTACGCTAACAACCCCTTCGTAGTCGGAGCGATCCTAAGCGTAAACGCGTGGACGGGATTAGCTAGGAGCGTTAGGAGCCAAGTGCTTGCGCTAAAGAACAGGGAGTTCGTCGAGGCCGCTAAGGCGCTGGGAATGCCTACGTGGCACATAATATTCAACGAGATCATGCCCAACCTAGCTAGCTTCATAGCCGTGAACTTCATATTCGCTACCATAGGAGCCGTCTACTCCTGTATCGCCCTCTACTTCCTAGCCATACTGCCGTTCGCCGCCACCAACTGGGGGCTAATGCTGTACATGGCTTGGAACAACGCCGACTACGATACCGTCGTAACCGTGGTGCTAGCGGTTATAGGGCTTCAGCTAGGGCTATTCATGTTCTCCTACGCCGTAGACGAAATGTTCAACCCGAGGCTGAGGACTGAGGTCTAGCTCAACTCGAACAAGGTTTTTTACATGGCTGAGCGTATCGCTGGTAATCCCAGCACCGAGCTTATAACCCAGCATCTCCACAGCTTATGCAAGGGGTATTGAGATGGTTTCCCGCGAAGCGTCTATATCCATAGCCGCGATAATCATCGGGATCATAGCCATAGGCATCGCTGCCGCGGCCATAAGCTTCTCGGCGGGTAGGACCCAGACGATCACGGTTAGCAAGATCGTTACCCAGATCGTGCAGGCCCCCGCTGCGGTAAGGACCGTTACGAAGACCGTTACCACGACCTCTATAGCCACCACCACGGTCACGACCACCGCTACGAAGAGCGTTACGCTCACGACTACGGCTAGACCCCACAAGAAGATCAAGGTCCTCGTGCTATTCGACGTGGGTGGTAGGGGAGACCTGAGCTTCAACGACATGGCTTGGCTGGGAGCCGAGCGCGCTGCTAAGGACTTCAACATAACGGTTCAGTTCAATAAGCCTCCCTCGGTAGCGGCGATGGTGCCGTTCCTAGAGCAGTACGCTAAGAGCGGGCAGTACGACTTGATAATACTCGTCGGCTTCCTGTGGACCACGCCCCTTAACCAGGTTGCGGATAAGTTCCCGAACCAGAAGTTCGCTCTAATAGACGCGACTACGGGTAAGGTTAGGCCTAACGAAGTCGACCTACTGTTTAGGGAGCAGCAAACCGGTGCGTTGATAGGGTTCCTAGCGGCTGAGCTAGCCCACGAGATAATGGTTAAGGAGCACAAGAGCGGGCCGATAATCATAGGCACCGTCATGGGCATGGACATACCCCCGCTCTGGAGGTTCCACATAGGCTACCTGTGGGGAGCGAAGCTCTACCAGAAGCTCACGGGCATACCAGTCAAGGTCCTATGGGTCTACACCGGGACCTTCACCGACCCCAAGGCTGGGTACACCGCGGCGTGGAAAATGCTTCAGCAAGGAGCCTTAGTGATATACCAGCTAGCTGGGGCTACCGGAATAGGCGTGCTAAACGCAGTGATAGACTGGAACAAGAAGGGGTACGGCAAGGCTTTCGCGATAGGCGAGGACGCTAGCCAGGAGTGGTACGCCCCGTGGTACATACCGCTGAGCGGAGCCAAGAGGGTCGACGTAGCTGTCTACGACGCTATAAAGATGGTGGTTACCGGGCAGTGGAAGCCCGGCATCTATAGGCTGGGGCTTAAGGAGGGCGCCGTCGGGATATGGGACCTAAAGGGCGTTGAGTGGTTCGCCGAGCTAGCCTACAAGTACCACAAGCTACCCAAGGGCTTGACGCCGGAGAAGGTCGTAGAGATCGTGAAGAAGGTTAGGGAGGAGTACATCTCTAAGTGGGCTTGGTGCGTCGTGCACAACCTAGAGAAGGCGATCATCAGCGGGCAGATAGCGTTCATCAACCCGAAGAACCATAGCCAGTACGAGTACATAGTTAAGCAGCTAGAGAACGGCAACCTAACCGCAGCGCTACAGGTATTCAAGCTAAGCGACTTCAAGCAGCTAGAGGAGGGCTGCCCAACCCCCGGATAAGCTTTTTCAAAGGGCTTTTTCCCGATCCATTACGCCTTTTAGATCCCCCTACCCCACTGAGCCTCGAGGACCATAGCCATGGGGAAGCCCGCGATAGCGGTTAGGGACCTCTGGAAGGTCTACCCCGATGGAACCGTAGCGCTCCGCGGGGTATCGCTAGAGATCGAGGAGGGGGAGATACACGGGGTTCTAGGCGAGAACGGGGCTGGGAAAACCACGTTGATGAGGATCATATACGGCGAGATAAGGCCTACCTCGGGAACCATCGAGGTCTTCGGCAAGCGCGTGAAGTTCCGAGGCCCTTGGGACGCTATGAGGATGGGCATAGCGATGGTTTACCAGAGGTTCACCCTAGTCCCCACCATGACCGTCCTCGAGAACCTCTTCCTAGCCCTATCCAGCGTCGAGAAAGGGGCTTCGCTAAGCGATGCCAAGAGCCTCGCCGAGGAGGTTATGGAGAGGACCGGGCTTAGGGTACCCCTAGACGCTAGGGTCGAGAACCTACCCGTCGGGCTCCAGCAGAGGGTCGAGATACTCAAGGCGTTGATGAGGAGGGCTAGGATACTGATACTGGACGAGCCTACCTCGGTCCTAAGCCCCCTCGAGGTAAAGGCCTTATTCGCTACGCTTAGGAAGCTCCGGGACATGGGCATAACCATAGTCTTCATAACGCACAAGCTTAGGGAGGTTAAGGAGGTTACGGATAGGGTTACGGTCCTTAGGAGGGGTAGGGTCGTTGGCACGGCTAGGACGAGCGAGGTTAGCGAGGTAGACCTCGCGAGGATGATGGTTGGGCGCGAGGTGTTGATGAGGGTTAGGAGGGTTTCTAGGGAGGCTGGCGAGCCCGTTCTCGTAGTTAAGGACCTGTGGGTTCGCGACGATAGGGGGGTTATGGCGGTTAAAGGCGTTTCCCTAGAGGTTAGGAAGGGGGAGATCCTCGGGATAGCGGGGGTTCAGGGGAATGGTCAGCGAGAGCTTCTCGAGGCTATAGCGGGGGTTAGGCCCGTTGAGAAGGGGATTATCCTCCTAAACGGCGTGGACGTGACTAAGGCTAGCGCTGAAGAGAGGTACAGGATGGGGCTAGCCTACGTGCCGGAGTCGAGGGAGATAGGGTTGGTGCTGGACATGAGCGTTGCGGAGAACAGCGTGTTGACTAGGGTTAGGGAGGTGTCTAGGAACGGCATCATAGCGCTGAAGAGGGTTCTAGAGATCGCTAGCGAGGTAGTCAAGTCCTTCGCCGTCGTAACCCCGTCGCTAACGACTAGCGTTAGGTACCTTAGCGGGGGCAACCAGCAGAAGCTCATGGTCGGGCGCGAGCTAGCGAAGAAGCCGCGCGTTCTGATAGTTGCGGAGCCTACGCACGGGCTCGACGTAGCGGCCACGGAGTACGTTAGGAAGACCATCGTCTCCTTCGCCGAGAGCGGCGGAGCCGTACTCCTAGTCTCTTCGGATCTAGAGGAGGTTATGCAGTTGAGCACGAGGGTAGCGGTGATGAGCGGGGGGAGGATCGTGGCCGTGAAGAAGCCGGAGGAGTACACGGTTGAAGAGCTCGGCCTGCTCATGGGTGGAGCCATTGCCTAGGGTAGAGAGGTTCCTCCCCTTAATCGAGGTCGGGGCCTCCATAGCCGTTGGGATAGGGGTGGCGGCCCTAGTCCTAGCGCTCTTCGGGTACGACCCTCGCGCTTGCTTAGCAGCGGTTTTCGATCCGAGGTACTTAGCTAGCAACGCTGGGTTCATCCTATCGAACGCCGCTCCCCTCATGTGCACCGCCATAGCCTTCGCCATACCGGCCCTAGCCGGGCTCTTCAACATCGGTAGCGAGGGCCAGCTCTACCTAGGGGCCCTAACCTCGCTAGTAATCGCCTACCTAACCGGCAACCCCGTGCTGGGGATAGCGAGCGGTATGATTGCTGGAGCCGGGTTGGCGGCGCTCATAGCCTTCCTAAGGCTGTGGATGGGGATTAACGAGGTGGTTACCTCCATAATGCTCAACTGGACTCTCTACTTCGTAGTCCTCTACGTCGTTACGCAGGTTATCCCTAGCCCGCAGGCTGGGTATAGATCCGTTAGCATACCCCCTTCGGCTAGGATAGGGAGCCCAATGGGTGTACCGGGCGACGTGCTCATAGCCGTGGGGGCGGCTATAGTGGCTAACTACATCGTTTACAGGACTAGGCTGGGGTACAGCATTAGGGTAAGCGGCTTCTCGCCCAAGACCGCTACCTACGCTGGGCTGGATCCGAGGAAGGCATCGCTCTACTCGATGATCCTAGCGGGAGCCTACGCCGGGCTCGGCGGAGCGCTGATAGTGCAGGGAATCGTTTACTACATAGACGACACGATGTCTAGCCTCTACGGAGTCGGGTTCACGGGTATAGGCGTAGCGCTCCTAGCTAGGAACATCCCCATAGCCGTACCCCTCTCAGCCTTCTTCATCTCGTGGGTTAGCCTCGGGAGCACGAGGCTAGAACTCCTCTTCGGAGCCCCCTCCGAGCTATCGCAGGTAGTCACCGGGGCTATGCTCGTAGCCCTCGCGGCCCCCTACGCATTCAGGTTGATTGCTCACTACGTGAGGAGCTGGAGGCTGGTGAAAGCCCATGGTTAGCCCCCTAACCCTATTCATAGACGCGCTAACCCCCATGACCCCCCTGCTCGTAGCTAGCGTTGGGGAGATAATCAACGAGAGGGCGGGCATCGTGAACATAGGGATCGAGGGGATAATGCTCCTATCAGCCTTCGTAGCCACGCTAGCTACCTTCCTAAGCGGATCCCCTTGGATAGGGCTAGCCGCGGGAATCGCGTGCGGCGTAGCCGTCGGGGCTCTCCACGGATTCATAAGCGTGTACATCAACGGCGACCAGATAATCAGCGGCATAGGCATAAACATGCTCGCCTACGGCCTGTGCGTAATGGGCTTGGTAATGACGTGGCATAGCTACGGAGCTTCCCCCTCCGTACCAACGGTTCCGAGCTATAGGGTTGGGGAGAGCAGCGTATCGATACTAACCCTCCCCACCATAGCGATAGCCGTGGGGGCCTGGTACCTACTCAGCAAGACGGGGATCGGGCTTAGGATAAGGGCTTGCGGAGAGGATCCTAGGGCCGCCGAGGCCATGGGGATCAACGTGCATAGAGTTAGGTTCCTATCCACGCTCCTAGGAGCAGCGCTAATGGGGTACGCCGGGGCCTTCCTAGTCATTGGGTGGATAGGGCAGTTCACTAAGGACATAACCTCGGGCATGGGCTTCATAGCGCTAGCCAACGTCGCTTTCAGCAACTGGAACCCACTGCTAGCGATCCTCGGCGCGTACATCTTCGGCTTCTTCAACGCGATACCCTACGTACTGCAGATGGCGATGGGGTTCGCTAGGTACGCCTACCTAGTGAAGACCATTCCCTACCTAGCGACGGTGGGGGTCCTAGCCGTGGTAGCTAGGAAGGCTAGGATGGCTATGCCTCGAGCCCTAGGCAAGCCGTACATAAAGGAGTAGCGCGTTTTTGAATCCCTCGCGCGCCTCTACCCTTAGGCGCTAGGCATGCCTAGGAGGCTAGTAATCGCGCTCGCGGCGATAGCCCTCGCAACCATCTTCGTAGCGTTGCTACCCCTACTAGCCTCGATCGCTAGCATCGACGCTATCTCGATTAGGGTCCTCGAGCTCGTTCCCAAGGGGAATAGCAGCACGATCCTAATGATCGGGGTCTCCAACCCTACCATCCTAGACGCATCGATTAAGGTGAGAGCGATTATCTACGTTAACGGCACGGCGGTAGCGAGCATCGCTAGGGACGTGCGCGTAGCTCCGGGGCACGAAGAGCTCGTCAAGGTGCTGCTGCCCATGGGGATTCGGGGCTCTAGGGCTTTCGTAGAGCTAAAGGGCGAGGAAGTGATTGAGACGAAGCTCCTATTCCTACCCAACCCCATCCCCTTGAGGAAGGGGCTAGACGTCGGGTCCATGATCAGGGTTAGCCCGTGCTACATCAAGGTGGTTGCGACCGGGTTTAGGCCTAGCGTAGCCGTCGTTGGGCAGAAAGTCGTTGGGTGGGCAACGCTCTACTCGAGCGATAGGTGCTCAGCCGTCGTGGAGCTCAAGGTGTTCGAGGACGTTGCCTTCGGGGCGGGGATAGCGGTTGCGTCTAAGAGCTACGTAGTTAAGTTCCCGGGGACCTACGTACTCAACCTCTCGTGGAGCCCACCCTACCCATCAAGCTCCTCGCTTAGGGGGTACTACATCGCTGTGTACGTAAACGGGACGAAGATCTACGAAATGCCTCCCCTCTACCCACCTAGGCTACGCGTATACCTAACGCCACCCAAAACAGCTACGAGCACGGAGATAGGCATCCCGATAAGGGTGGTAGAAGCTTGGTGGAGCGCAAACGGCGAGAGAATCACCGTGGCTAAAGTGGGCGAGGAAGTCTCGGGATGCGTCGAAATAGCGTCTTCAAAACCGTGGAGCGGGCCCGTAACGATCAAGATCGTCGAGGACTCGCCAACCAGTAGCGTCGTAGCGATGAACACGTTCGAGGTATCGATATCCCCAACCAAGCCGAGCACCATATGCATAGCCTTCACCCCGAGAGCCCCTAGCACCACCATCATGAGGGGGTACTACATAGTCGTAGAGTCCCGAGGAGCAACACTCTACGTAATGCCCCCAAGCTACCCACCGCGGCTAACGGTAAGGAGCTAGTCAGCAAGCGGCGATATATCATCACCAATCAGCTGCGCCGACGACTCGTCACCCAGAGAAACACGCTCGTTAGCACCCAAAGAACCTTTCAAACACAATGTAAAGAAACTGAGATCCCCAGGGTTTGTCGGTGTAGTACGCCTATGAGGTAGAGTATACCGAGTAACCGCGGTTACCACGCCTATGATCATGCTTATCAGCGGTATGTCAAGTGGATCCCGGGGGACCCCTCCTCGCAATCTCTTCCCAGAGGCGCTCAATCCCCATCTACTCTCCTATACCTCGCTCGAATCATATGCGATGTTAATGCTACGGCTACTCCGATAACGAGCGATTCCCTAAACTTCCTCCACTCTGTAGGAATTAAATGAATGGAATTGGGAGTAGGGGTAAAGCTAATGAATGAGTTTGGAAGGGGTGCGGAAGCTACCTGTTCGCGACAGCGATACGCGTTTATAAACGAGTGAATGGCTTCGCTAAACCGCTTCGGGGTTTTGGGTCTAGGGCTCGGTCTCCGCGTATTCGTCAACAGCCCTCCTCTTCAACGCTCTGCTCCTCAGCGTGGCTATGGCCATGGCTGCGGCTGTTAGCGTTGATGCTGTTAAGGCTATGGATGTGCCTATGGGTAGGTCGAGGGCGTAGCTCGCCGTGATTCCGCTTATGCAGGAGGCTACGCCTAGGGCTATGGATGCTAGGAGCTGTCGGTTCGCGCTAAACGCTAGGTTGCTCGCTGCGAGCACGGGTACGTAGACCATGGTGAA
>CAZRDH010000072.1:0-2528 GCA_964598805.1 uncultured Desulfurococcaceae archaeon | reverse complement strand
GAAGAGCTCGGCCTATGGGGCTTGAGGAATAGGCTCGTCCGAAAGCTATCGGGTGGGGAAAGGAAGAAGCTCTCGATAGCCCTATCCCTACTCCACGACCCTCCGGTGCTAGTGCTAGACGAACCTACTTCGGGCTTGGACCCCGGCGCGCGTAGATCGCTAATAGACTTGCTTAGGAAGCTCGTAGCTAGTGGCAAGCTAATCGTGTTCTCTACGCACATAGGTAGCGATGCTGAGCATGCCGATAGAATCGTGGTTATGCACCGGGGGAGGGTGGTGCTCGATTCGACGCCTAGCGAGGCTAAGGCTAGGGTCTTTAAGGGGTCTAGGATCGTCGAGGTCGTTGTCGAAGGGCTGGGAGAGCTAGTCGCGAAGGAGGTTGGGGGTGAGTACGTCGAGGGGCTCGTTAGGCTCAAGTGCGTAGACGTTGACGAGTGCATAGATAGGGTTGAAAGCGCTGCATCTAAGCATCGAGCGAGGGTTGTAGAGGTTAGGATAAGGGAGCCTTCGATCGACGATCTATTCGTTGAGGTTACGGGCTCTAGGCTTGGGTGATAGCGATGAGAGTGCTCAGCCTAGCCTGGATAGAGTTCCGCACCACAATGAGGTTAAAGAGCGTAGTGTTCTGGGTACTCGCATGGCCAATGCTATGGATACTGCTAACGGCTTTCGTATTCGTTCCCCCGCAACACGGATTCACGATATCTATCGCCGTACTAGAGACCCCCGGATCATCGAGTCTAGCAAGCATGCTCCTCAAGTCTCTAGCGAACTCCTCTAGCAACACGGTTAAGCTAATCCACGTAAGCTCGTGCTGCTATCCATGCAACGACACGGCTCGCAACCTAATTAGGTTAGAGGGATACGACGTAGTGGTAGTCCCTCAGTGCGAGGCCGATAAGGTATTTAGCGAGGGTTTGAGCGCATACGTAACGATATTCGTGAAGTCCGCGAACCCATCCACGTCGTACCTATACAGCGGGGTCACCATGAGCCAGCTCGAGGAGCTTATGGTTAGGGTAAGCATAGAGAGGTTGCTAGGCATATCGAAGGACTTAGCGAAGTGCTTGGGGCCCAAGGCCATTCCGAAGCTCTTCGGGGCTGCATACCCAATAATACCGTTGATTAAGAGGGTCGCTCCCGAGGCTAAGTGGAGTAGAGGACAGGTACTAGGAGTATACATCGTTGGAACCATGGGCTACGCCGCGATACTCAGCGCGATGACTAGCGGTGCCGGGCTATTCGCGTATAGAAGAGATGGCGACTTACTGCGGAGGATACTCTCTAGCCCCACGAGGTTCACCACGATAGCTCTAGCAGACCTCGTATCCTCGACCATGATCACGAGCATCGCCTGCGCCCTAGCCGTAGCCCTAGGGATTCCGCTTGGCGCTAAGCTCCCGCTCGACCCTAGAGAGCTAAGTACGTGGATAGCCGTAGCGAGCATCGTGACAGGGCTAATCAATGCCTACCTTGCGGGGCTACTCATAGCGGCTGCCGTTCGTGAGCCTAGGGGCGCTAGCGGCATAGCCGTAGTGATATCGCTCGTACTGGTATTCACGACGGGGATTTGGTGGCCCCCAAAGGAGATGCTGCCTAAGCCCATGCAGGTAGTAGCTGATTGGTCACCGCTAAGCCTACCCTTCGACATAGCTAAGAAGGAGCTAGTGTGGCACCAGCCACTATCGGTAATCTCGAGCGAGCTACTAAGACTAGCACTACTATCCATAGCGCTCTTGATCACGGTCGTAGCGATATACTGGCGTAGGTTCGAGAGGATAGCGCATAAAGCACTAGCCTAAAGAACTAGATCTCGCTAACAACACCCTTTACCTCGATACCGAGCTTTTCAGCTAGCTCCTTAGCCCTTTTCCTCACAGCGGGCGACACCATGAGGAGCCTAGGCTTCTTCCCCGTAACCCTCTCGTAGAGCTTACCTACGCGATACAGCTCAGCAACATCCCCCTTATCAACGCTAGCCTTGAACTCCACCAGGATATGCTGATCATCGTGGATAAGGACATCGACCTCGACAACGCTCGGATGCCCATACACCAACCCCTCGGAATCATAGTAAACCCACCTCTCAACCCTACACACTTTGAGTAAATCCTCTATAACGTACTTCAGGGACTCTCTAAGGGCCTCATCAGTATAGATACCGTACCTATTACCAAGCGCAGTTATTCGCGCAGCGAGCTCCCTTAAAGCCTCTCCCTGCATCTTAACGGCATGCGTTAAATCCTCGAGCCTACGCTCAATTGCTTCGAATCTCTTATTGATTTCTTCGAATCTCTTGTCATGCTCTAAGAGCTTTCTTTCTATCGCTTCAAACCTCTTGTTAATTTCTTCGAACCGCTTATCGTGTTCGAGTAACTTGCGTTCAATTACTTCAAACCTCTTATTGATTTCCTCGAATCTCTTATCGTGTTCAAGCAACTTGCGCTCGATTACTTCAAAGCGCTTATCGTGCTCGAGACTCTTCTGAAACAACTTGTTAAAGTCTTCCCTAAGCTTCTTCAACTCAC
>CAZRDH010000071.1:0-61987 GCA_964598805.1 uncultured Desulfurococcaceae archaeon | reverse complement strand
TGACTAGCTGCTTGACTATTAGGGGCACTCCCGGAGCTCCATCGGGTGAAAAGTCTATTATTGTGAGCGTAGGTCTCTTGGTGATGTAATCGATGAATTCTTTGGATAGCGTTGGACTTCGCGATACGAGCTTGTACTTGGTAACAACATCGTGCTTGAACTTAGCTATGGCTGAGCGCACGGCTCTGATAGTTTGCGTATGTAGCTCGAGCTCCTCAGATACTTCGCCGATTAGCGATTCTAGGTAGTTGTCATTATTGAATAGCGTGTTGAAGCTAAGCCCGCGGCTTCTCGCGAACTCCAATATCCTCGTTAATGCATGTAACTGAAGTTCACTCGACTCCGGAGTGCCGAACCTATACGATATTATTAGGGTTGCTAGCTCTCGAGGCTCGAGCTCGTCCAGGTCCATGGTGATGGGCCTAGCCATAGGCTCGTTGACGAACCTAGACGTTGGGAACACCATTCTCAATACGCTTGCGTACGCGCCTAGGGATCCCCTGCGTAGGTACTCCTCGTAAAGATCGAGGTAATCGCCATTAGCATCAATTACTATTGCCGGAAGCGCTCGGGGACCTCTAGGCGTCGGGATTTCGCTTAGCTTTTCGAGGAGATAACCAACGGTATAGCTCTTACCACTACCCGTTTCCCCGAAAACCCCTAAGTGCATGGTCAGAGCCTCTACGTCTATGGGTATGGGCAGCGAAGAGTATCCAGCTAAGCTCTCTATCCATACGATGCCGAAGTCCCTATCGACGCCGAATAGCGTCTTAGCGTCGACACCACTTAAATCCACTACCTCGTCGCCAGGCCTTGGAGGGGTCGTTACCTCGGCTAGGCCTCGGCTCGTAACTCTACCTAAGATCGTTAGCTCGGCAATGCAGAAGGATCCTAAGACCTCCGCTACCTCCCTAACATCAACACCTTCTCTACGCGCAAGCGCCCATGCATCCCCTACCCTAAATGCGTTGGATTCGTACTGAAGCTTGTCCACCCTAGCTAGGAGAAGCGCTGAATCATCGCGAACGCTCCTAATCCCCACTAGTTGACCCTCGCGTACGCGCTCCTCACCATCCTTAGTAAGCTGAGCGTATGCAGTGCGCGTTGTCGAGCCGCTCAGCACGTAGCCTAACAGCTTCACAGCTCCCTAGGATCAACCTAAAGCGGTTGAAAGGGTCTTAAGCTAGGCTACACTTTCTCGTCCTTAAACACCTCTAGCACGACGGCTGGGCAAACCCTCTTTACGCCGGGTAGCTTAGCTATAGCCTCGTGGATCCTAGCCATGTCGGCGCCGTCCCTAGCCCATATGATCGCCATGAGCGAGTGGTCGCCGCTCGTCATCGCTAGGTACTTAACGCAATCGAGCTCCCGAAGCTTGGAAACTACATCGAATAAATGCTCGGGCTCGACATCAACTCCCGTTATCGATACGCTTCGAAAACCTAGCTTGCTCGGGTCGACGACTACCGTATACCCCCTTATCACGCCAGCGTTCTCGAGCTTTCGAACTCTCTTAATCACAGCTACGTCGCTAAGCCCGACCTTCTTAGCGATTTCCGTATAGGGCATCCTAGCGTTCGTCGCTAGCAGCTTGAGTATGGTCCAATCCTTGTCATCCAGTATAGGGTTCTGAGTCAAGGCTCTCCCCCTAGGTAGCCGCGTAACGTACTCTTTTAGGGTGTAAGAAGGTTTCCGGAGCGGGTGTGCTGAGGAGTCCGACGTCTGAAAGGTGATGAAGTTAGGCGGCACTGAGAAATCAATTCTATGATGCGTTCAAAGAGGCTTAGCGAGATCATACCAACACTTTCCCTATATTCCTTCTTGCTTAGGTAGGGAGTGGCTGGGTGAGGCGGAATGGATCGTAGGTTCCTCGCGGCCATAGCCGTAGTCACGTTCGTCGCGGCATCGATCATAGGCTACGTCGTACTAACAAACTTAGGAGCTCCGACAACGAGTCCTACCCTCGTAACAACGACTGTAACTAAGTTCGTGACGCCCACGGTAACGACTTTCGAGACCATCACCAAGACCGTTACGAAGACCGTGGAGATGACTAAGACTGTGTACAGCACCACGACCGAGTTGATCACGCACACGGCCAGTCTAGCCACTACCACTACGACAACGCACGTAGCGCCCCAGCGTCCTAGCGTAGAAATAGAGTTTGCATCGCGCGGAGCTGAATCCCTACAGAACCTAACGAAGGTTATCGAGATGGCGCAGCTAGTACCCTCCTCGCCATACTCCTACGCTTACGCTCTGCTAGCTAAGGCAGTAGAGACTACCTACGCTACTGCAACGACCGTAGCGCCCCTAGTGTACAAGGCTAGTGTAGCGCAGCCCGCAGTACCTTACTCGACTACGAATGTACAGGTTAGTGGTGTGGACGAGCTCGACATTGTGAAGACCGATGGGCGAGCCGTGTACTACTCCAAGGATAAGTACGTCTACATCGTCGACGCTAAGAACCTTAGGCTAGCTTCAGTGATTAAGGTTGGTAGCTATGCTAGGGGGCTGTACGTATGGAATGGTAGGTTAGTCGTCGTATGCGGAGGCCCTCCGATAAGGATTCTACACATAGAGAGGTCTACCACCTTGTTACCCGCGGTAGTCGCGCCGGTTGCTACCCGTGTACTAGTATACAATGTGACGAACCTCTACAAGCCAGAGCTACTAGCGAACGTATCGATTTCGGGGTACTACCTATCGTCTAGAATGGTGAACGGCGTTCTCTACATACTAACTCAGAGCCCAGCATACCTAGAGCGAGGCCAGGTATCGCTACCAATAGTGGGCAACACAATCGCTAAGCCTAGCAATATCCAAGTACTATCCCCCGGAGATACGTACTTAGTGCTACTAGCGCTAAACGTTACGAACCTCAAGGGCAAGGCCTACGCGTACCTAATAAACAGGGCTAGCATCGTCTACATGACCCACGACCATCTATACGTAGCCTCCAACATGTTCGGAATCAAGAGGGTGATACCAGAGCTCATTCAGAAGTACCTAAGCATCGTGCCCTCCGATCTAAGGAAGAAGCTAAGCGAGTTGGTTAAGCAAGGCAAGATGATGAGCGCGTACTACGAGTTGCTTAACTGGGTTTCTAAGGACTACGATAGGGTTAGGGACTTCGTGAAGTACCTAGAGACGGCTGTCGGCAAGGAGGGTGCGTACGTGAGGGTGTACGTGCTTAGGGTAAAGGGTCTTAGCGTCGAAGTTGAGGGTTACGTAGATGTGCCGGGAACTTTAACCAAGCAATTCGCTATAAATCAGCTCGGTAAGTACCTAGTACTCGCGACGGTTAGGTACAGCATCAGGTTCGTCGTGTACAAGCCGCCAACGTACACCGCGACTACGGGACCTAGCAGGATAACGATAACGATATGCAAGTGGGTTAACGGTAGTATGACGACGAGCGTTAGCTACTTAACCGTTAGCTACCCGAAGACTGTTGCGCCACCCGTAAGCAAGTACTTCGTGTACCCAAGGATAGAGCTCAACAGCGTGGGCGTGTACGTAATAGACATAGATAAGCTTAGGATCGCAGCATCTATACCCACCGTAATAAGGAATCAGTATGTTTACGGAGCTAGACTCGTAGGCACAACGCTATTCCTAGTAACCAACAGAGCTGTCGACCCGCTATTCGCAATAGACCTAAGCAATCCGCTTAAGCCTAGGATCGTAGGCTTCGTTAAGCTACCAGGGTACTTAACGTACCTGCACCCCATATCCAAGGACATACTGCTGGGCATAGGGGTGGAGAAGGGCAACCTCAAGATAGAGCTATTCAACGTATCGGACCTTAGGAACATTAAGGAGGTATCGAAGCTTGTTATCGAGAAGGGGTGGAGCTTAGCGCTATACGATTACCACGCAATAACGTTCTGGACCGAGAGAAAGCTGTTCATGATGCCGGTGTCGATAACGTGGAAGGGGGTAGGCATCGCGGTAATTAGCTACGCTGGGAACTCTCTAACAATGGTTAAGATCCTCGAAGCTCCTCATGCAGTGAGGAGCGTGTGGATAGGAAACAACGTGTTCGCGGTATCACCGAACTCAATAAAGGTGTTCAACGCATCGACGTGGAAGGAAATAGCGGAAATCAAGTTATGATGGACTCTAGGAGCCTCCTAATCAAATCCTTAGCTTTTTCATCGTCGCACTCCTCCATGCTCTGAACGATCTCCATTCTAAGCGAGAACTTGTCCGGGGCTACGGTCGAGAGTATGTAGTCTAGGAAGAACCTTACCGCCTCTCGATCGCTCCCGAAGTACTCCATGGCGATCTTGTAGAATGCGCATGGTGAACCCTCTAGGCACTCGCCCGGGTCGAGGTTCTTGATGTTGATTACGTAGCTGGCGAAGGGCTCGATTACGAAGGAGAAGCCCTTCTTGCGCAACCTAGCGATAACTATTCGCCATAGCCTACCCCGATTAGTAACCCCCCTAACCAATCCCCATCACCGCGTGGAATTCCTTTACGAACCCTATTCGCGTCTTTAAGACTTTAACGATTCGCCTCTCCGGATTTCGCCAATCATGCGAAGTCGCGATGAGGATATCGGCTAGCCCATCGAAACCCCTAGGCCTATCCAAGTTCCGGTGCCTCTTCGTCTTAGTGACTACGGCTATCCTACCGAAGTTCCTAATGGCCTCGACGAAGCTACGTATTATGGATAGAAAGGCCGAGCTATCGGATAGCGGCTCGAGCGCGTCACCTCCGTCAAGGACTATGAGTAGTGGATCGAGCTTAGCCACGTAATTCATAATCGACGAGCATACGTCCGTTATCTCGTACTGATACGGGTCTATCGATATAACGTGGATATTCTCTACAACCTCAGGAGTGGTCTTGCCGAAGCACTTCTTAGCAACGTAGTACATGCGCTCTCGAACGGCTTCCTCGCGCTCCTCTATCGATATGTAGAGCACGTTATGCCCTTGGATAGCGGTATTCACCGAGAGCTCGGATGCTAATACGCTCTTTCCAGAGCCCGGGGTCCCAGTAATTAGTATCGTAGCCCCCGTCGGAACCGCCGTGAAGATCCTCCTTAGAGTCGTGGTCAAGGGTTTTAGGCTCGTTAACCCGCTATGACACTTAAAGCACTTCGAGAATAGCACCGGCACGAACCCTCCCTTGCTTATCGTGAAGGGTATTATCGACCTACCGACTTCAACTCCGCGCATCTTCCATAGCTCGAGGTACCTAAGTACGAGCCCCTTAATGCGCTCTACCTTCAGCACCAACACGCCGTCGACAACGAACTCTTCAACGCCTAGCCCTATCGTTGAAGCGCCGTAGGGGAGGTCTGCAACGAGTATCGTTGTAACGTCGCCAGCCTTCCTCAAACCGTATATGAACGTATTGTGGAGGAACGCCCGTACCCTTTCCTGCGATTTAAGGGCTTGCGCTATAGCGGATACGCTATCTATGACGACCCTCTTAACCTTCTTCTCTCTAGCTAGCTGTAGGATCCTAAAGACGATGGTTTCGAGGCTCCTAGAAATATCGACGTACGGAATGCCCATGAACGTGAACAACCCGTCCTTCTCGAGGGCTTCAAAGTCCATTCCGAGCTCCTTCATGTACCCCAGGAAGCTCTTCTTATCCTCGACGAAACTAACGTAGAGACCCGCTTCACCAAACTCCGTAGCGCCCTTGTATAGATACGTTGCTGCAAACGTAGTTTTGCCCGCACCCGGGTTCCCGGCTAGTAGAATCGATGCGCCCCTAGGAAACCCTCCTCCAAGCACTTCATCTAGATACCTTATACCTGTAGGAACTCTCTCCAAGAGACCTCTTTCCCAAGCATAATCGCTATTCGATAGAATATATACCTTTGCCCCCCATGCGAGGCGTAGACGATGACGATGAAGCTTGATAGCTATTAAGTAGTGCGAATATTAGTCAATTCCGCGAAAGAACATGGAGGGACTAGAACCTATTGGGAGAGCATCTCGAGCTCGAAGAGTTTTTGAAAAAGCTGTGTAGCTTTGGAATAGAGGTTGCGTGTATCGCCGTAGACACGGGTTTAGAGAGCTTTATTGCAACGCTCTTCGAGACAGCGATGTTGGTTAGGGAGTACTTCTGCCCGTGCATAGAGGATACCAGTTGCTTACTCGCAATGATAGAAATGAACGTTAGCATCGCTAGCCTAGTTCGAGAAGGAAGATACGTCTTTCCGAGTATTAAGCGAGTTCACGTGGATATCGTTAAGAGCTCCACGCAGTGCTGGGAAGAAGCTTACGTAGGTTATTAGGTCCCGAAAACACGGAGTTTTCGGCTCCCGCCCCACTGAGCACGGATGATGATGCTGGGCCGGCATTGAGTGGTGATGCTATGTCGAGGCACTCGAAATCTCTTTGAAGCACCGTAGTGCGAATACGAGATCCTCTTTCGTAGGGGCGTACCAACCGACGTCCCGAATATCGAAGTTCAGCCTATGGACGTTGTCTATATCGAGCGCTAGCAGGTGTAGGAGCGCATAGCGTATCTCAAAGGGCTCGAGCTCTATCGCGGTATCGCCATTTACGTACTTAACGTATATCGTGGCTAGCTCAGAGTTCGAAATCCTGAACCAGAACCTGAAGCAACCCCCATTATTTGTACAGGCTTCGGCTCGGTAAATACCATCCCTAAGTTGCTTGGAGGCTAGCGCGAAGCCCAGGGTTTTAACTACGTCTAGTTGATCCATAGCTTCGAGCCTCCATGAGCGGTAGTCCTCCGGAAGTGAATAGGCGCTTCGCTATGTAGCAATGTTCAGATGTTTAGTTACTTACTCTCATAGCAGTATACGAGCGTTTAGGGTTGAAACACTTTCCTAGGGCTATTCATCCACGAACCTTGATTACGTTGAGCTTCCTACCCCTCCAAACCTTTAGCTCGCTGAGTACGTAGTTAACTAGGAATCCGAGGGCTATGCCTATGAACTGAGCTAGAAGGGCTTCAACGCTTAGTGCGTACCTAAGGAAGTTCGCTACAGCGTACTGCGTTAGGACTGCTGGGGCTACGGAGAGGTGAAAACGCATCAACCTACTAATCAACTTGCCCGATCTTCGATCCCTAAAGGTCCACCGTTCATGCAGGGAGAAGTTGAATAGAGTGCTGATCTCTATGGCGATCGCGCTACCTATTACGAAGAGCCTCGTTGTCAGCGCTGGGATTGCTAGCGATAGCAGTGCCAGCGTGGAGAGATTCACGACTGTTCCCGCTATGCCGACGAGAGCGAACTTAAAGGGTCTCCAGCCACTGAGTGTGAGCACGTGTATCACGAAGTAAACGATTTGCTTAATCCCCAGCTTGCTCTTCCCCGCTGCGCGCGGGCGAAAGACGTATGGAACCTCTACTACGCACTTAGGCCTCGTCTTCGCTATGATCTCTAGGAGTATCTTGTAGCCAAGGGGTTTTAGCGAGTTCCTGCTATCGCTAATCAACTCCCTCTTAACGGCGAAGAACCCGCTCATAGGGTCGCTTATCCTCCTAGCCTCGGGAAGGAGGAGCTTCGCTATGAGCGTAGCGAGCTTGGATATAACCTTCCTAACGACGCTCCACCCAACGACGCCTCCTCCAGGTATGTACCTGCTAGCTATCGCTATATCGCACCCGCTATCCTCTAGCGCCTTAACGAGCTTCCCGACGTAGCTCGGAGGGTGTTGGAGGTCGGCGTCCATTACGGTAATGTCCTCGCCTCGCGCGAAAGCCATTCCGTCGACAACAGCCGTAGCGAGCCCCCTAAGTCCGAGCCTGCGAACAACCACTCCCCTAACGCCCATCTTAACCATGCACTCGATCGCTACTAGCCACGTTTTGTCGGGGCTATCATCATCGACGATAACGATCTCGAAGTCCCTCCCAAGGGATTCGATAAGCTCCCTTAAGAGCCTTGGGATGTTCTCGGATTCGCAGTACGTTGGAACTACGATGCTGATCCTAGGCTCCATGTAACCACCGCATTTCCTTTCGAGGTACCTAAGCCGTTAGGTAGTCGGGGTGGATACCAGCTATAAGCTCTTCCAATGGGAACTAGCTCGGGGTAGGACTCCTTGCAGAGGCGTTGCCTAGCGATAATGCTTCTGGCGACGATAGTGCTCACGCTGTGCGCCACGAGCGTAGCGCTGCACGCGTCGTCGAGAGGCAGCGTCGTGCTGTACATGTACGGCATGGATACGTGCCCGCACTGCAGCGCTCTGCACAAGCTACTCGACGAAACCTTTGGCTGTAAAAGCGTGTACTTCTGCAACGTTAGGGTTTGCAATGAGTGTCGGGAGAGGTTGCTAGCGATATACCGAATCATCGGGTTAACGCCCGTAGTTCCCCTAACGCTCGTAATATGCGGAAACTGCGTTAAAGCGGTGGTCGTTGGAGAGGTGGATTCCCCTAAGTTCTGGATCGAGCTAGTTAAGAGCAATGCGAGCCTGAGGGTGCCCGTCTACGCGGGAACCAGCTTGATTGAGTACCTCGAGTTCAGCAACGAAACCGCGCTAAAGCGATTCACGGTGAGTGTCGCACCCGAGTTATTCAATGCTAGCGGCTCTAGCATCGTATTCGAGGGGCGCGTCGTAAAGCTCAAGAGCGGTGCCAATATCATCGGTACGCAGCTAGGTGAAACCACCTCCGTAATACCCCTAGTCATTGCTTTAGCGCTAAGCGACTCGATAAACCCGTGCGCACTGTACCTCTACGTAGTTCTCCTACTAGCGGCAGCCCTCTCCGCCTACTCCTTCACGCGTAGCGAGCCTTCGGCGCTTCGCAACGTAGTTGCGGTTGGGCTAGCATTCATATCGGCAGTCTACGTAGGCTACGTAGCGCTCGGCTTCGGCTTGCTGAAGGCGCTGTCGATGGTACCCATCTACTCGAGGATAGCGGCGGCCATAGCCATAGGGTTCGGCGCTTGGACCATAGCCTCGGGGCTCGCTAGGAAGAGTAGGATCTTGGGGAAGGGCTTCGTATTCAACTACGTGCCTAGAGCAGCTACGTCCGCGACCCTATCCTTCGCCCTAGGACTACTCGTAACATTCACCCTCCTACCATGTTCAGCGGGACCCTACGTAGTCTTCGTATCGATTGCTAGAAACCTAGGGCTAGAGTCATTCATTCCGCTAGTACTACTATACAACCTAGTATTCGTATCGCCGATGATAGCCATACTCCTAGCAGTAGCATCGATCTCTAAGCTCGAGGCGGTACAGAGATTCATCATTGAGAACAGCGATAAGCTCTCAGTAGTTTCGGGGATCCTACTCGTGCTGATAGGTATATACGTACTGCTCTACCAAGTCGGCTAACCGCTGTCTATCGCTACACCTTAATACCGTTAGCGCAGTGATGAGTATGGAGACTGCTGAGGCACTCGACCATGGCTAAGAACGACGTTAGCTCGCTACTTAGCGTAACTAGAATCCTTCAGCACATCTACGAGATTAAGAACATCGTGTTCGCTAAGGCATGCCGCGAGCTCTCTAAGGCTCTAGGCACAACGCTTAGCAACGCTCGACGCTACCTAGAGAAGATTCGAGAGCTAGCGATGCAACGCATAATGAAGCTAACCGCGGAACTCGATCTCCCTGCGCTAAGGTTGCAGCTAGCTATAGCTGTACTCCGCAACGCCAAGCTTAAGAACGTTAGCCTTCCTCGGGCTCCTCCCTTCGTTAGGAGCATAGCCCCCTTAATGCCCAGGGGCGTAGCGATCACGCTGTATCTTCCTCGAGTAGGTGATGTACCTCGCGAGCTCGTGGGCGAGGGCCTATACATTGTCGAGTACAAGTTGAAGAATAGATTTGAGCTTTGGAGGTACATAAAGGAGGTTCTAAGCAAGCCAGAGTACTTCGTTACTACGGAGTCGCTAGAGAAGATTCTTAGCGAGTACCTAGATAGAGTGGATAGTACTATAGAGACTAAGGGGTACGGAGGAAGTATTTCGTACGAGCTCCTGCTCTTCCTCTCTCAATACGAGAACAATCCGCTGCCTAAGATGAGCGAGGTAGTGAGCTTCTTCATGAAGGAAATGAGGGCGGGAGGTGCTAGCGTAGATGAAAGCAATGCGCGTAGATTAGCGATACATGTCTCGAATCAGTGCTCGTCATTCGTGAAGGGCTTGAGGATTCTGTACATAGGTAGGTTAAGGGAGTTAACGGACGTATCGGTGCTCTTCGTTATTAGCGGTAGGGACTCTAGGATCGTGAAGCTGGGCAAGGCTCTCGTTATGCACCCGCTAGTGGGGGCTGTAGGGATATCGCTATCCACTAGCTACTTAATGGTGAATGCTTTTTGGAGACTCGATCGGTTACCGCAGCTAGTTAACTACGTGAACGAGCTCGCGACGAGCGTGGGAGCAGAGCTCTGCGACGTTATCGTGAGTAAGAGAGGTGCTGGAGCTAGGTTCGGAATACCGTGTATAGCGTTCAAGGAGGTTATACCTAGCTCTGGTGCGTGGCTACCCCCGGATTCAACGAGGTTGCTGAGGTCTGTCATAGAAAGCGTTCTAGATTATCGCTAGCTTTCTCGAGGGCTACCTTAAAAGATCCCGCCTAAATCATTTCTAGGCAAGGTGTAGAGCGTGGCTATAATCGAGGGATTCGAAATTCGCGAGGATCTGTACTACGATGTCGATAACCACGTGTGGGTCAAGGTAGTTGATTCGGAGGTCTTAATCGGGCTAGACGACGTGGGGCAGTACCTAGCGAGGAGGATAGTGTTCGTCAAGCCGAAGCCCCCGGGAACCTTCGTTAAGAAGGGCGAGCCCGTCGCTATGCTGGAATCCGTTAAGTGGGTAGGGCCCCTACCATCCCCACTCGATGGAACCATCGTTGAGATAAACCAGGACGTTATTCGTAGGCCCGTGCTGATAAACAGGGATCCATACGGATCGTGGATAGCTAGGTTAAGGCCTTCGAACCTAGAGGAAGGGTTGAAGGGTTTAGTGACGGGTTCCGAGGCGTTGAAGAGGATGGAGGAGGACATTAGGAGGAGGGGGGTTAAGAAGGGAAGGTAGTTCATGGAGTGGATCTCTACAGACGTTGTCGTTATTGGTAGCGGGGTAGCTGGGTTACGAGCAGCCATAGAGGTAGCGCAGCGCGGTCTCGAGGTCGTCATCCTAACCAAGACGCGGGCTACGTGTAGCGCCTCGATCATGGCTGAAGGAGGCGTTAACGCGGCTCTATGCAACGTGGATAAGGATGATAGTTGGGAAAGGCACTTCGTGGACACCGTTACGGCTGGCGCCTTCCTAAACGATCAGGATCTAGTCGAGGTGCTCTGCAAGGAGATCATTGATCGCGTGTACGAGCTCGAGGAGTGGGGAGCGGTATTCTCTCGAACTGACGAAGGGCTTATCGCGCAAAGGGCGTTCGGTAAGCAGAGCCGGAGGAGAACGTGCTTCGCCTCTGATAGGACTGGGCACGAAATCGTTACGACGCTCCTAAGCGTTGCTAAGAGCCTAGGCGTGCAGATAGTGGAGAATAGGTTCGTTAGCGACGTGATTAAGGACTCCGTAGGCTCCTCGGCTGCAGCCGTAGTGGCTTGGAATACGAAGAGCTGGGAGCCCGAAGTATATCGGTGCAAGGCAGTGATCCTGGCTACGGGCGGCGCCGCGCAGATATACGAGGTGAACACGGTTCCAATGGAGTCTACGGGTGATGGGTACGCCCTCGCCCTTAGGCTAGGCCTCGAGCTGAAGGACATGGAGATGGTGCAGTTCCACCCAACGGGCTTAGCGTACCCAGAATCGGCTCGAGGCCTGCTAATAACCGAGGCCGTGAGGGGCGAGGGCGGTATCCTACTCAATTCCCGCGGCGAGAGGTTCATGAAGCGCTACGCGCCTAAGGAAATGGAGCTCGCTGGTAGGGATGTCGTTGCGCGCGCCATATGGCGAGAAGTTAGCGAGGGTAGGGGTACTCCCCACGGGGGTGTCTACTTAGATATCACCCACGTGCCTTGCGAAAGGATTCGCGAGCGCTTGGAGTCCACCTACAGGTTCCTAAAGAGGCTAGGCATAGACATTTGTCGAGAACCCATAGAGGTAGCTCCAACGGCTCACTACTTCATGGGCGGCATCTCTATAGACGTCAATGCGTCGACGAGCGTTAAGGGAGTTTACGCGTGCGGCGAGGTTGCTGGAGGAGTCCACGGGGCCAATAGGGTTGGAGGGAATTCGCTAGCCGATGGACTGGTCTTCGGTAGGAGGGCTGGTAGTAGCGCTTCTAGCTACGCGCTGGGTACGGGGATTCGAGGCGTTGATAGAGAAGCCGTTGAGAGGGCTATCGATAGGGTTCGAAGCATTCTATCGAGGGATAGGGAGAGGGTCATTGGGTACGAAGTCGTTAGGTCGAGGCTCCGAAAGTTCATGTGGAGGTACGCGGGGGTCATTAGGAGGGGGTGCGAGCTCGAGGAGCTAGTTAAGGAGCTCGAGAAGGTTGAGGCGCTAGCTAAGTGCATGGGGGTGGAGCAGGGCAAGGGCTTTTCAATCGATGCTCTAAGGGCTTTAGAGACCGTGAACATGGTTCTAGTCGCTAAATCCGTAGCGATTTCCGCTCTCGTTAGGAAGGAGTCTAGGGGTGCTCATTACCGCGAGGACTACCCGAGTAGAAACGATAGCGAGTGGCTAAAGCACGTAGTGGTAAAGCTCGAGAACGGGGTTCTAAAGACCTTCTTCGAGCCCGTGAGGATCACGAGGTTGAGACCTTGAGGCTTAGGATAGGTATAGAGAGGTTCGATCCGCTTAAGGATACGGAGCCTCGAATAGAGTGGTTTGTGGTGGAAGCCGATGAAAGGAGTACGCTCCTAGACGTGCTGATACAGATAGAGAGGCTCGATCCGACGATAGCCATTCCGTATAGCTGCCGTAGAGGCGTTTGCGGTTCGTGCGCGGTCATGGTCAACGATGTTGCTCTACCGGCGTGCTCTACGAGCGTGCTCAAGATCGTGAAGTGCCTCGGTAACGAGCTAGTGATCAAGCCCCTATGGCTTCTTCCGCGCTTAAAGGACCTAGTCGTAGATAGGTCACGCGTACTCGATGCAATCGATAGGTATAGGTACTGGATCCACCGCAGTGAGCCGTACATACCGCCCGAGAAGCTCTCGAAGGACGATGCGCTAAACGTAATGAGCTACCGAAAGTGCTCTCTATGCCTTTCGTGCTTAGCTACGTGCCCCCTAAAGCAATTGGATAGGAGGTTTGGTGGAGCTCTAGCCTTTAGGATGGTTGCTGAGCGAGAGCTCGATCCTAGGGATTCCCTAGATAGGCTGGGAATGGTCGTTAACGAAGGGCTCTACGAGTGCATGGTGTGCGACGCCTGTACCGCGGTATGCCCTCAGGAAATCGATGTTGGGAAGGCCGTTATCGAGCTGCGCAAGGAGGCTTGGAGAAGGGGGTTAGCCCCGCTGAAAATCAAGGATGCTGTTGAGAGCGTTATGGACCCTGACTACGGTAACCCCTTGTGGATGCCTAGGGAGGAGCGCGGGGATTGGGTTAAGGGCTTAGCCCCTAGTGGGGAGGGTAAGGTTCTGATATTCGCTGGCTGCATGGCTAGCTACGTCGATAAGCAGAGCGTTAGGGCTCTAGCTAAGCTCCTCGAGGTCGCGGGGATTAAGTACGTGGTCCTAGGTGAGAAGGAGTATTGCTGCGGAATGCCGCTGTACCTAGCCGGAGCCCACGAAGAAGCTCGACGCGTAGCCCAGAGGAATGTAGAGGAGATTCGCTCCCTAGGCGTGGAAATGATCGTTACGCCGTGCCCTAGCTGCTACCGCATGATGAAGACCATCTATCCCGAGCTCGGCGTAGAGTTCAGGGATATCGAGATCGTTCACGCTACGCAACTACTCTACGAGCTGGTTAACAAGGGTGTGATACGCATCGAGTCTAAGCTACCCGTAGTCGCTACGTACCACGACCCGTGCGATCTGGGTAGGCACGAAGGGATTTACGAGGAGCCTAGGTTCCTCATAGAGAGCGTAGTTAAGGAATTCGAGGAGATGAAGCGAAGACGCGATTACGCTCAGTGCTGCGGAGCCGGCGGCAACCTCAGAATAGCCAACCCGAGGCTATCGCTAGCTGTTGGCGTCGAGAGGCTTAGAAAGGACTTACCGCCTAACGCCCAAGTACTCGCACACGCGTGCCCAACGTGCCGCATCCAGCTTGCTGAAGCTAGCGACGAGCTAGGGCTAAGCATATCCAACGAATCGATACAGGAGCTAATGCTCAAGGCCCTCGGCATCCAAATCGACTAAGCTATCTTAGCTAGCGCCAAAACGCTCTTCCTAACGATCTCCGTTAGCTCGCTAACGCTCCCCCTCCACGGAACGTAGACCGGCTTTCCGCGCCGACCGCGCTTCTTGTAGTAGAGAACGCCGTTGCGCTCAGCAACGAGAGTGCAGTAATGCACTCGACAAATAATGGGCTTAACCTCGTTGATCGTACACGATCGGGAGAGAGGGTCGTAGAATGGGCACCTACCCCTAGGCAAGCTACATACCTTCACGACCTCGCCATTGAGTAGCGTTACGGTTTCGCACATCGATGGAACAACGCTGCGCTTAGCGAACTTACTCACTTCCTCCAGCTCTTCCTCGAACATGAACACGCCGGCATTCACTTCGCAACACGCGCCGCATCCTCTCAAGCACACCATTCTATAGCTATTGCGAAGCACGGACTCATCGATCTTCACGAAGAACCTTGGCGGAAGCTCTGTATCGACCCTCAGAACCGGGACCACGCTCCCGAGCTTAGGTATGTAGTAAACCCCTAGGATGCTATCGCGAAACCTCCATAGGTACCTAAGGATCGTTAGATTGAATGCCTTATCCCACGGTCTGGGGGTAGCGGTTCTGTACAACATGGTTCAAAACCCTCAGCACGCTACTGTATTCCGGTGCTGAGATAGCTGAGCGCTGAATTATCGTGATGAACCCGGTGCTTCTGAGCGTCCACTCAATGCAGATTAGCTCAGCTAGAGAAAGCGTGCGTTAGCGGGATAAGCATGAAGCTCGCAATAGTTTCTAGGTATCCACCCGCTGAATGCGGTATAGCTGAGTACACGTGGTTTCTAGTATCGAGCCTCGTAAACGCTAGCAAAGCCAGCATCATCGTCATTGGGAACAAGGACGTTCCGAAGGAAGCTACCGAGCCCAGGCTAAGCGACGTCGAGGTGCATAGAGCCTTCGTTAGCGCGAGCAACGATTATAGCGGGATACTCGAGGTGATACGTAGTGCCAAACCCGATGTAGTGCACGTCCAACACGATTACAGCTTCTTTCCGCAGGACGTCGAGTTCCTGAAGTTTCTCGAGAAATGCAGGGAGGTCTGCAGGAAGGTAGTAGTGACGATGCATACGGTGAAGAAGCCCATAGGCATCGCTAGGGCTGTAGCGGGAGTAACGACGTTTAGGGATGGAGCTCGCGAAGACTTTGAGCTAGTTCTATTCCAGCGCAAGCTAGTTGAGCTAAGCGACGTCGTCGTGGTCCATAGCTACCTCCAGGAATTCGAGCTGTGGTCCCAGGGTGCGGACATCGATAAGGTGAAGATCGTTCCCCACGGAACGCTGATAAACCCATACTGCTCTAAAACGCGTAGCGAGCTAATCAACGAGTTGATGGAGCTGGGAATAGCGCTAGAGAACGAATTGATCGTGTTCCTCCCGGGGTTCATTAGGAGCGATAAGGGCTTGGATACCGCGCTAAAGGTATTCGACATAGTTTCGAGGAGGTTCGACATAGCCCTAGTCCTAGGGGGAGCTCCGCAGGGTAGGGATTCCCTCGAGCTAAGGGATCGGCTCGCGAAAATGGCTAGCAAGCGAAGCAAGGTTGTGTTCCTAGAGAGGTTCGTTGATAGGGATACGATGCTGAAGCTCTTCGCCTTAAGCGACATCGTGATCCTACCCTATAGAGAGGTTCCGGGGCTCATCGGGGTTAGCGGGGTTCTACACCTAGCGATGGGCAGCTTCAAGCCGCTGGTATGCACTAGGGTTCCACGACTCGTTGAGTATTGCGAAAGGGTTCCCGAGCTATGCGCGAGGCAAGGCGATGTAATGGAGTTTGCGTACAAGCTAATGAACTTAATCGAGAATCTCGAGGCTTATCGAAAGGAGCTAGAGCCCGTATGGAAGTACGCTCTGGAAACTAGCTGGGATAGAATAGCGCTTAAGCACCTTCAGCTATACGAAACGCATTAAGGCGTTAGAAAGAGGTACTGGTGCTGGGAATGACGAGTTACTCCCGGCTCTGAGCAATGATGAGAAGGCATTTGACCGACCCCAGATGATGACTTGGCCTACCCCCTGATTAGTGATGAGCGTTGCTGCGACTGATTCATGCCGTACCAAGCGCTGGCTCGCTATGGCGCTCATGGTCGCTGCCTCGCTTGCGCTTCGCGTAGGGTCCGCTTGTGGAGAGGCGTTTTTACCCCTCTAGTAAACTCCTATCGCGATGATGTTGGCTGTGAACGCTGAGCCGTGATGAGGTGTTTCAAGGCTGATCATCGAGGAGAAGTGCGATATAGACTTCGTTGCGAGGTTGGTTGAGGAAAGAATGGGTTGGTGGCATGGATACTACGCTAAGGAAGCAGCGAGTAGCGGCGTAGGGACTTGGCTGTGCGCGCGCCTAGACTCACGCGTTGTTGGGGTAGCGGTTGCGCTAGCGATACCCTCGAGACCTAAGATAGGTGTTGTGTACTACGTCGCTATCTCGAGGGATGTGGAAGGTCGAGGAGTGGGGAAGGCTCTCGTGCTTTCCGTAGAGGAGCTCTTAGAGGCGAGGGGATGTAGCGTGTTCATGGCCTCGACATCGAGCGATAACGATAGGTCTAGAAGGTTATTCAAGTCCTTGGGTTACAGGGAGGTATCGCTATACGAGCTAGCCGAAATCGATGAGCGCGCCGCGGAGCTCGTGGTCATGGGGCTATGCGCTTTCGAGGACGAGGTAGTTCTCTACAAGGGTATGGAGCTTCGCGAGCTCCTAGCAGTTATACACCGTAGTGAAGGGGCTTTCAGGCACGTATGGAGGGTTGCATGCTTCGAGCCTTGGAGAAGATTGCGTAGGCGCTTAAGGTAGGTATCAGTGACGGAGTCCCTCATCACGAATCAGCTCACGGCTTAAGTCATCACCTAGTGCTCGCGTTGATGTATATGGTCTCGACTACGCGGTGCCCTCCGCTAACGGCTTCGAGGCGTAGGGTAGCGTTTAGGTAGCCTCCGGGGCTCTCGTAGGTAACCTCTACGTATAGCTCGTTTTGTAGCGCGTTGCTGGATACAGTTACCCACCCGCTACTGGCTTGGTACACGGTGCAGTTCGTAACGTTTATCGCGGGAACGGATCTCTGGAGCCCCGTGACGAGGGATATCCCTATCGAGGAGTTGAGGCACGCTAGCTTCGCTAGGGTTATCCTCACGGATAGCGTCGAGTTGTAGCTGTAGTTAGCGTAAACCACGTCGCCGCTGAAAACCCGGAGCTCCCTAAACACCGTGAGCTCCACGTCGTCGAAGAACAGCGTCGCGTTGTAGGTAGAGATCACTTGCTCGGGCCAAATCGCCGCGAGGACGAGGGCGTAGGTCTTGCCGGGCTGGAGGTAGGTAGTGAGGTTAACGCTGTAGGTAAGCCACGAGGACGAGCCGCTGGGTAGGGGCGTTAAGCCGCTCGCCACGTTTAGGGGTATGGTCGCTACGGTAGTGAGGTTCCCCGTCGACCAGTCGTACACCCCCACCACGAGCTCGGCGCTAGGGAGCGCGACGTAGGTGGATACCCAGAAGTAGTAGGCGAAGCTAAGCGAAGCGTTGATCGCGTCCTTAGGCGTCGTGAAGTTGACGTACATGACCTGGTAGCCGTAGGTAGCGCCGGTGGGGCTCTGCGGTATGTCGATGGCTAGGAACCCGGCGTAGCCCCAGTCGAGGTACCCGCTATCGTTTACCCAAACCCAGTACAGCAGGTTCTGAGGATCGTACTCCCCATACCGCCAGCCATCGACCCCTATATCGAACGTTCCGTAGACGAGGTTCTGCGAAGAGCTGAGAGCCTCTACCAGCACCCCGACCACCGTCCGGTTCGGCGAAACGACGAACGCCGGGGTCAAGTTGTAGAGCGGGAGCACGGTATTGTATGGATAGAAGGAGTCTTTAAGCATTAACGATGCTATGGACGAGTTGGCTATGTATGCGAAGTTGAAGGTTGTTAGCGCAAGCGTTAACGCTATGCATAGCCAGCGTTTGTAGTTCATGCACTCCTTGCCTTTGTATAGCGCTGTGAGTAGAGATATCTAAAGTTATTGCCGCTATTCGAATATGTATGCCGCGGTGAATGCATGAGGGTTAGTGCTAGCGAGGTCCTTAAGGAGATTACGTGGTGGAGGTGTAGCGAGTGGGCTCAGCGAACAGCTTCTAGGTACGGATACTTGGAGTACATGGTCTGTAGGTACGAGGAGATGCTCGGTAGGGAAGGCACTGAAAGACTTCTAGAAGCCTTCGAGAACTTCAGGTTTAGAACTGTTATCCGCGTAAACACGTTGAGAGTGGATACCCGCGATTTAGTTAAGCGCTTGGAGAGCCTCGGGTTTAAGCTAAGGGAGCTACCTTGGTGTAGCTACTGCTTGGAGATAGTCGAGGCGCCTAGGAGTCCGACCATAGGCGCAACGCATGAGTATCTCAAGGGCCTCTACTTCGTCTATAGGGATCCAGCTCCCACAATCCCCCCTATCGCCCTTAACCCTAGGCCGGAATCCATAGCGATCGACATATGTGCAGCGCCTGGAGGCAAGGCAACCCACGTACTTCAGCTAATGAGGGATGAAGGGCTCCTGATAGCTAACGACAAGGCTAGGTCTAGGATACCGATATTGGTCTCGCACTTGGTTAGAATGGGGTTCAAGTCCTTCGTCGTTACCAACGTGGATGCTAGGCTACTCCCAAGGATTCTGCCCAAGAGGTTTGAGTACGTTGTTGCTGATGTACCGTGTAGCGCTGAGGGAGGGATAATGTTCGACCCCAGTAGGAAGACGAAGACAAGCGTTCAGGAGCTAGCTAAGCTCGTTGCTAGGGAGGTAGAGCTCCTAGCCGCTGCAATAGAGCTAGCTACCCCTGGGGGTAGGGTCGTGTACTCAACGTGTAGCATAGCCCCAGAGGAGAACGAGTACGTTGTTAGCAAGATCCTCGAAGCGTTCAACGATGTAAGGATCGTGCCTATAGAGCTAGGCGTCGGGCGCCCCGGGATAACGGATCTACCCAACCTCCCGATTAGCAACGAGGTTAGGAAGTGCCTACGCATTTGGCCTCACGAGCACGGTATGCAAGGCTTCTTCCTATGCGTACTCGAGCGCACATAGAGTTAGGCAGCCATTCGCTCAATGATGCTCGCAATGGTCATCGGTATGTACTGCGGGAGCGATACCACTACTTTCACTCCCTTCGACCTCAACTTCCTAGCGAAGCTCTCCTCCCTCTTCAGCGCCTCGTACGCCTTAACCCTAAACACGAGCCTAGCCCACTTAGGCAAGTCCTGCTCCTGGTAGAGGGTTGCTAGCGGTAGCACTACGTACACAACATTTCCTAGCGACGAGATCGTGGTTATCGCCTTCACCAACGCGTCTAGATACCTATCGCCTCCACTAACGGTGAACATGAACACGACGTTTCTCTCTCGAGGTAGCGCAGAAACGAGCTTCTTAACGGCTTCACTAAGAGCTCGACACCTATCCTCCTCACTCGTTTCCTCGGTGTCGAGCTCTATCGAGGATAAGACCCCTAGAACCTCCTTAAACGCGCTCCTACCGCGAACAAGCCTAGAGCACGTAACGCCACGCTTGCTGTATACCAAAACCATCTGCAGGTCTCCGCGCCGTGATAGGTATAGCGATAGCGATGATACTATCCTAAGTACGTGCTCTAGCGGCGTACTCTTTCGGGGGCCTAGGAGCGTAGGGGAGGTAGCGTCGATAACGAAGGCCACGCTTTGAAAAGTCTCGCGTTCGAGCTCCTTCACGACGAGCCTAGAGGTTGCGGCGAAGTGCTTCCAATCAACTCTTCTCAAATCATCCCCAGGCCTATACTCCCTAACGCTAAAGAACTCCACGCCCGTTCCCGGCTCCCTACTTCGTACTACCCCACTACTCCTAGTCTTAACGAGTATCCTGCGTAGCTGGGCTTCGCTAACGCGAGGCGTTATCATGACCTCCTTAACGACGTTTACCTTAATCGGTTGGCTTCGGAAGAGCCCTAGAGGATCGCGCACTACGATCGTTACGGGCCCTATCCAATGCTTACCAACCCTAGGATCGAACGAGAGCTCTACGACTATGCTAGACCTAGGCGGTATCGTCGCTAAAACCACTTTGGATCCCTTTACGAGCCTTAAATGCGGTGAGTGCTCTATCGAGATCTCGGCGAAGGGTATTATCGCTAAGCTACGATTCTCGATGCGCACCCTAACCCTAAGCTCCTCGTCCTCGCTACGCCCAACCACCTCTATGCTAAAACTGCATCGGGTAATAGCGCTAGCCTCGATAGTCACCATTCCGCGGCAACAAGCTATCAAGAGGAACAGAGCTATGCCTATAGCCAGCGTGTTGCGATTGAATATTGATAGCGCTACGAACGCTGAAGCAAGTAGAGTGAGCGCAGCTAGCCTATGGGTAGGCTCTACGTGGGTTAACTCCGTTAAGCCCCTCATAGGCGAACCGCCCTCCTTTCTGCAATTGATGAGCCTAGAGCGTTGAGCACCTCCTCGGACTCCCTAAGCATACGCTTCACAACTCTATTCCACGAGAGTACCAAGGGTAGAAACCTCTCGCCCCTAGCCTTAGCTAGATAGGAATTCATTGTACTTACGAACCTGCGAGCGCGCTCCGAACCAATGTACTTAGCCAAGATGTCTACGCATTGAGGATCCGAAAGGCTTATGCCTAGCACGGACCTCAGCGCTTCATCGACGAGGGAGTACAGGTTCACGAAGTCCTCCTTCGTAAACGCGTATCTACCCCTAGCGATAGCGTCGTGAAGCTCCGTTGAGAATACGGAGCCGTACTCTAGCTGCGGCATTAATCTAACATCCCTTCCGGAGCCTAGGAGCCTCTTGGCCACGGCGTAGGAAATGAGTATCGCTATTAGCGCTGCTAGAGCGGCAGTAGCGTAGTTAGAGAACACGAAGGTAACGAATCTATTAGCTAGCTCTAGGGCTGGGGGTAGCCACGTAGCTGGGTGAACTACGTACGCTATTAGCGCTGGAACGAGGGAGAAGGGATCCACGTACTTAGCAATGGATGGATTCCTAAGGACCTCGATAGGGGAAATCGCCTTGTAGTGAATGGCGTCTACGAAGATCCTACACGCTCTATCGTTATTGCATAGCATCGAAACTAGCTTTAGTATTAGCTCTCGGTACTTAGACCCGCTAGAGCTCGTTAAAACCTGGTTTAGGAATAGAGAGCCGTCCCCTACAACGATTATCGTTCCAGAACCCCGCTTTTCATACGTTGCTATGCAAGCCCTTCTCGATAGGGTAGGGGGCTTGTTGGGGTAGAGGATTAGGGCGTTGCTAACGTAGCCAAGGAGCGTAGGGCACGTAGATAGGGATGACGCTATATCCAGCCTCACCTCAATGACTTCGCCTCGCAAATTGAATACGGCGTAGGGGTAAGGGGACTTGCTAGAGGCGTTCAGAACTATCGATCCCTCGACGAGGGTGTGAGCACCGAAAGCCTCTATCAAGTTATTTGAGTACCTAGACTCGTCGGCTATGAGCAAGGCGTAGTGCTTGCAGTTCCTCAAGTAGCTAACGATCGCGTGTGCGTCGCTACGCGAAATCTCTACTTGAGGAGATACTACTATGAATAGGCAGTGCTCTCCGCGAGCGTACCTAGCTAAATCCTCTAGGCTCTCGACGGGTATGGTTAATGGGTATTCGTGCCTAAGCAGTATCACTAGCTGCGATGTTCCTAGCGCCGCTTGGTTTAGCGGTGTAGGTCCGGTGTAGAGGTAGATTGCTGGAGGTCCCTTAGCGACGAGGGCTATCAAAGCTATTAGCACTAAGACCGCTATTATCGATCCCGAAACGAGCTTGTACTTAACGTCCGCATCCTTACTCTCTGGAACCACCCTTCTCTACCCCGTAGATGTAGGCTGATAGCCTAAACATGTACAGGGAGCCTGAAAGTAGCGAGAATCCGATTAGCGCTGATAGCAGAGAGGATGCAACCATTGCGTGCTGCATGAATCCAACGCTCCATAGGAAGAACAGTATGGATAGCGCGAATAGTGCCGTCCCCACGGCCATGTACACGACCATCTTTATCCAGGTTTTCAAGGCGCTGCACCTATCATACGCATTAGGTCCTCGAGTATATAGAAGAATTGGGTGTAGAAACCTACGTAGACTCTCGCCATCTCGTTGCCCACGAGATCTAGTCGGGGATGCGTAATTGAGAACCACAGGTCGTTAGTTACGTACAGCGATAACACGACCCCGCTGACGTAGATTAGCGCTAGTAGTGTTAGCGATAATGCTAGTACGCGCCCTGGATTAACCGATAGCTGCGTTACGATGGGCCTCACGATCGCTATGGAGAGAAGGTACATTATGATGATGAGGGCTATAGTCCCTAACTTAGTGTATAGCAAGGTCGCTAGGAACGGTACGTAGCTAACTACTAGGGGGAGCAACACTCTCGCGACTACGGCATAGAGGGGTGGGGCGATGAGGCTAGCCAATACGAGAACCTTAAGGTTCTTTAGGGGGGCCTCTATCGATGCCTTAAGCACCTTATCCATCGTTAAAGCGCGTAACGCTAGCTCCCTCGAGGGAAGCGCGAATAGGGCTACGATGTCGAAGATGTTGGTCACGATCTTGTAGAGGGCTATCGTGATAGCTATCGAGAGTATCAATACGAAGATGGGGTTGCTACCCAGCAACCTCAACACGATGCTCGGGGCTTCGCTAAGGTACTTCACCAACCCGTTCACTAAGGTAGCTACGTAACTCGAGGGTAAGATGCACAACGCCGCCGTTACGACCATGATCGCGGCAATAGACGCTAGAATTCGCTTGAGGTCAAGGCCCCGAACTACTTGCTTAGGCCGGTACGTAAACTTGAGAGTGTCTAGAGCTAGGAGCGCTACAAGACCAACTACCGAAATCGCTATGGATGGCATTGAGTGCGTGTAGAGGGCTAAGACCATCGACAACACTACGGTAACAGAGTACAGCAAGGGGCTCGCTGTAGCTATGGTTATCACTGCTAGGATCGATACCGTGAGCGTCAGCAACGGCTTTACGATAAGTGGCGAGAGCGTGAGGTAGAGGGTGAAAGTCGACGCGATTGAGAGTAAGCTGGGTATGTAGCTCCAGAGCAAGAGCAACGCGATTATTCGTGGAGCGAGCTCGAGGAGTAGCCTCACATTGACTCTAGGCACCGTTTAACCACCTCGGTACATCTCCTAGCCTCCTCATCCATGTCGCGAAGCTTAACGCCTCCAAATCTCCGAAGCTCATATAGCTCGGTTAGCCTTCGAAATGCCTCTGAAGCGCTACCTAAGTACTTAGAGACCTTAGCGAAGAACTCCCAATGGGTCTCCCAATCCATTCTCGATATCCCTAGCTTAGCGCTAATTAATTGCACAGCCCTCCAGTATTCGCGCACAACGCCCTCAGCGAAGTACGTCCCCAAGACCCTGCGTATGGACCGCGAGCTCAGCGCCGTAACGCTCTTAATCTTGCGTAGGATCGCGATCAAGGCTATCGCTATCGCGATCGCTATAAACGTTGCGGCGAGGGCTATCCCAACGTCCTTAAGCCCGTAGAGGGATGCCGATGGCAATGAGAAGCCCGTTGGCATAGCGATTGATGCGCCTCCCAATAGCGACGATAGGTACCTAGGTATGGACCAGCTCTTTTGGGCTAGCTGATAAACTTCGCTAAAGTTTATCTTCAGCGACTCGCTAATTCTCTTCACTAAGTCTAGCGTGGCTTCGTAAGCGCTAACACTAAGCTGCCCAGACGAAGCTCTGGAGCCTAGCTGCTTGAGGAATTGAAGTAGCTGGCTAACGCTTAACTGACCATTAGCGTAGCTACGTAGCAAGGTGATAAGCATTCTCCTAGTTTCTTCGTCGTTCACGGACTTGATTACGGATTCTATGTAGCTAGGCGAAACGCCTAGCCTAGACGCTACCTCCGATACCAGCTCCTTAGGTATGTACCCAGCGCCCGAAGTAGATGCGTTCAGCGGCGAAACCCGTGCTCCCCGTACCTCCAAGTACTTCACGAGTTCGTTAAGCATAGACTCATTAAGGATTTGCGGAAACCCTATGCTATGCCTTGGAAAGGGCCATGGCCACCCCTCGTCAACTTCAGCGAGTACCGACACTAATTGCGTTGTCGCTAAGATCGTGACTAGGAGCGCAACCGCCGAGCAGATCTTCGCTACGGGCTTAACCTTCATCAAGGTTTGGGCACCGGAACCTTCTTGAGGATGTCGTCTATGACGCGTTCGGGAGTAACGCCCTCTATCTCGTACTCTGGCTTCAGTATTATTCGGTGTATCAGGGCTGGCTTAGCTACGGCCTTCACATCGTCCGGAATAACGTAGTTCCTACCACTTAGGTAAGCCCATGCCCGAGCAAGTCTCAGCATCGCTATGCCTGCTCGTGGCGATCCACCTAGCTTAACTGCGGGGTGGCTACGCGTTTCCTCTACGATCGACGCTATGTAGTCGATTATACTATCGTCTACGCGAACGCTCTTAGCGGCCTCGATAGCTTTAAGAACTTCGTCTCTCGAAACAACGGGCTTAAGGCTCTCTATACCTGCCTCAATCTCGTCGATCCTCTTCAGCAAGTCTCTAAATCCCTTTGGGCTCGGATAGCCCGTAACGATCTTCGTTAGGAATCTATCTAGTTGTGCTTCTGGTAGTGGGAATGTTCCTTCCATTTCTATTGGGTTTTGCGTAGCGATGACCATGAACGGCCTAGGCAAAACAAGAGTATTACCCTCAATAGTAACCTGCCTCTCCTGCATAGCCTCTAGCAAAGCAGATTGAGTTCGTGGAGACGCACGGTTTATCTCGTCAGCAAGGAGTATGTTCGTGAATATCGGGCCCTTCCTAAGCCTGAATTCCCCGGTGCGCTGATCGTACATGTAGAACCCTATGATGTCCATGGGGAGGAGATCGGGGGTCATCTGAATCCTCTTGAACTCTAGGTCAAGGAGCTTGGCCACGGCTTTAGCCATGGAGGTCTTAGCCACCCCCGGCACGCCTTCGAGCAGCACGTGGCCTTCAGCCACCAAGCTAGCGACTATCATCTTGAGCTCGTACTCCTTCTCGACGAGTAGCCCGCTATCAATGAGCTTTTGCTCGATCGCCTTGAAAAGCATGGCTCACACGCTTCGCCTAGGTTATCGAAGGTGGTAGAGGTTGAATAGTATTGCGTTTCGAGGTCAAGATACTTGATAACCCTCTAGCGTCCCTTATTACACTCGGTGATGTGAAGGTCCGCTTCTGAGAAGTGATGAGGGAACCCGAGGCTGAATCCCTTGGGATGGCTTGCATCGCTCATCGAGAGGAAGAACAAGGCTATTGAAGAGCTTAGGGCTCTAGTAGGCGAAGAGGGGTTCGTGCGCGCTAAAAGCGATCACCATAGCCGTCGCAAGCCCCGTCCATGCGGAATGACTATACATACGGGGCTAGGCTGTACTAACGCGTGCCTCTACTGCTACGCCATAGACATGGGGTTCCCGCGCATTGACGCGCCGTACAAGCTCAAGCCGGCGGAGCTAGCTCTAGCGATAGCGCTCAACCCCTACGTAGTTCCCGAACGCACCTTTGCAGCCTTTGGATCGGTCGTAGAGCCCTTTCTCCCTAACACTGCGGCGTACACGATCGAGTGCATGAAGCTCATTCGACGGTACCTATCACTCCCTTGCCAAGTATCGACGAAGATGGTTCTAAGCCACGAAATCGCTAGCAGGTTAGCGAGTTGCGACGAGGAACTTAGCGTTCTCGTAACGATAGTTACGATGAAGAGGCACAGCGTTCTCGAGCCTAGGGCTCCTCCACCTACCGAAAGGCTTGAAGGGGCTAGGATAGCCATTGAGCACGGATTGAGGGTAACGCTATTCCTAAGACCCTTGATCCCGGGGATTATCGAGGAAGAGTATAGGGAGCTCCTCGAGAGAGCGTGGAGCGCGGGAATTAGGAGCGTTGTGCTGGGCTCGCTAAGAATAACCAAGGGCGTGTTAGAGAGACTGAGTCGCGCCGGAATAGACGTTTCCAAAATAGTTTCTCGAGCCCCTAGGCTACCGCGTAGCACACGAGAGCAGATAACCATTAACTGCGGAGACATTAAGAGAATGGTGGAGAAGTACGCTGCTAGCCTAGGATTTACGGTATTCGAATCAGCTTGCCAAGCCAACGTGTGGAGCCACGAGCAGTACTGCGCCGCTTGCTCCTACGGACCTTGCGGCGACTACAGCAAGGAGCCTAGGATTCGCGAGAGCGATGTTAACGAGCTCCTCGAGCTCCTAGGCTCTAGAGCTAAGTGCGAAATAGTCGATAGGGTTAAGGTGGTTATCTCGGGTACCATCGGGGAGAAGGAGCTCGAAATCCTCAAGCAGGCGACGAGGCGGAGAGTTGTTGTTTCCTCACGCTAGGGTACGCAAATCGCTACGTATATAGCGTCGAAGGGGGTTCTACGCGAGCCTCCGATAACCAGCTTCCTACAGATGGTCGATAGGTAGGAGTAAGCGCACCTAGATAGCGTTGAGAACGTCGTTACTAGGAACCCGCCCCTCCTGAGGAGGCGAACTCCCCTCGCTATCATCAGCTTGAAGATCTCTAAATCGCTTCCACCGCACCAGCAGTAGTCAAGCGGATCCCTAGGCCTTAGAGGGAGGTAAGGGGGGTTCGTAACAACGATATCGTAGCGAACATCGTCGTTTAGCTCCCTAAGAACCTTAGCCCTATCGCTAACGCCATTGAGATCGATGTTTATCCTCGTAACCGCTAGGGCTCGCGGGTCTACGTCGAAGAAATGCACTTCCCTAAACCCGAGGTACTTAGCCATGAATATGCCTATGGCTCCAGTGCCGCACCCCATGTCGAGCGCTAAGCCCTTTGTCAACCGATGGGAGATCCTCGTTAGGAAGTCGATTACTAGCGACGTTGAGATCGAGATCCGGGGATCGAAAACGCCTCGGGGTATGCAAAGCCTTAGCCCCGCGAATCGGGCTACGGTCAGCGGCTTCGCGAGGTGGTAAACCCTTAACAACGCCGATACCAGCAATGCTAGGGGGTGATGACCTCGTAGTGAGGTGATTGGTGATCGCGGAGGTTTCGGCTGACCCCCTACCTCATCACTAAGCTTAGTAAGAGTGGAATTACGCCTATCAGCGCGAACCTCGCACCCCAACCACTTGCACCCCGACCTATTAGCCTCCCTAGGTACATACCCAAGCCGAACATTATCCCTACGACTATCGCGAGCGAAGCGATTACGCACGCGTGTATCGATGCTAACGAGAGTAGCGCGGGTATGAATGCTAGCGACGCTAGCGATGGGAACGAGAAAGCGCCTATGGCGGACCACATCGCTACGTAGAGGGCGACAATTCTCGGCGCCTTGCCCAGCACGGAGTTGTTTAGGTCGCGCAGCATGTGCTTAGAAACGAAGACTAGCTCGACGCGCCGCTCGGCTTCCTCAACGAAGAATACCGCTAGGAAGTTGCTTAGCAAGCTTATTGAGAGCGCCAACCCTATGCCCGTGGCTATGTAGCTATAGGGATTCGTATTCCCCGAAGCGTAGTTGCCTACGATTGCTCCAGCGTAAGCTAGTAGGGAGTCCACGGCGTTGGTCACGAAGAGCCTCCTAGCGACGCTCTTAACGTTCTCGTCTATGAAGAACCTCCTTATCTCCGAGAAGCTCATCCTAATCCTAAGCCTCCTCCGTCTAGAGGAGGATTCCAACCCCCACCATCCATTAGGGTTACCCGTGTAGGCGGCTAATATTATCTATTATCGACTCCGTCGAGAAGCCCGAAGGGCTAGCGGGTGCTGCTCATGAACGTGGCTTCGTGGCTAGCATCGGCAGTACTATTCGTACTCCCGGCCTACGTAGCTAACGGATCGCCCGTGGTGATGGCTAGGATCGTTAAGCGTAGGCACCCAATAGACTTCGGGAAGAAGTTCGTTGACGGCAGGAGGGTTCTAGGGGATAGCAAGAGCATCGAGGGGTTCGTCTGCGGAGTGGCTACAGGTACGCTTACGGGGTTCGTCGAGGGCATTGTGTTCGGAAACCCCTCGCTATGGACGTGGAGGGGCTTGCTACTGTCCGTAGGGGCTATGGTGGGGGACTGCGTAGGCTCATTCATTAAGCGAAGGATGGGCTTAGCTCCTGGCAAGCCGATGCCTTTGCTCGACCAGCTAACGTTCCTACTCTTCGCAATGGCGTTCGCCTACCTAGGCCACGCGTATACCCTAAGCTTAGGCCAAGCGCTATTCCTAGTCGCGATAACCCCCGTAATCCACTACGCAACTAACGTTGTTGCCTACAAGTTGAAGCTCAAGGAGGTTCCATGGTGAGTTTATAGCCTTTGCCTTACATGCTTAGCTAGGTGCTGGGCTATGTCGTCGGTAGAGCTCCCTAAGGGTGTTGTGCATGTGAAGAAGTTCGTGGTAACGAGCGAGCATGCGGCTAAGCACGTTGGAAGCGGCGAAGTTGAAGTGCTTTCGACACCCAGCATGATACTGTTCATGGAGGCCACCGCTCTCGAGCTAGCGCAGAAGTACCTACCGCCAAACCTAACGACCGTAGGGACGAGAGTCGACGTAAAGCACTTGAACCCCGTTCCCGTAGGCGAGGAGGTTGAGGTTGAGGCTAAGCTCGTTGGGCAAGAGGGTAGGAAGCTAGTATTCGAGGTTAAGGCTAAGTGGGGGAACGTACTCGTTGGGGAGGGCATTCACGAGAGGTTCATAGTCGATAGGGAGAAGTTCATCGCTAAGGTTAAGAAGCTCGTGGAGAGCGCAAAGAGCGGTTCCTAAGCGTATCCCACTAGCTCAGCTTGCCTCCACTCGCTGGCTCGAGATGTAAACGACGTTTCTAGGTCCCTAACGTACTCCTCGTAGTTACCAACATAGAGTAGCTCGCCGTACTTAAACACGTGCTTAAGGAGCTCGCTAGGAATGTCGCGCGCGTCGTATATATCGAGCCTAAGCGGCGGTAATAGTGTTGCGAAGTCCATCCTTATCTCGAAGGCGCACTCCCTCGATACGCCGTCCCTAAACCTAAGTATGAGCACGTGGTTCGAGCTGCGGTAGGGTTTGTAGAGTAGCGCGTACGATATACCTAGGCTCGGACCGTACTCCGCTAAGATGCGCTTCAATAGGCGCTTAATCTTCGTCATCCCCACGAGGCTCATCCACGCGGTTTTATCCCTCTCGCGTATTTTTAGGGGTGCGGCAAAGCTCTCGAAAGCCTAGCCCTAGCCCAATCGTAGCATACGGGGCATCGGCGCCACGTTTCTGGAACAAAGAACACGCCTTCCTCGATGTGTATAGGGCACACCAAGGGCTTAACGCTCCCCAAGGGCTTGACAACCACCCTAAGAACGCTCTCCGGATCGAGGTGCAGCGCCATAACCACTCCGTCGAGGGGCTCCGAACCGTGGAGCTCGTCGCGGTGTACGAAGCCCGCGTTTAGGTACCTCCTCGTAGATACCTGACCGTAGTGTACGTGTCCCTCTATGTGTAGGTAGCACGACCTAACGACCTCGTCGTAGTGGGTTAGGTATATGGTTCTATCGTTTAGGAGTAGAGGGTTGCGGGTAACGTACACGCCGTCGAAGAGCTTGATCCGCGCATCTCGAGGTACCTCGATTAGGTTCTTCATCTCGAGGATTTCGTGTACCAACGACTGAGCCTCCCTACGCAGCGCATCATCGAGCAGTATTATTGCGGAGAACAGCTCTAGATCCCTATTGCCCCAGACGTAGAGCACGGGAATGCCTAGGTCGTTAAGGAGTTGAAGCTCGTTGCGCACTAGCTCTAGATCCCGTAGGGGATCCTTAGAGAGCGTAGCGAAATCCCCTACGCATAGAATTGCCTCAACACCCTCTCCGCTAAGCCAGTTTAGAGCCTTGCGCAAAGTGCTTACGCCTCCATGCACATCGCCTAGAACGCCTACTCGCAATGTTGGTGCCCTCGAACGCGTTAAGTCTTTAGACACCGTTGCTTATTAGCCCTAGGGATTAGTTTGATAGGCTTTCTAGTCAACCCCATAGCAGGGATGGGGGGTGCGGTAGGGCTGAAGGGCACTGATGGCAATGCTTATTTCGAGGCTTTGAGAAGGGGCGCTAAGCCCGTTTCACCGACCATAGCCCGGAGATTCCTTACCGCATTGGCATCCCTATGCCGAAACCTCGTCGACGGGAAGCTACTGGTCGCTCCGGGGGTGATGGGTGAGGACTACGTTAAGCAGCTAGGCATCGGGTACGAGGTTGTAGGAATCTCGATAGGTAGCCCCACTACGGCTGAGGATACGAGGAAATGCGTTAAGGAGATGCTGGGTTTAGGCGTAGAGCTAGTTGTGTTCGTTGGCGGCGACGGTACGGCGAGAGACGTTGTTTCGGTGGTTGGGGATAGCGTGCCCGTACTGGGCGTTCCATCGGGGGTTAAGATGTATAGCGGCGTTTTCGCGGTATCGCCCGAAGCTGCTGCTAGCATAGTATGCTCGTTTCTAAGGGGCGAAGCCCGCGTTTGCGAAGCCGAGGTTGCGGATATCGATGAGGAGGCGTTTCGACGCGACGTACTGAGCGTGAGGCTCTACGGCGTTGCGAAGACTGTTTGCGTAGAGAACCTCTTAACGCCGTCCAAGGAGGTTAGCGCGGGTGAGGAAGAGGCTAAGAAGGCTATTGCGCGGTACTTCGTCGAGCAGATGTACGACCCGAATAAGCTGCTCATACTGGGCCCGGGATCGACCGTTAAGGCTATAGCCGAGGAGCTCGGCGTGGAGAAGACGCTCCTAGGGTTCGATGCGGTTCTGAACGGTAGGCTCGTTGCGCGCGATCTATGGGGCGGAGAGTTCAAGAGGCTCGTGGAGGCTTATAGGGATAGAAAGATGTTGGTGCTAACCCCCATCGGGGGCCAAGGGTTCTTGATAGGGCGTGGGAATAAGCAGCTTACTCCCGATATACTGCGGTTATTCGATAAGGGCGAGATTCTCATAGTATCTACGCCGCGCAAAATCTCGAAGCTCCGGTACCTAATCATCGATACCGGCGACGAGCTTCTCGACGAGAGGTTGAGCGGGTACTACAGGGTTTTGACGGGGTACGGCGAGTTCACGGTGATTAAGGTCGTTCCAGCGAAAAACGTGGCTAGCCCACCAACGCAGCGTTCATAGCTAGGTTGCGTAGTAGCTGATAAGGTACGTAAACGCGTTGCCTACCCGAGCACTCCTCGAGCACGATGCCTCCCGGGGCATAGCTCGTAATCTCGAAGCACCCCTCTAAGTTATCCAGATCCTTCTCTGAACATATTCGCGTTGATGACTCGATTCGTGAGAGCATTTCCTCGCTAAACGCGATTACCGGCAGGGGCTTCGAATCCTTTATCGATACGAAGCGCTTGAGCTTGGGGAGCACGTGCGTGTAGAGCCTAGATACGAAGATCCTCAAGCTGGCGTCGATGTCCCTAAACGAGGTGATGTGTTCTAGCCTCTCTTTAACGGTTAACCTCTCGTACACTCCGTGCTTTGCATTGCTTAGCGCTACCTCTAATCGGCGAGCGGCGTTTGCATCGCTAACGAACGCTAGTATCGAGGATAGTAGGAATAGCTGCTCGTAGAGGCGACCAACGTTCTTTAACCCGTTGGCTATGCCCACCTTAAGCGCCGATCCCCCAACGTACATCGCGTAGACCATGTGGGGTACTTGAGCGAGGGGAACGCCGCTGGGAGCAGTATTCGTGATCCCGAACACCATCCTTAGGTACGAACGGTACTCGCTATGCCTATGCACAGCGCAAAAGCCATCGCTAAGCGCTTTTCTAGAGCATAGCTCTCGAATCGACGAAACTTCGATGAGATCGTTCCTCCTAACGATTGATAGCACTACCTCGCCTCCGCAGCTACGGTATAACGCGACGGGCTTCCTGAACCTCACTCTATCCCCTCTACGCAGCCTAACGATCTCCGAATTCGCTAAGCATAGCAACTCGAAATCAGCATCCTTAACAACGTGTAGCACTACGGAGATTTCGCGCTCCCCGAACAAGCCTAGCTTTAGCAACGTGGTCTTCCTAGCGATCTCCAGCTTGGGTTGCACGAACAACCTCTTCACTATCAGCATATAGCTCGAGCCCCCTACACAGCTTGGGTAAGCATATGGCTAAACGCGACTTAGCCCCTTGCGAACCATCGGCAGAACTAGCGCTGCAGCGCCTACGGATGTACCTGCGGGCATGCTACGAGGTTCTCAGCGAGGAAGGGTATCAGCGCAGGTACTGGCTTGGCTACATCCTGCTGGGGCTCGTTAAGTGCTTAAAGGCTACAGAGCTTCGCGTCGACGGGCTGGAAAGAGCTTTCGAGGTAGCGAGGCTCGTCGAGGATGGTAGGTACGGGGAGTTGGAGCTCGCCGAGCTAGCTAGGCTCCTAAAGGAGCTTTGTGATCGCGTTGCTAAGCTCGTTAAACCTCTCCCTTCTGGATGAGCTCTATAGCCTTAGCTATGTCTCCCCCAGCACGCTCTAGCGCTCGACGCGCGCGCTCCTCGTCAACGCTAGCGTACTCAGCAACGAACTTCACGTCGTCCTCCGATATCGAGGCGGCTAGGGTAGTGGCAGCGCTCTCCGCCGGTACCTCGCGAATTCTCTCAAGAGGCTCTTCGCGAACGGACTGCGCCGCGATGTAGAACATTCTCTGGCCCCCGAACTCCATGGATACGACCTGCGGCGCTTCGAGGATTATCGCCTTATCCTTAGTCTCTAAAACTACTCTCTCTACGCCCTCGATGGGCTCCATCTTTATGCCTAGCCTCTTTAACTGGCGTAGCTGGCGTTGAAGGTCTCTAGGATTTATAGGGAGCATAACCACCTCCTAAGCACAGCAATAGATGCGGTACGTAAAAAGGGGTGGTGAAAGCCGTGAGCGTAAGGATAACCGTGTTGGGAGCCGGTCAGGAGGTTGGGAGAGCTGCGATACTAGTGGAATCGCGGAGCGGCGAAGCAGTGTTGCTAGACTACGGCGTCGCATTCGATGAGTCCGACATACCGGTATTCCCGCTCAGCGTTAGGCCCAGCAAGCTGAAGGCGATAGCGGTTACGCACGCGCATCTAGACCACGTTGGCGCAGTCCCAATGCTATTCGCTTCGATTCGAAGGCCCGTGATAATGACCGAGCTAACCAAGGAGTTCGCGAAGCTGCTCATAGAGGACATGATGAAGCTCGCCGGGTACTACCTACCCTTCGAGCACCCCGAGCTCGAGACGATGCTCGCTAACACTAAGGAGGTTAGCATAGGCTCGGAGGTCCAGCTAGACGGAATAAGGATGGAGTTCATAAACGCTGGGCACATACCGGGCAGCGTCATGGTTAAGCTAGACGTTGACGGAAAGACCATACTCTATACCGGCGACGTGAATACCATAGACACTAGGCTCGTTAAGGGCGCGGACTTAAGCGGCGTGGAAGCGAACGTGCTAATAATCGAGTCTACGTATGGAAACGTTGACCACCCGGATAGGAAGCTAGTTGAGGAGAAGTTCATTGAGGCCGTAAAGAGCGTGATAGAGGATGGAGGCAACGTGCTGATACCCGCGTTCGCCTTAGGCAGATCCCAAGAGATTCTCGCTCTCCTAGCGGAGAGAATGCCTTACGCTGACGTGTACTACGACGGCATGTCTAGGAAGATGCTCGAGATAATGCTAGCGTACCCAAAGTACATAAACAGAATCGACTTGCTCAAGAAGGCGGCTCAGGTGTTCACGCCAGTGCAGGGAACGGGCATGCGCAGAAAGGTGCTTAAGGAGCGCGGAGCCGTGATAGTCACTCCTGCAGGAATGCTAAAGGGAGGTCCGTCGCTATACTACTTAAAGAGGATTTGGGACGATAGGAAGAGCGCTGTGTTCCTCGTTAGCTACCAAGCACCGTCAACCCCGGGTCGCAAGCTCTTGAGCGAAGGGGTTATCGAGGAGGGGACTCCCAGGATCAAGGCGAAGCTGTACTGGTTCGACTTTAGTAGCCACGCTGGGGTATCGGGGTTGATGAAGCTCGTTAAGCAGGTTAAGGGGCTAGAGAAGGTGATTATCGTTCACGGTAACGACGCGGTCGCGTACGATCTAGCGTATAGGATTAAGGAGGAGCTAGGTCTAGAAGTGCACGTACCTAGTAACGGCGAAGCGATAGAGGTTTAAGAGGCGTTGGCCCACGACAGCATAAAGCTGGATATAGATAGCATCGTGTCCAGGCTGGGATGTCCTAAGGATGGGTACATAGTTTCTAGAGCGATAGCCCTCCACCAAAGGAAGGGGATACCCCTAAACCACGTTCTGGCCGAGGCGCTAATAGCTCACTACCTAAAGTTCGAGAGGGGGTTTGAGAGAGTAGACATAGAGAAGAGCATTAACAAGCATAGCTGCGACGTTTATGCGGAGAGCGGAGCGCTTAGGATATGCGTAGAGATAGAGTTCAACTTCGTGCCTCCTCAATACGCATCCGAAGCTAGTGAGTACCTCGTTGCTCGCCACGTCAAGAAGGTTCTATCCCTAGCCTCGTGCCCAAACCTAATGCTATCCTTTGCATACCCGAGGTACTGCGTGCCATCCGTACCCATAGAGTTGCTTAGACCTCCTAGCTCTAGGAACCTAGATAGGCTTAGGGAACTCATATACGTAGCTAGGAAGTACTTTCCGAAAGAGATGGAGAGCATCGAGCTCCTTAGAAATGCATGCGTGCACTCGATAATGATCTTCGATATCGCTAAGTCTAAGGTGTACGAACTAACGCCTCAAACAGCCGAGGTACTGATAACGCTCTACGACGCGTTCCTCGTGTAGGTGATGAGCGGGCTATATGCCGAGCCCTAAGCGATGAAGAGGCCGCGATCGTCTGAACCACTAGTAGAAAGACCTTAGCTCGCTACCCTCTATAACCTCCTTAAATGCGTTGATCAGCACTTGCACATCGCTAACTCTCCTTCTATCAACGTAGAGCCTTATAACGGCCACGGTCTTCGGGATGTGGAACCACGTGAGCTCCAATACGCTCTTCCTAATCACCTCCCCAAGGGGGTTCTGCACGTATATAGTATCGTCGGCTAGCATCGGGTTTAAGGGTAGCTTCGGTGTATCGACAAAGTAATCCCTTCCTCGAGCTAGATCGAGCCCCTTCCTCCTAAGAACCTCCTCTATCCCTTCCTCTATCAGCGAGCTGCTCATGGAGAGAAGCACCTCTAGAGGCCTAGCGACGTTGGGCATGGATATCCTGTGCTCAGCTACGGTCTTGTACGGTATCCTACGCGAAGCTAAGTCCCTAGCCTCTTCGAATCCGTGCTCTAGAGCCTTCATCAGCACGTACTCGTCGTTAAGCATTAAGTACTTGGATAGGTCGTTGAAAGCCTCGTCGAAGTCGATTACCTTCTCGCTATCTATTCTCTGAAGCATGTTTCCTACGTACCTAGTAGCGGCCCTAACGGTCTTGTGGTAGTAAACCGTTGAGAACATCCATAGCCTAGCCATAATCAGCTGGTCGAGTACCTCTGCAGCCTTGCTCTCGATAACGAGCTTATCGCCTCGAATCGATATGCAGTGAGCAATGCGCATCCAGTCTATGCCCCTTCCATACCCAACGCCCGTATAGTACGAATCCCTAAGCAGGTAATCGATTATATCCGTGCTAAAGGCTCCTCGAAGCACGTAGAATAGCGCTTCCTCAGACCCTTCCCCAAGGCTTTGCTTGAGGGGCCATCGATCCGGGGTAATGCTCTCTAGAGCTCTCGACAAAGTCTTTAAATCGAAGCCTGCTTCAGCAAGGGCTTTCTCTAGGGGGTTCGCAAGCTCCGGTATCTCTAGCACTAGCCTAGAGCCCACTAGCTCGTGACTTACCCCCCTCCTAATCATTACGAAGTCCTCGAAAATGTGGCTGTAAGGACCGTGCCCAACGTCGTGTAGGAGCGCTAGGAGCCTCATGAACACGACGTACCTCTCGATATCGCTTTGAGGGACTCCACTCTTGCGAAGGGCTTCCTCTACGAATACCTGCGTTAAGTGTGCAACTCCTAGGCAGTGGCTAAACCTCGTATGCACAGCGCCTGGGTAAACGAGGTCGGCAACTGCGAGCTGCTTAATTCTTCGAAGCCTTTGAAAAGCTAGGGTGTCAACTATCGGTAGCTCGCAGTCGTAGATCCTAACGTAGCCGTAGATCGGGTCCTTAACTATCTTGTAGTTCCTAAGCAACGTGCTCAAAGAGGGGTACCCAATAGTTACACTATTCAAACCCTTTAAGTTGCTTAGCATAGACACAGCGATGCGAAGGGTGGCGCTATGAGCTACCTAACGATTACGGCGAGGGATATCGAGGCTCTGGTAAAGGCGGTTAAGCTAGGCGAGGAAATCAAGCCTAGCCAGCAGGCTAAGAGAGACGTATTCGATGAGTACGGCATTACCGGGACGTACAAGGACAGGGTCCTCACGGCGATATACTACGATTTGTGGAAGAGGATCGGCATCATAGATCGCATCGCCGCCGAGCTCGTAGGGGTTCACAACGTTGCTATATTAGACCCTTGGCTTAGGGCAGCGCTAAGGGTCGCTATAGAACTACTGATATTCGAGAGGCATATCAAGAGCAGTGCTCGCGATGCCAAGAGCCTGATAGTGAAGTACCTAAAGGGAAGGGTATGCAAGTTCCTATCCGATGTAACGCACCCGTACGTAAGCATGTACTTCTGGGACTTAGTCGACAAGATAGCTCAATACAAGTTCGAGCCAAAGGACTTGATAGAGCGCTGGGAGTATAGATACCTCATATCGGGAACGATAATAAGGAAGCTGATAGAGCTCGTGGGGAAGGACGAAACGAAGAAAATTCTAAGGGCCTTCAACAAGGTTCCGCTAATAAGCGTACGCGTAAATGTGTTGAAGGCTACCGTAGACGAGGTAATTAACGAGCTGCGTAGAGAAGGCGTTGAACCCGTTAGGGGTAGGTATGTGGATACAGTTGTCAAGTTCAAGGGGCCTTACGACTTCGATAAGTCGGAGCTGTACAAGAGCGGGAAGATCATTATACAGGATGAAGCTGCGGCACTAGCGTCGATAATCCTCGATCCCAAGCCTGGCGAGGTAGTTGTCGATATGTGCGCAGCTCCTGGAGGTAAGACCGAGCACATGGGCGAGCTAATGAGGAATAGCGGAACGATATATGCGTTCGATATAGACGATGTGAGGATTCGGAGGATGAAAACCCTTCTAAAGAGGGCTGGGATAACGATAGTGAAGATCTTCAAGGAGGATGTTAGGAAAGCGCCGAAGATAATAGGCGAGGAGGTAGCTGATAGGGTTCTACTCGACGCGCCGTGTACGTCTAGCGGGACGATAGCTAAGAACCACGAGTTGAGGTGGAGGATTCAAGAGAAGAAGATTTACGAGATGGCTCAGCTACAGCTCGAGTTGCTTAGAGTTGCCGTGAGGCTAGCTAAGCCTGGAGGAAGGATTCTGTACACGACGTGCTCGCTGTTTAAGGAGGAGAACGAGGAGGTCGTGTCCAAGATACTACGCGAGTTCGAGGGCGTGATAAGGCTCGTCCCACTGAAAGGACCCTTCGACCCCGGGTTCCTTCCTGGAACCATGAGAGCGTGGCCCCACAAGCACGAAACGCTGGGATTCTTCTACGCGTTATTCGAAAAGGTTAAGGGGTTATAGGGCTAGACAACGAAATTCCTCTCGAGCCCGCGACCCCCACGCGACGCCGGTTTGAATACCGGGGGATGAGCGTGGGGCCCAAACATCGACAATGCTTACTCGAGCTATGGGCTTGAGAGCCTTTACAAAGCGCTTGGTTATCTCGTTCAATTCGTTCTCAGTTGGCAGCGGTACGAAGAACACGCTGTCGTCGTTGGCAACTACAATGAATTCGCTCACGCTGAGAACGACCTTAGAGATCCCGGAACAAGCTTCTATCAAGCTATCCCAATCCCTCTTGGGCTCTACGCATGTTATCCTAGCCCTATCGCAGCCTATCCTAGACGCTACGCACTCAACTCTATACCCGAGGTTCGCTGCGCTAGCTAGATCCTCGGGGGTGGGTACGGGTAGGGGTATGGGGTGAGTATGGAGGAACGCTATGGCGTTCTTAAGCATCGACGAGGGAACGAGCTTCTCTAGATAGAGCTCTCCAGCAATCCCCTTACCCACGTACGCTACGCCGCCCTCGTAAAGCGCGTAAACGCGCTCCTCTAGTTCGCGAGCATCTAGAGGCTTAATCCCTCGCCTGCGTAGATCCTTAATCACTTCGTCTTGATACATGTCTACGTATTTAAGCGCGAGATCTCTCGGTATCGTAGCTTCCTTAGCGGCGTACCAGATCGATGGTGCGTTAACTAGCTCATCTGGTATGTAGTCTATGAACTGCTTAGCGATGTTCTCAACCACGACTTGAATCCCTAGTATCGGTTCATTCTCCGGCGTACCTATTAAGCGTATTTCGTAGATGCCAAGAATCGCTCAGAATCGCTAATTAATTGCCGACAGCGCGAAGCCAATCGATAGAGCTATGGGTATCGAAACGATTTGTACAGCAACATAGCTAACATAGCTCTTGCAGCTAATCATTCTGAACGGCGCTATAAATCCCGAGAAATAGAGCGCTGTTACCACGGTTAACGATGCGGGTAGCGGTAGGGACAAGAGGGTCGCTACCTCCACGACTACGACGGAGACAGCGTAGCAGGTAATAGCGTGGAGCACCCCGATCCTATAGAAGCGATATGCAACGCGCTCCAAGCTCTTCCTGTACAGTGTGATCGACCCAAGTACCATTGAGGCGATCGCGAGTAGCTGACCTAGGAGCGATCCGCGCACGAACTGGATTATGAACCCGAAAGTGTTTGCGCCCACTACGAAGCACATGGCCGTAGTGAGGATGAATAGGAGGGTTGAGCACTTCCTCAACGCCTTGAGGATGGAGCCCGTGCCCGAAGCCCATGCGCGAGAGAAGCTCATTGTTGCGGTGGATAGCATCGCAGTTAAGGTCAGTAACGCAATCCAGCACATCGATGCGTAAGCCAAGCGCTCTATCCCTAGCCCTAACGAGCACCCTATCTGCGATGTATACAGCGCGAAGTTTAGCGATAGCGGTATGCCTAGAATCGATGGCACTACGGCTACGGCAGTCGTAGTCGTTAAGCTGCAGATAGAGGGATTGAATACGGCCTTAGACATCGCAACCCCTTGAGTAAAAGCCCCTAGGAGCACCATCGACACGTATAGAGCTAGAGCTAGGTTTCTTCGCAGCAATCCCGTTCCCACCGCAGGACCTACGCATATACCTACATGGGATGCGCTCGAGAAGAACGCGATTATCGATACTAATACGAGCGAAACCAGGGATGATAGTGCCATACGCTCGCACCTTAGCCTAGGGCGCCGCTAACGACGCTTATAATTAGGTGCGCTACGTCCTTGCACGTATCCACGACCCTATCTATGGCTCGCGCAACCTCGATAACGTGGTACAGCGATAGGGGGTCGAGGAACTCCCGGTATTCGTAAACGCGGTTTAGCACGGAGTTGCGCATTTCATCAACCCTATCCTCAAAGGCATCGATCTCGATGTTTAGCTCGCTAGCCTTGCTAAGGTCTCGAGGAGCCGTGTAGGCTAGCTCCCTAAGCTTCTGAATTGCCAGCTTAGCGACGGAGCTCATGCTCGCTAAGTCTCGGTAGAGTTCTCGAACCTTATCGTTATCTAGTAGCCCATGTCTCTTACCTCTAGCGACTTCCTGCGAAATGAAGTAGAGGTCGTCGAGTATGTCGTCGACTAGATCGAGGATCCTCTCTAGCTCTCCATGCATGGTTAGGGGCAGCGTGCTCTTAGCAAGTAGCTTCGTGATCTCCGCGGCTAGCTCGTCACCACGCTTCTCTAAGGCTATTACCTGAGCCGCTAGCCTCTCAACTTCGTGAATATCAGTAGCGTGGGAAAGCGCTTGCTCTACGAGTTCGGCAGCCTCTATGCTGAGCGCTATGTGCATAGCTAGCTTAGCGAATGGGTCTGGCTCCTTACCTCTCCCCTTCAGCAAGCGGAGCACCATGGTACCACCTTCCATACTATTCACGGTGTTTTACCGCGCCTAGGTATTAAGGTGTAGGAAAGTAGCGCTTAATGGGTAAGCGATTTGGTGGGCCCCATATCCGGTAGGGTAATCGTGGATCACGGGAAGTGCACGCTTTGCGGAAAATGCGTTGAGCTATGTCCGTGCGGAGCCCTGGGCATTGAAGGCGGTAGGGTTGAGCAGAAGGGCTACTGCATGGCGTGTATGGGGTGCGTAGTCGTGTGCCCCGCGAAAGCAATTAGGGTCGAGATAGCTAGGGACTCGTTTAGAATCGTAGAGGTTACGGGCGTTGGCCTAGGGTTAGAAAAGTATGTTCAGAAGCGCCAGCCCTCATCATCTAGCGATTGAGGCTTCAGCCGGGGTTGTAAAGTCATCACACCTCAACGATGTTCTTGCAAACCTCCCTAACCTTGCTCAGCACCTCCTCGAGCTTATCTAGCGGAACTACGTACGTATATAGGTACCTCTTAGTCCTAGCCTTTATCTTAGCCCTACCCTCCTTCTCTAAGCGCTTAACCCTGCACTCGATAGCCCTCTTAGCCACCTCTAGGAATTTCTGCTCGTCGCTTACGAATATAGGCATATTGATCCCCGCTACGCCACCATATCCCTCGGACTATATAAGGTCTTACCGCGCTTCGAGACGCGAGGAAAGGGCGCTCTGGTGGGATCGTGAAGGAGGTTTACCTCGGGTGGTACGAGCTTGCTCTCGAAGCCCTTAGGCAGGAAGTCGTGAACGCTCGCGAGTACAAGGACGTTGAGAAAGTGCTCGTGCTCGGAATGGGTGGGAGCGGTATTGCGGGGGACCTAGTAGCTTTAACCAGCATGGAGCTAGGCTCGATGCTCGTTATGGTCGTTAAGGACTTCTACGTTCCGAGGAACCTAGTCGACGAAAATACGCTTGTTCTAGCCATTAGCTACTCTGGGAATACTCGCGAAACCCTGATATCCCTAGAGATCTGCGCTAAGAAGACGAGTAAGCTAGTTGCCGTGAGCTCCGGCGGATTGCTAGAGGAATACGCAGTAAAGAGGGGGATACCCTTCGTAAAGGTTCGAAGAGGGCTAGCGCCTAGAACGGCGCTACCAGCACTATACGCAGCGGCGATGAACGGTCTGTGGAGTGTTGGTGTTGAACTAGGTAACAAGGGGTTGCTGGAGAAGTGGTTTGGGGTTCTTCGAGAGGTTAGGAAAGCTGAATTCGATGCGTCTAGCCTAGCCTCGTTCCTAAGGAAGGCCCGCATGCCATTGATTGTCGCTAGCAGTAGGTACGCAGTGCTAGCAGTTAGGATAAAGAACGAGTTGAACGAGAATGCGAAGATGCCGGCGAAGGTTGAGATAGCGCCAGAGCTATTCCATAACGATATCGTTGGTTGGGAGCGCAAGCTCTATAGCGATAGGGCGGTAGTCGTCGAGTCGGATGTGCCGTACGAAATCGAGTACCTTAAGCTCTACACGGAGATCCTCACGGATGCGGGGTTCGAGGTCGAGATGCTTAGGCTCATAGGCGACGGCGTCGTTCCTCGAACACTCTACGGATCTCTCGTTGCGGGGCTAGCAAGCGTTAAGATAGCTGAGATAGTGGGTATAGACCCCTTAGCAACGAAGAGCATCGCGTCATACAAAAGCTTCGTTAACAACATGGAGGGCGAGATAAGGCGCACGCTAGGGCTTAGTTAAGGTCCTTGACTTGCACGCTAGGCTACGTTATGTAGTATGACCTCCCCCTATCCTCGGGAGAGGCTTTGGCTAACCTACCGAGTTTTTGCATAACCTCGCTCTCTATCCTACTAGCGTAGTCGGCGAGCTCGCTAGTATCCAGGTTAAGGTCGTACACGGCGTTTATGGCGTCTAGCACTACCTTAGCGGCGCCGTAGTCAACGTACTCGAACTCGACGATGCTCCTCCACGTCTCGCCAAGTATGCATGCAGCTGATAGCCCCTCTACCTGCGCCCATCCAACGATAACGCCGTTCATCCCGCTGATAACCCCATCCTCTAAGGGTATAGCCCTAACTCTCTCCATGAACATCCTAACGAGTCCTTGGGATCCCGCTACGAATACTCTCCTAGACGCGACGATAGACTCCGTAACGTATGCCGCTCCCGCTAGAACTTCCTTAACCCCCCGCTCCTTTAGGAACGCGACTATCGTATGGCTAAGCTCGTTCTGATACACGTCCTCCATGGGCTGCGCGTCGCTCGTAACGATGAATATGCCGTCGCTGACCCCATCCACGTAGTAGACGTCTACCTTTATTAGCGATGTCGAGCCCCCGCTCCTAACGATTAAGTGCGCTGGAAACCCCGTGCAGAATACGCTAGCTATGTGTTTAGCATTGAACTTCCTTATGAGGTACTCCGCAACAGTCTTACCCACCAACCCCATGCCGGGGAAACCCGCTATCGCGAGCGAGCCCCTCGGTGGATGCTCCTCAAAAAGCACGATCTTTATCATCGAAGATTCCCTCCGCGTGTCGGGCAGATACTTACTGTTCACACCTTTTAAATACGTAGGTAGCTACGGGGCGCGAATGTATCGATGCCCTAGGTGCGGTAGGGTATTCCGATCGTGGCGCGCGTACATTAGGCACATACTAGAGGGGATCAATGGCAGCGGAGTTCGTTCGTCGAATAGAGGGCGCAAGAGGATTAAAGCTAATAGGCGCCGCCGATAACCAGAATCCTACGGAGTTCGTGGGCCCGTAGCTCAGCCCGGTAGAGCGCCCGGCTCATAACCGGGTGGTCCGGGGTTCGAATCCCCGCGGGCCCACCAAGCTTTTCTCCCCGGCATCACTACACGACCTACCTAGGTGATGAGCTGCTGTCCCCATCCGAAGGGGGTGAGGAAGCCTCCCCCTTTGCTGAGGTGATGAAGTGGACCGGCTCTGAGGATAGAGAGGGTAGGGTAGGTGATGAGCGCGAGCCTTTGCTGAAAGTCGTGTACGTAGCGTTTCTAATCCTATCGCTGGGGGTCTACGCCCTTGCAGCGATGGGTATTCGCATCGATATGGCTACTAGCGTCGTCGAGAAAATCAACGTTTTACACCTTCTGCTCCTGTACATAGCCATAGGGCTATACATAGTCAGCTCCCTCAAGAGAATCCCCCACGTAGGCATAGCGTGCATGACCCTCTTGCTAATCTCTAGCTATACAGGCGTACTCGTTGAGACTTGGAGGTTCGTTGGCGTCGAAACGAAGTTGATACCGCCATTCGTTTTCGTAATTACGTGCGCTCAGGGGTATAGAGCTCTATGCGATCACTACTCGGCGTACGAAATTAGCGTACCCTTAGCAACGGCATTCGTAGTAGCTTGCTGGGCTTTATACAAGCTCGTTTCCACGATGCGTAAGGGTGGGTACGGGGCAAGGGCTTCGTAAGGCCATGGAGAAATCGATTGTTGGTACGCGTTTAGCTAGGGCTAGCACTATGGAGGTAAGCGGGTACACGGAATCGCATTCGCGCACGACGACTATATCCGTCGTCGCGACCGCGTATCCATCCCTGCACAACCCCGTTAGGTAGGTATCGACGCGATCAACGATAGCTATGAGGCTATGTAAGCCGAGGGATTTAGCTAGCGTATGCGCGTACACCGCGCTATTACTAACCTGCCTCTCGGCGACAATCGCTACGCTTAGAGGGCTAGCTAAGTGTATCGCTTTAGCGACGAGCTCCATGGCTATGGGTAGGTACGGCTCATCGCTTCTCCTAATCTTCGACCCGCGGACATCCCTAACGAGACAGTCGTCACATACGTAAACCTCCTCGCCCTTCACGATGGCTATGGCGGTTATCAAGCAGTTGAATAGGTCTACCGCTAAGCGCTTACACGTGAGAACGAGCTTTCTCACCACCTCTAGCGCTTCGCTAGCCGAGTGAATGCACCTATAGAGGGCGGACCTCTCCTTACTGTTAAGCATGTACCTCTCAACGATTATGTCTAGAACTCTCTCCCTTCGATAGCCTCGGTCTAGGAGGTAGCGTAGATCCCGAGCGGCCTCAACGAGCTTCTCGCGCATACCTTCGCCTAGCTACGGATATGCGGTTAAGCTTCTTCAACCCTTATCTCCAAGCCCAGCGTTAGGGGGTGGCTAGAAGCGTTCAATACGATCACCGAGACCAGTCCAGGGGGTAACATCGAGCTAAACACGAGGTCGCTACCGCTAACTCGATACAGCTGAGGGGACTCGATCGATACGCTTCCACCGCTCTCGATAGCTATGAAGATCCTTATCGAGGATGCGTTGGCGCCGCGAACAACTATAACGACTCTGCGCGGCTCGTTTAGTACGAGCGGCTTTACGAACGGAGTTAAGGGGTTTAGCGTTACGATGCCAGCGAAGTAATTAACTACGGATACGTTACCTAGCTTAACACGCGTTACAACAAGCTGGGGAGTCTCCATGGATATCGTGGTCGTGCTGTGCTTGGGCTTTTCGCTAAACCCCGTTTGAAACACGAAGTGATTCACTAAGAACCCTATAAGGATCAGCACGCCAATAATTAGCAGGCCTCTAACCCTATCCACGTGCCCCTAAAACTAGCGTTGCTTATTAAGGGTGATGATTGGGCTACCAGAATGACCGCGGGGATGATTAGAGGAACCGCCGCCTGATCCGCTAAAACTGCTTTGCGTTAGAGCATAGGTGTACAAGAACTCTTTCACGAAGCTCTCGCCCTAACTCGATAGGATTCAAATCGCTGCGCGTCGAAAGCTCATCTCTAGCCTTGTTCAGGACCTCGCTAATCTCATCCATAATGCCTTCGAGAACCAGCCTCTCAACTATGAACCACCTCCTCTCTGCTACTCGTCGCATAAACTCGTTGCTCTCCCTTAGGTAGTTCAATCGCTCCTCTAGAACCTTAACGAGCTCGTCAACGCCTCGACCACTAAAGGTGCACGTCTTTATGATCCTAACGCTCCAACCACCCCTCTTGACCCCTCCAAATATCGCTTCTAGCTGAAGAGCCGCTATCTCGGCGTGAGGCATATCCGCCTTGTTAACCACATAGACATCCCCTACCTCCATGATCCCGCTTTTAAGCGCCTGAATTTCGTCTCCCGCTGCAGGCTGGAGCACGACGACGGTTGTGTGGGCTATCCTAGTTACATCGACGTTAACTTGCCCAATCCCCGGGGTCTCTATGAGTATGTAGTCGAAGCCTAGCCTATCTAGGAACTCCACCATTAACACAGCGTGTAACGGAAGGGCCTTCTCCGGAGGCGTGCTAATGCTTCGAAAGAACGTTTCGCTATCTAGAGTCCTCACCCTCACTCTATCACCCATCAACGCGGCGCCGCTTATCGGGCTAGCAGGGTCTATCGCTATTACAGCAACGCTCTTACCGAGCTTGCGAAGAAACTGTATCAACTTGTTTATCAAGCTACTCTTGCCGACGCCGGGAGAACCCGTAATCCCGACTACGTGCGCGTGAGGCTCGCCGAATATCAGATCCGAGAATTCGTGGAATAGACCCTCCTCTATCAACGTTAAGGCCCTAGCAATGAGCTTTCTATCCTTCGACTCGATAGCCTTTAACACTACGGCTCGTGCACTCACGTTCCTTCCCTACACCCATAGGGCACGGAACGTTTATATCTAGCTAAGAGCTTCACATAGCTGGCGAAGTCGATCATGTCCCAGCTCCAACAAAGGAGGAAACTAAAGGTTCTCGTAGCTAAGCTCGGCCTCGATGGGCATGATAGGGGGGCTAAGGTAGTTGCGCGAGCGCTTAGAGACGCTGGTCTAGACGTTGTCTACCTAGGAGTTCACCAAACCCCCGAAAACGTCGTTAGAACGGCTATCGAGGAGGACGTAGACGTCATAGGGATAAGCATTCTCTCGGGCTCGCACATAGAGCTCATCTCGGACTTGATGAAGAAGCTTCGCGAGCACGGGCTAGACGTGCCGGTGATAGTCGGGGGAGTGATACCTCCTCAGGATTACGATGAGCTCAAGAAGCTAGGCGTCGTCGAGGTGATGGGGCCGGGAACCCCCTTGTCGAAGGTCGTTGAGGTTTACACGAAGCTAGCGGAAGAGTATAGGAAGAAGAAGGAGGGTGGGAGAGGGTGAGGGTTAAGGGCATTCACCACATAGCTATAGCCGTTAAGAACCTAGACGAAGCGATTAGGAAGTTCAAGGAGGTTTTAGGGATCGAGCCCGTAGTCGAGGAAGTTCCCGAGGAAAAGGTTAGGATAGCGATGATAGACTTAGGCAATGCAAAGATCGAGGTTCTCCAGGGTACGGATCCCGAGAGCGCAGTTACTAAATTCGTTGAGAAGCGAGGCGAGGGCATTCACCACATAGCCATAGCTGTAGAGAGCGTTGACGAGGCGTGCAAGGAGCTTTCGCAAAAAGGGTTCAAGCTCGTGTACCCCGAGCCGAAGTTGGTTGCGGGTGGAAAGCGCAGGATTAACTTCGTGCATCCGAAGGAGCTTCACGGCGTGCTTCTAGAGCTTGTAGAGGAGGTGGGGAAGTGATGTGGGATCCAAAGTACTTGGAGAAGCTACGTGAGAAACTCGAGGAGTGGGAGCGGGAAGTCCTTCAGCCAATCCTAAAGAAGCTGCCCGAGAGGAAGCAGAAGTTCCTAACAGAGCAAGGATTCGAGATAAAGAGGTTCTACACACCGCTAGACCTAGCCGAGCGTGGATGGGATTACCTATCGAAGCTGGGGTTCCCAGGAGCCTACCCCTTCACTCGAGGAGTCTACCCAACGATGTACCGGGGTAGGCCTTGGACCATTAGGCAGTACGCGGGATTCGGCTCGGCGGAGGAAACGAATAAGAGGTACAAGTACCTGCTTAGCATAGGGCAAACGGGCTTATCGATGGCTTTCGACTTGCCGACCCAGCTCGGTTTAGACCCTGATCACCCCCTTGCTTACTACGAGGTTGGTAAGGTAGGCGTTTCGTGTCCAACGCCCGTCGAGATGGATATAATCTTCCGCGACATACCGATGGATAAGATAACCACGTCCATGACCATCAACGCCACGGCGATAGAGATCCTATCGATGTACGTACTCGTAGCAGAGAGCAGGGGGATCCCAAGGCACGTGCTTGGAGGGACCGTGCAGAACGACATACTGAAGGAGTTCATAGCTAGGAACAACTACATATACCCGCCGTACCCATCGATGCGCTACGCTACGGACCTCATCATTTGGTGCGCTAAGGAAATGCCTAAGTGGAACAGCATCTCGATATCGGGGTACCACTTCGAGGAAGCGGGGGCTACACCCGCGCAGGAAATAGCGTTTACTCTCGCTGACGGCATTGAGTACGTTAGGTGGGTGCTCAACAGGGGTAAGGTCCAGGGATGGCCTAAGAGCGTTGACGATTTCGCGCCCCGCCTGAGCTTCTTCTTCGCCGCTAGAACGAATCTCTTCGAGCAGGTAGCGAAGTTTAGAGCAGCTAGGAGGATGTGGGCCAAGATAATGAAGGAATGGTTCGGGGCGCAGAAGCCTAGGTCCATGATGCTTAGGTTCCACACGCAGACAGCCGGTGTTCAGCTAACGGCTCAGCAACCCCTCGTCAACTTGATAAGAACCACTATACAAGCCCTAGCCGCCGTGCTTGGAGGGACCCAGAGCCTACACGTTAATTCGTACGACGAGGCTCTATGCCTACCCACGGAGGAAGCGGTCAAGTTGTCGATTAGGGTTCAGCAAGTGCTACTCTACGAAACGGGCGTTGCGGACACCATAGACCCCCTAGGTGGTGCCTACTACGTTGAGTGGCTAACAGACGCTCTAGAGGAAGAGGCTTGGAAGATCATCGACAGGATAGAGAGAATGGGTGGCATGACCAAGGCCGTCGAGAGCGGGTGGCCTAGGGCTGAAATCGCGAGGGCTGCTTACGAGTATCAGCTCAAGGTCGAGAGGGGCGAGGTGCTGATAGTCGGCGTTAACATCTTCGTCGAACCGGAGGTCCCGAAGATAGAGGTTCTAAAGGTCGATCCAGCCGTTAGGGAGCGGGTAATCAATAGGCTTAGGGAGTACCGCGAGAAGAGGGATAAGGTGAAGGTCGAGAGGGCCCTAGATAACGTTAGGAGGGTAGCGGAGAAGGAGGATGAGAACATCGTTCCCGCGATTATGGAGGCTGTTAGGAGCGGCGCAACGCTTGGAGAGATATCCGCTACACTACGAGATGTTTGGGGCGAGTGGAGGGCTCCCGAGATATTCTAAGGCTTTTTCAACTACTTATCGAATCCAAGCAGTTTTATGCAGCTAGGTAGTCAAGGATTTGCGAATGGGATAAAAGGCTTCTAGCGAAATGCGGAGGGGTTAGGGTATGGAGGAGGAGCTCGAGATTAGCGAGGAGGAAATCGCGGAGCTCGAGAGGGAGCTCATGGGGGAGACGGAGCGCGTGGAGAGGCCCAGCGCTAGGAGGATCCAGCAAGTAGCTCAGCAAGTTGCTAGGAGGAGGGCGGGCGGGGACATCGTTAGGATTTCGACGGGGGTTCCGGAGCTGGACAAGGCTTTGGAGGGCGGGGTTCCCAAGGGTAGCTGGGTTGCCGTAACCGGGGAGCCGGGAACTGGGAAGTCCATTCTCTGCATGCACTTCGCTTGGGCTGGGCTCCAAGCTGGCGACCCGGTTGTGTACGTAACTACCGAGGCGGAGTTTAGGGACGTGGTTAGGCAGGCTAAGCAGTTCGGCATGGACTTCGAGAGGTACAGGATCTACGACATATCGTCTAGGGAGGAGCCTAGCGAGCCCCCGCAGATAGTGGTTATAGACATCTTCGGCTTGCTCAAGATAGCTAGGCAGATGAGCGAAGCGAGCATGGATGCGGAGGCGGTTAGGAAGAGGAGGTTCGCGGCGCTAGACATACAGACCCTCGTAGCCGCGATTAGGGAAGCCTACAGGATCCTAGGGGTGTTGAAGAGCGAGAAGAGCAAGGCTCCGTACCGCCACGTTAGGCTAGTCATAGACTCGCTAAGCGCTTTCTGGGCGGACAAGCCCGCTATGGCTAGGAAGTACAGCTACGAGCTGAAGGTGGCTACGCATAGGGAGAACGTTACGGCCTACCTAGTGTCCCAGTACGCGATGACGACCAAGAGCACCTTCGGATTCGGGCTAGAGCACATAGCCGACGGCGTGTTCCACCTGTGGATGGACGACGTTGAGAGGGCTAAGGAGGTTAGGAGGTACTTCATAATAAAGAAGATGAGGATGACGAACCACGCGAGGCACGCCTTTAGGGTCGAGATAGAGCCGGGCAGAGGCTTTACGTTGCTACCCCTCTAGCCTTTCTATAAAGCGCTCCGAGTTCGCTATCGTATAGAGCAGCGAACTCGAATCCCTGAACGAATTCGGTTGCGGGAATCGGCTTCTCAATCACTATGTCCGCGCCAACGCTCTTTAGTATTGGGTACGGAGCAGCGATATCTGTGTTCCTAAGCCTCTTCCTCAAATCTATGACGCCCTCGAGCTTACCCCAAGCAACGTAGCTTAGCTCGAGCGCTATGCTCCCCAAGCTCCTTACCTTGAGCCCGCCGCCCCGGAGCTCGCAGTACCTCTCGATTACTGCGAATTGCGAGGAGGTATCGAAGTACGCCGACACGATCTTCATCGGCTTAGCGCGCTGAAACGGCTTCCCATCGACTAAAGCGCCGTCGCTTAGCGAGTACGAGAATAGCTTCGAGATCGCGGGGGCGTAGATAGCGCTAGCGACTACATCGTCGAGGCTCTGCGCATCGATAGGGGCTATCGCTACGCAGGTGCAGAACCACGGAATGTCGTGGGCATAGTTATTGCTTCCGTCCACGGGGTCGAGGATCACTGCGTACTTAGGGTTGTCGCTTAGCCTAACCACGCCCTTCTCCTCGGTAATCACGATGGAGTTGGGTAGGAGGAGCCTTATCAACTCTATAGCTTTCTTCTCTATGTCTATGTCGAAGCTCCATACGAAGTCTCCGCGCTTCTCGCCAACGAACTTCTTAGACGCCTCTAGGAGCTTATCCCCTAGCCTAACGGCTACGAGCTCTGCGATTAGCCTTAAGCGCCTGCAATCTATTTCGCTTATCGTGGTCAAGCCTTGAGCACCCTAGCTTTGCTAATTATTCCCTCGCAGAGCCCCCTAAGAGAGTTCGAGAACACGTATAGCCCGCGCGGCTCGAGTAGAAGCTCCCTGCACGTCAATGGCGCGTGCTCTGGCGCTATCTTAGCGAATAGCGCGCGCTCTCCCTGGTAAACGCCTACGACGAATCTTCGCCCGCTGAACTCGAGTAGAAAGGAAATGCATTCGGGTTCCTCGCTTACCACGACGACCTTCGAGGCTCCCGCGCTAAGTAAGTGCTCCCTAACCTCGGAGGGGCTGAGCATGCCTCGACCCCCGCAACCCTTTTCTCTAACCCTCCCCCCGTAGCCTAGCATAGATCAGAGATGGCTGGGGATAGCAGAGCGTTTCAGTACTATACGCTTTTCTCCTACTTCCCTAGGAGCGGGAAGGGGTTAGTAGCGGCGTACTGCGCGATCCTAGCGATCTACGCGGTGATAGCGTTCTCCACGAGCGCGAACCCGATGGTTATCGCGCTCTATGCGAGCGTAGGCCTCGTCTACGTGATTGCAGTGAGGTTAGCGGTACCGTACTTCGACTTCAAGAAGAGCGTGGGTCTAGCGGCTGCGTCGATAACCATGGGCTTGCCCGCCGAGATAGTTTGCGACGTCTTTGGGCTATACGGAGTGTCGTTCGCGTCCCTACCCTTTCTAACGACCCTCGTGGCCAAGGGCATCATTAGGAACGCTAAGAGGTTCGTAGTGTGCGTAGCCGTAGCAGCGTTTACGCAGCTAGCCTTCTACGCCGTGCACATCATATGCAGCCTCGTAGGGCTCGCGATCAGGGAGTTCATAGTCTTCGGATCCACGGTATTCGCGCTCGCCATGCTGAGGAAGCTTAAGGGTATGAACATAGGCAACGGCATCGACGTGCTGGGCCTAGCTAACGCGTGGGCGAAGTTCATCCTTGTTCGGGATCCTAGCGACCTAGAGTCGCTCTTCGAGAAGTGCGGAGTTGAGCGCGAGGTTAGCGCTAGAGCCCTGCTAATCGACTGCGGTAAGCAGAGGGCTGCGGTAATCGTTCCCGGAGTCCACTTCGGGCCCTTTAGGGAGCTAGGTAGCTCGCCGTTCCCCCACGTGCTCGACGAAGAGCTCCGGCGCGCGGGATACGAAGCGCTGGTGCTCCACGGTGCTGGTAGCCACGAGCTAGACATAGTGACTTCCGAAGAGTCTAGGAGGGTCGCATCGACGATCGCTAAGTTCCTAGCGAGCGATAGCCATCCGCGAGTCGAGGTCTTCGAGCCGTTTAGGGTTAGCGACGGTAGGCGCGAAGCGCTGGTCATACCCACTAGCCGCCTCTACATAGTCGCGATAAGCAGCCCGCTTACTGGCGGAGACGACCTGCCCGAGGACGTTCAGAAGCTCGCCGAGGAGATGGCTCGCAGGTACCTCGGCGTCGATGTCGCGATCGTGGATTGTCACAACCTCGAGGGGCCTAGGGAGATGAACGCTAGTAGCTTCACCAAGCTACTGCGCGAAGCACTGAGCAAGACCTCGAAGCCGTGTAGCGAGTTTAAGGCCTCTATAGCTACCGAGGAGGTTAAGGGGCACGTAAGGGGGCTCTGCAGCCCTCGAGTAAAGGTGCTCGCGCTTCAATGCGATGGCAAGAGGCTTGGAGTTGTGTACATATACGGGAACAACGCGGATGTAGGCGTTAGGGAGAGCCTTAGGAAAGCGCTCGTGGAGCTAGGCTTCGACGATGCGGAGGTGATTACGGCCGACGACCACCTGTGTACGGCGACTACCTTCGACGCGCCGTACTATGCAGTCGAACTCGCGCAGCCCCTCGTAGACGCTATAGTGAGAGCCGCGAGGAGGGCCCTCAACAACCTAGCTCCGGCTATCGCGCGCTACGCTAGGATGAGCATTAGGACCCGGGTTCTAGGCGATAACGCGTTTAGGATGCTTAGGGTAGCGGAAAGCGTTGGCGACGTAATGCTTGGGGGGATCAAGTTGTGGACCATACTATTCAACGTCTTTGGCGCTATGTACGCGGTACTTCGAGCGGTACACCTTTTATAGAGGTTATGGAGCTAAGCTCACCTAACCGAGGGTCAGACCATGGCTCTCAAGCTCGAGGATGTTTCGCAGTATCTAGGGCAAGTAATTCACGATGTTTACGGTAGGAGGATCGGGACTCTTGTGGCGATATACAGCGAGGTCGATGGGACCGTTACGGCCATAGAGGTGTCCAAGAACGACGAGGTGTACGAAACAATAGATGCTTCAAGGCTCGAGTGCTGCTCCGATGGTCTTAGGGTTAAGCCGGAGTGGCTAGCTAAGGCGAAGCTAGTCGAGCGAAAGCTCGACATACTGAGGAAGAGGGTTAAGGCGCTAGAGGACCTATTCTCGAGGGGGCAGATACCCGAGCACGCGTACAAGGAGCTAAAGGAGAAGCTTAGTCGCGAGCTTGAGAAGGCTAAGAACGAGGCTAAGGAGCTCAAGGAGGTCCTGAGGAAGAGGATCTACGAGCTTGAGAACTTCATACTTAGGATAGAGAAGGCCATGACCCACCTAATGGTTAGCTACACGGCGGGCGAGCTCCCGCAACAAGGGTTTGAAGCTTCGATGAACTACATGAGGTACGCTAAGCAGAACGCGCAAGAGGAGAAGAAGGATGTCGAGAAGCACGTCGATATGATAACGAAGCTGCTCGAGGAGGTTAACAGCATGCTCGAGAAGAGCGAGGAGGCAGCGGACATAACGGCTAGCCTACCGAGCCCCATGGTAGTGAAGGTGATGGAGGGCCTCTAACCTAATCAATAGAAGGGATAGCTATGAGCGTAGACGCTGGAATACTAGACTCTTTTGCAAAGCTCCTAGGCATAGTCTCGAAGAAGGATAGATCTACGCCCCTGATATACACGATACAATCCCTCCAGGAGCTAAAGTCCCGCCTTGAGAGCATTCACAAGAGGTTAATGCAGAGATACGAGGAGCTTATGCTCAAGGCTATTCAGAGTCACGAGAGGCACGACTTGGAGAAGGTGAAGATCTACGCTTCGGAGGTTCACAACGTTAAGAAGTTGATGAAGATCGTTTCGGTAGCGGACCTAGCCGTCGAGAGGGTCATAGAGAGGCTAAAGACCATGGACATCGTTAGGGACATTAAGGGCCTCGCATCGATCGTGGGCATACTCAACGAGCTAAAGATGAAGATGCTGAACGAGATGCCCGAGCTAGCATCGCTAATAGACAACATTGTCACTAACGTCAATACGTTCATAGCTACTTCTCAGGCTCAGGACGTTAACGTGAAGCTCGTGGAGAGCACTAGGGAGATCGAGGAGGTCATGAAGGAGATTGAGGAAGAGGCTGAGAAGAGAATGAGGGAGAAGGTCAAGGTCGTGCTAGAGAACAAGAGGATACCGATGGATAAGGCCGTAGAAGTCGAGAGGATGGTGGAGGAAGGTAGGAGTGCTCTAAACGTTACTAGCTATGGCATGCCTAAGGCTATAGACCTGCTTAGGGTTCCGAGAGTTGCGGAAGCAGTGCCGACGTCGTTTAGGGTTGATAGGGTGGATCTAGAGAAGGCCGTGCTCGACTACATCGTTAGCCATGGAGGCATACTGAATATCGAGGACTGCGCTAGGTCCCTAGGGGTTAGCAAGGCTGAAGTTATTTCGGCTCTCAAGAGCTTGGAGAGGAGGGGCTTGATTAAGCTGGTTAGGTAGAGCTCCTTTTTAACGCTTGGAATAGCGGTACAAGCTCTTCTACTGGTGTTGCGTTTTGAGTAGAGCCTACCTAGAGTCGATAGCTAAGAAGTACATAGATGAAGCGCTCATACACGAGAAGGCAGGTAACTTAACCGAGGCTGCAAAAGCTTATCGAAAGGCCGCGGAAATACTCTTTACGATAGTTAACAACCATCCGAGCGATCCCCTAGCACCAATGTATAGGGAGATAGCTGAGAGCTTGAGGAAGAAGGCCGATGCCCTAGAGAGGAGGCTAGAGGGAGAGACGAAGATCGCAGTGAAGGGTGGTGAGGAGGAGGATTACGAGCGTATCGCTAAGGAGTTCGTTCTCGAGGAGAAGCCCCCGGTGACTTTCGACGATATCGTGGGGCTCGAAGAGGCTAAGCAAGCTCTATTCGACTGCATCGTTTACCCAAGCAAGAGACCCGATCTCTTTCCCCTGGGGTGGCCTAGGGGAATACTCCTATACGGTCCTCCGGGCTGTGGTAAGACGATGCTTGCAGCAGCCGTTGCTAACGAAATCGACTGCATATTTATGCAGGTGGATGCGGCTAACATAATGTCTAAGTGGCTTGGCGATGCGGAGAAGAGGGTCGCAGCGATATTCAGGTATGCTAGGAAGAGGAGCGCTGAAGAGCGTAAGCCAGTGATAATATTCATGGATGAAGCGGACGCGTTGCTGGGAGTATACGAGCATGAGCTCGGCGGCGAGGCTAGGGTTAGGAACCAGTTCCTCAAGGAGATGGATGGCCTCGCAACGAAAGGTCGGGACGTCATGGTGTACGTCATTGCGGCAACAAACAAGCCGTGGAAGCTAGATATGGGGTTCCTACGAAGGTTCCAAAGAAGGGTTTACGTACCGCCTCCGAACCTCGAGGCTAGGAGAATGCTCTTCGAGCACTACACTAAGGCAATTAGGCTCGCTAGCGATGTTGATTTCGATGAGCTGGCTAGGGCGACCGAAGGGTTCTCGGCTAGCGACATTAGGGACGTGGTCATGGAGGCGTACCTAATAACCGTTAGGGAGCTATTCAGGAGCGGTAGGCTCGATCAAGACCCTAGGCCCGTCACCATGGACGACTTCAGGAAGGTGCTAGCTAGGAAGAGACCTAGCATAACGCCCGAAATGGTTAGGCTATACGAAGAGTGGAGTAAAAGGTTTGGTAGCTCGATATAAAGCTCGTTAGCTAGACATTATCAAGGAGTAGAGCTCGCTCAACCTCGAGGATATTCTAGCCTTAAGCCTAGGCTCTAACTCACTTACAAGCATGTTTAGCTCCTCTAGTATCTCGAGAATCCTCTTCTTCTTACTACCCACGCTCTCTCGAGCCACGACCCCCACCCTTAGGCTATCGCCTAAAATTGCTTTAGGCAGAGGAATTATATAAGACTGCATGACCGATTAAAGCTTGTTAATGTGCTTTAAGTACTGGGCGTCGATGGAGCGCTACCTTAGCTACGCCCTAGATGTTTTAAAGAAGCTCATCTCGATCCCCACGGTAAATCCTCCTGGCGAGGGCTATGAAGAAGCTGCAAGTTTCTTGAAGAGAGTGCTTGAGGACTTGGGTGCGAGCGTTGAGCTTATCGAAGTTCCCGAAGACTACCTCGATAAGCATTATCCCTATGCTCCAGCACACCATGGGCGTAAGAGACTCATTGTATTCGCTAGATTTTCGCGTTCGTGTGTTCTCCACGTTAATGCTCACTATGACGTTGTGCCCCCAGGCGTTGGATGGAAGTACGAACCCTTTACCCCAGTCATCGAGGACGGTAAGGTGTTTGGTAGGGGTGCCTCAGATGATAAAGCAGGGATAGCGTGTGCAATTGCTAGTTTGAAGAAGCTAATTGATGAAGGAGTTGAGCCTCGCGTTGAAGTAGCGTTTGTTCCCGACGAGGAGAGTGGCGGTATTGGGACGAGGTACCTCGTTGAAGAGATTAGGATTAAACCCAGTAGGGTGCTGATTACCGAGCCCACGACTAGTGAGAGAATAGCTATTGGTCATAAGGGCGTTGTTAGGGGCTTCATAAGGATTGTTGGTACTCAAGGACATGCTGCAGCACCTTGGAGATTCATTAATGCGTTCGAGGAGGGTTGCAAGTTCGCTACGAAGTTCCTTAGCGAAGTTAAGAGCGTTTTCTCGAGGTATAGGTCTAGCTACCCCTATGAATGCGATGAAGCTAAGTTCAGTACTATATCCTTAGGAGGAGTCGCTAAGGTTTCTACGGAGAAGGAGAACGTAATTCCTGGGGAATTCATGTTCAGCTTCGATGCAAGGATCGTGCCAGAGCTAGACGTGGAACTAGCTAAGAGGAAGATACTTGAGGTAGCTAAGGAGTGCTCAAGGGAATCGCGAGCCCGTATCGAGGTAGAGATAACGACGTGCATACCCGCCTCGGTTACGCATCCAGATAGCGATCTCGTGAAGACACTGGTTTCGATAGCTAAGCGCGTAATCGATGTCGAACCCCGGTTATTCGTTAATAGTGGGCGATACGACTCCGTGTACTACGCATTAAGGGGTGCGTCATGCGCCATCTACGGTCCGGGAGCCGAGGGCGTTGCTCACGCGCCTAATGAGTACGTGCCTATTGAGGAGCTAAGGAGGTTCATAGCGATATACAGTGAGCTCTTTAAAGAGCTTCAGTGATGAGGCTACTCATCACGGTTCAGCAACCTACCCTATCATCACCTGAGTAAACGGGTCTAGGGCTTGACAGTGTAGTAGAGCCTCTTGCGCTTCCTACCCTTATTCACTGCTTTCAGCATCACTATCTCCCCTATCTCCCTAGTATTCCTTACGTGGGGACCCCCATCGGCTTGGATATCCACGCCGGGAATCTCCACGATTCTAAGCACCTCGACGTTGGGAGGCGCTCGCGAAGCTAGCTTAACCATCCCTGGGATCCTTAGGGCTTCCTCGCGTTTCATCCACTTAATGACGACGTCTAGCCCCCTCTTCACGATGTCGTTAGCCTTATTTATAGCGTCGACGAATATCTGAGGGTCGAACCTCTCAATGCTGTAATCGTCGTATGCTTTATCCGGGGATATGTGGCCACCCGTTATCAGCGTGCCGTAGTCTCGATACATAATCGCGGAGATTATGTGGGCAGCCGTGTGGAGCCTCATTAACTTGTATCTCCTACCCCAATCTATAACACCCTCAATGACATCTCCAGATTGCAACCCGTGATCCTCCACATCGAGTCTATGAATAACCTCCCCGGTTTCGCGATTTAGCAGAACCTCTACAACCCTAAACTTACCGCTAGGGCCCTCGATGTACCCAGTATCGTGGTCTAGCCCCCCAGCCCTGGGATTGAAAACGGTTTTATCGAGCACGATGTTAGGCCCATCAACTTTCACTATGCGGGCCTCGAACTCCTTTACGTAGCTATCTATCTGGTAAAGTAGCTCCGTCAAAGAGCCCCGCGAGGAAGGTTGTTAACGAGGGTAAAAACGGTGCTACACCTCGGGTTTCGTGAACCTAGCCTTCTCAACGAGTATGTAAGGCGCCTTCGTGGGCACCTCTACTTCCCACCACCAAACGCTGTAGCTATCCTTCGTAGCTGCCTTAACGCTCGAGAACACCCTCCTAAACGTATCGGCGATTCTAAGCTTGCGGCACAGTGCCTTGGGCTCTCCGCCCTCTATGTATATCAATGCGTCTCTAGTGACGGTAGAGAACATGCCCTCGACCCAGTTCTGCATCCTAGTATACCAATTGTTTAGCACGAGGAATCCACGCCTAACCTCCTTAATTAGCGAGTCGAGGGATTCCCGCCCGGGCTCCACGATTATATTCCAGGGAACTGGGTTGAATAGCCCGGCGTTCCCCGTGCTACTAGCGTTCATCATCTTAGCGGTTCTGGAGTTGTGGAGAAGGGTTTTGAACACGCCCTTCTCTACGATGGGCTTGTTGAAGCACTGGATACCCTCGTCGTCGAAGCCGCTAGCGTTGGGTAGCTCCGTTTCTAGGGGTGCATCGATGATCGTTAGCTCGTCTGAAAACACCTTCTCCCCGGGCTTCACCTTGGCGAACATCGAGGCGCCCATGATCACCATCATCGCCGAGGCCATGAGCGCTAGGTTGTTTACGAGGTTCCCAACTACGAGCGGTGATAGAATCGCTTGGTATTCGCCGGGCTCGACATCCATAAACGGTAGGTTCGTAGCGGCGTACTCTCCCGCTAACCTACCCACCTCCTCGATAGCCCCCTGATCGAAGCGAGTCGAGCCCCACGCCCAGTGACCGCTTACCTCGCCCCTAAACGCCCTAGCATACGCCTTGACGAACGTGATGGGCTGCACTCCCTCGAATCCGCGGCTCGTATAGACGTATCTCTCGATGTATCCAAGCTCTAGGGTTCCCGCTACCCTCTCGGCTCCAGCCCTAATCGCCGAGTCTATCAGGTTCGTAACCGACTTGACTAGGTCCTCCCTATCGCTCCTAACTCTCTCATCGACCGTGCCCGGCAGGGGCTTGCCGTTGGGCTGGGGCACGGGGGCGTAGAGTGGGGAGGGCGAGCTCCTCTCTAGGGATTCGTAAACCGATGCCACGAGCTTTGCGCAGTCGTCTAGGGTCTCTACGAAGGCTTGGGAATGAGCTACCCTACCGTCCTTAGCGATGAATAGCTCTAGGCTAGTCCTACTCCATTGCTGAACCACCGTAACGACGTTGTTCGCGAACTTGACCATAGTCCTATCGTCTCTCCTAACGACGGCAATCCACTCGCTTACCCCAAGCTCCTTAAGCTTGGACGCAACGCAATTCCTTATCTCTAGGGGCTCGATCATCGCGTAACACCAACAACCATCTTCTTCAACCTAACGTCGGGTCCACCCATCCACACGGGGATTCCTTGCGGAGGCTCGCCCTTGCCGCAGAAGGCTGCGTAGAACCTTAGCTCCCTACCCTTAGCCTCTATCAAGCTATAGAAGCTCCTAGTCGTGAACTCGAGCACCGGGTTTAGCACGGGCTCGGCTAGCTCGCCGTTCCTAATGACGTAGGCTTCGAGCCCCACGTACCTCTGGCCCCACCTCTCGTCATCTATGTTCCACTCCATGTAGTTCTTCACGTAGAGCCCCAGCTTAATCCCCTCTAGAAGCTCCTCGAAGCTATGGTCACCGGGGGCTAGGTAGGTATTGGACATCCTCGGTATGGGCTCGCTACCGAAGTTCCTAGCTCTAGCGGCGCCGTTGCTCTCGACGCCGTATATAGCCGCGCTCCACCTATTGTGGAGAAACTCGTTGATCTTGCCGTTGAGGTATAGGTACCTAGGTCTAGCGGCTACGCACTCATCGTCGTAGAGGTAGAAGCCGAAGCTCTTGGGTATCGTCGGGTCGTCTACTACCGTAGCGTGCTCGTTGCCTATGACGTCCCCGACCCTCATCTTCTTAACGAAGCTCTCCCCGGCCTGAGCCGCTTCCCTACCCCAAACCCTATCGCCCTCCATAGGGTGCCCGCAGCTCTCGTGAACGATTAGCCCGACTACCTCGCTCCCTAGAACTACGGGCACGGGCTCTTTGGGGGGCTCAACCCCCTTGCTAAGAACGTTGTCTAGCGCTCGAACCTCTTCCGAAACCCTATCGCTTAACCCCCACGAATCCGCGACCTCTAGCCCTCCCGAGCCCCCTAACTCCATCAGCCTCTGGATGGTGCCTCTCTGTGGATGCACTAAAACGATGTTCAGCATTGCGTAAACTCGCGGTACCTCACTCTCTACGAAGCCCCCATCGCTATTGACCACGATCTTCCTCTCCACCTCCTCCACATACTCGAGCGCGAATGCCGCGAGCTTGCAGTCGCGAGTAGCTTGAGATGCAGCGCGGTAGAGCTCCTTTAGCGCGGTCGCCTTTTCGTCTAGGGCTCGGGAATCGAAGGGCTTAGCGACTACTACCGAGTACCTAGCCCTACCAATCCTAGCGGGCGCAAGCCTATCCACGGGCTGCTTAGCGAGCACTTCGCTAAGCGCTCTCGCGCTAGCCACAGCCTTCTCGACGGCGCTCTTCACGCCCTCCCAAGAGGTATCGTTCGTGGATGCGAAGGACAGGACGCCCTTGTACATAACCCTTACGCCGATACCCCTAGAAACCCCCTTGCTAATCCCTAGGAGCTGATCGTTCCTAACGGCTATGGCTGAGCTCATTAGCTCGTGGTACCTAGCCTCAGCGTAGCTAGCGCCAAGCTCGAGAGCGTAGTCGACGGCCTTGACCAGCACATCCATGGGGTAGCCCTCGCGACTCTACGCACTTCGCTAAGTAATTAACTCACTCTATCGCGTTGAAGCGCTAGGCGTTTTACCCTCCTTGAGCTACAGCCTACCCGCGGTAAGCGGGTTAGCGAGGGTGATGGGCTAGGAGGGTTCTTAAGATAGGTAGCGAGGAAATGATGTTCGAAGCTTGTAGAAGGCTATTCCAATCGATTTCGAGCGCTAACAGAATGAGCATAAGGTTCTCGCTTGGGGACGAGGATAAGGCATACTTCTACTCGTTCAAGAACTACGTCTACATATCCGTATCCATGAGGAAGGCGGAGGGTAAGAGCGTAGGGTACAGAATGGCTATACTCCTCGTCGCGAGCTCGTTCACGGGGGTCAAGGGGAGGATTAGGTTGCTAGCAACGATCCTAGCCTCGATAGCCCTGATATTCCTAAACGGCTTCGTCCCCCTGGGAACGGTCGTAACCCTAGTCATGATAGCCGTCGCCGTAGCGCTGCTGGTAATAGCCTTCGTGATAGCTAAGAACTTGGGTAGGGTTACGGTGAGTAACGAAGAGGAGGTAGAGGAGCTGCATAGGAGGCTATACAGCGTGAACTCTCAGTACCGCACCCTATTCAACGCCATACAGGAGTTCTCTAACCGCATCTTCACGCTCGTAATGGATTTCTTCCGCGGTAGGAACCCTTCCTCCATCCACATACCGTCGTTCGGCATATACAGCGTGAAGGGTAAGCGGGAGGAAAACCTAGTCGAGCTAGAGCTGAGTAGGGTCGTAGCACCCCCTAAACCGCCTTAGCAACGGGTCGGGCCTCACGAGGGTCATCACTACTCAGAGGGTGTAGGCGGCTCTTCATCCCCTCAAGTCGATTGCGTAGCATGGGTACGGAACGAGTATCCTCAGACCCTCTGGAGCCCCCTCTATAGATATGGGTTCTAACCCTGCGTGTATCAACGCTACCCTCTTCACCCCGCTCGCTAGCGCTATCTCGATCGCGTCGCGAGGAGTCGAGTGCCCTATCCTATGCATCGTCTCGGAGTCGACCCCGCTAGCTTCGTGAATTAGCAGGTTGCAACCCCTAGCAATCTCAATGAGCTTGGGGTTTGGGGCGGTATCGGCGCTATAAGCTACGCAAGCGCCGTCAACGCATATTCGAGCGATGGTAGTGAACACCGGGTGCCTAGCCTCCTCTAGAAGCACCTTGAACTCGTCGACCTCGATTTCCCGACCAATAGGCGCGGGTACGAGCTCTACCTCCCTAAACGTTGGGCACCCCGTTACCGCGAGTAGCGTGCGTACGGAGTTGAGCACGGGCTCGGCGGCGACGATCTTCGTAGGCTTGCCGCAAACGAATCTACGCCACATCACTAAGGTTGGTAGCCCCAGAACGTGATCGCCGTGCGCGTGCGTGATCAAGACGAAGCTCAGTCTGCATGGATCTAGCCCGCATGTGAGCATAGTGGGTGGGGCTCCCGGTCCGCAGTCTAGAAGGGCGTAGCTACCGTCATCGGATTGAATAGCTATCGAAACGCCTCCGTGCACTGGGTGAGATACCCAGCTACCGCAGCACAGGAAGAGGGCTCGAGTCAAGAACCTACTTCCCTCAGCAACGCGAGTAGCAACTGCTCTTCGGTTGGCGGCCCCACGAACACGACGCGACCGTTGATCGCGACGACGGGTACCGTAGACACCCCGTAGTAGTCAGCGATATCCGGGTTCTCGAACGC
>CAZRDH010000070.1:0-2905 GCA_964598805.1 uncultured Desulfurococcaceae archaeon | reverse complement strand
AAGGGATCCCACAACCATAGTGCTACGTTGCGATAGCAACGATTCGGTCGTAACGCTAGAGCTGTGGAACCCCATGGACACCGCTATAAACGCCTTTGTATGCCTAGACGATATCATAGAGCGCATAGTCGTAGACACGGCATCCCTTTATGTTGGTAGGAGATGTGTACGAATACCGCTCGCACCACACGAAGTGAGGATCCTCAAGCTGTTTAGGAGGGGAAGACCTTCTATAAGCTCCAGTAGGAATGAAGCTTTAAATGGGCGTTAGTGGTGGCACGCAGGAGATCGCGGTCAAGAAGCTCCTCGTCATCAACAACGCAAACCCAAGCTACATTAACGCAATCCACGTCTACAACCCGTAGGCGGAGTAGCTCTAGAAGTAGCTCCTCTAGAAGGCGCGTAGACACGGATAGATGGGTTTCCAGCCGAGTGGATGAACTAGCATCGCGAATGGGCTTGGACATGCTTGAACTTAGTAAGGATGAGCTAAAGACCGTGCTCACAAAGCTCGTTGACATCCTCCGAGGCGATGCAAGCACGATTAACGCCGATACCATCGTTAGGAGGTTCCACAGAAACCTAGAACCGATGCTAAACATCGTAGCTACCACGATCCTCGAAATGAGGGAGGAGCTACATGGTGACTTGCTAGAGTTCGTAGTTAATAACATCGGTGACGCTGTCATAGCCTATGCGCCTAGGCTTTACCGCGAAGCGTTGCGAGAAGGTCGCACCGATCTCATCGATAGGCTAAGAAGTGAGTGGTCTAGAGCTTGGGTTAAGCTCCGGGGTCCACCGCTACCAGTTAAGTGCCCTAGATGCGGTTTCGATGCGTTAATGCCTGACCTCACGTGCTTAGTATGTGGAGCTACCGTTGACGAACGCGAGTTGAAGGAATTCCTAAACTTCGAGGAGCTACTTAAGGACTTTGCTGAGCTGCATCCGGAAGAGGAGGTTAAGGTCGCTATAGACTACGGATACGTCTACCTGAACAGCATAGGCTTGAAGAGCCCACGTGAGCAGAGGGAGCCCCTAGACATAGAGATAGTGCTTTCTTCGCGCGAGCGTGAGCTCCTCAAAGAATTGCTACAGAGGAGGAATAGCAATGGAGGTGCTTGAGGGGAAAGCGCAACTACAAACCTTCATAAGAAGGAATAGGATAGCGCTCATAGCCTTCGCGAAAAAGGGTAGTAGCGAGTGGGAGTACGCGCGAAGATTGCTTACGCGCCTCGAGTCCAGGGCGGGATACTTAATGAGCTTCGCCATCGCCGACAAGTCCTTAGAGGAGGCCGTAGCAAGCAATAGCGAGGAGATAGTGATAAGGCTATACCTAGAGTCGAAGCCCGTGTTCGAACAACAGGGTGTCTTCGGTAAGCAGGATCTGGATTATGAAGCTCTTAGGAGGGGGATAAAGGCGGTACTGAAGAGACACTCGATTAAGACACTATTCTAGCAACGACGGTACCTACGCGCATTCACTTTGGTGATCACTCATGCAGTGTAAACGATGCGGTAAGCGAGTCGCTAAATACTTTCGCTCGACGTCCGGCGAGGTTCTTTGCGAGCTATGCCTACGGGACGGAATTTACAAGCAAGTGAGGAAGTACCTAACTCTATACAACGTTGTAAAGCGCGGGCATAGCGTTCTCTACGTAGCTAGACCCGATAGGGTGCCCGAAAGTGTAGTTAGCTTATCGATTCTCAAGAGGTTCGTTAAGGCGCTTAACCTGAAGCTTTACCTACTAGTGCCTCGCAACGTGGAATCCGTATTCAAGGAGTTCGAGGGCGTTGCCGAGTCCATTATTAAGTACGAGCTTCTACTCAAGCCCTTAACGTGGCTAGAGCTCGTCAAATGCCTAGACATGCTATCCGTCGAGATGTGCAGAAAGCTGGGGTGCCAAGTCGCGTTAACGCCGCTATTTAGGGATGAAATGACGCTATTCGCAGTGCTCGGTCTTTTAGAGGCTGCTCCACACATATTTTCCGAAGCCCTTCCAGTTAAGCGAGGCAATGGAATATCGCTTGCTAGACCCTTCTACTACGTGTTCAGCTCGGACATCGTTGCATTAGCTTATCTGAACGGTGCTTACCTAGATTACGAGTCCCCAGTACGCCTTAGTGAACAAGAGTGCGTAGTCGTTAAGCATGTCTACGGGATTTTGTGGAGATCACGCGAGCTAATGTACTCATCGAGGAAGTCCGTGGAACTGCTACAGAATGTAGTCTTAGCTAACAAGGCTACATGCAGATACTGCTTAGCCAAAACGAGCATGGATCCTTGCCCTATCTGCGGCTCCCTCTTAGCGAAATCTCAACAAGGTTTATATAGAACCTCCGACTAACACCCAGCGGGTGCCTTGGTATGGCGATGTACGGTGTCCCAGTGCTGATACTGAAGGAGGGAACTAGCAGGACTCATGGTAGGGAAGCACTAAGGGCCAACATACTAGCCGCGCGCGTACTCGCCGAAATCCTCAAGACCAGCCTCGGGCCGAGAGGCCTCGACAAGATGCTTGTAGACAGCTTCGGAGACATCACGGTTACGAACGACGGCGCCACCATAGTCAAGGAGATGGAGGTTCAGCACCCTGCCGCAAAGCTACTAGTGGAAACGGCTAAGGCCGTCGACGCCGAGGTAGGTGACGGCACTACCTCTGCAGTAGTGCTAGCTGGCGCGCTCCTAGAGAAGGCTGAGAGGCTCCTAGACGAAGGAATTCACCCAACGATAATCATAGAGGGGTACAGGAAGGCTATGGCTAAGGCGCTCGAGATAATCGACGAGGTGGCCGTTAAGGTTCCCGTAGGAGACCTAGAGAAACCCGAGGAGAGGGAGAAGACCAAGGCTGAGCTCAAGAGGATTCTATACACGACCCTAGCGAGTAAGTACATAGCGACTCCAGAC
>CAZRDH010000069.1:0-2506 GCA_964598805.1 uncultured Desulfurococcaceae archaeon | reverse complement strand
CTGCGCCGTTCTCAAGAGAATCAAGACCTCCGCCAATCCGCTACGCTACGACTCTAGCCCGCTTTAGGGAGGCGAGTACAGCGAGCAACGAGCTGGGGAGCGATTGCGGTTATCGGGGTTGCGAAGCGTAGCTAGAACCCGATTGGTTTGTAGCGGGTGGGGGAGGGGTGTTCGTGCTCTACGAGCCGCGGACGGGCACCGTCATCGACTTGAGGTTCGCGGAGTTCATCTCCTTCTTTAACAGCCCTTACTACCCGCATAGAATGGGTACGGCAATCGATGTCTATCCTCGCGAAAACCTGTTCCTCAACCCCTTCGAGGAGGCTACGGTGCTTAGGGTGGTGAGGGTCGAGTGCCCCAAGATGAGGGTTGATGGGGTTGGGCGGGACTACGTAACGCTACTCCTCCTACCGACCAAGATCGTCGCTAAGGTGCTTCACGTAGATCCCGAGGTGAGGGTGGGTGAGAGGCTGCGCCTACGCGACCCCGTGGGCAAGACCATGGTAACGGGCTTTCTCTACCCGTGGTCGGAACCCCATGCACACCTAGAGCTAAGGCCTATGCACCGAGCGCTTGGGGTGCTAAGCGGTTTGCGGGTTAAGGTCCTTAGGCTACCGCTAGTACCGAGCACCGCTAGGGTCCACGGAGTCGTGAAGCGAATCGACGAGTTCTTCGCCTTAATCGAGCCGGTGAAGACCTCTGGGTACGGACCCACGCCCCTCTCTACCGCAGCCCAAGGCCCTTGGATAGAGGGTGGCTACCCGCACTACGGGTACGTAGCGCTCCATAGCTACGGCGAGGGCGAGGACCTAGGCGTAACGAGGGTCGCTACGAAGAGCTTCGAGCCGCGTAGAAAGAACTTCGTCAGCGCATCCACCTACCTAGGCAGGCCCCTCATCAAGATCGTGTTCGACAACCCTAGAGCTCTAGACCTACGCGAAGGAGACTACCTAGAGCTACCCACCCTCACAAAATCGCTGAGAGTACTCGCTACGGGAAGCGAAGAACCGAACCTCTAACCCCGCGCCGCTACGTAGCTACGCGGTGCGCAGAACCAGTAGTATCACCTTCGAAGCCTCTCCACGCTAAGCGAAGCGGGTAGCGAGCGCTTTATCAAAGAGCTTTAAGCTGTTTGCACACCAATCGATGCACTGGGAGCGAGTCTTTTCACCATAGTTACTGGGGAGCGCCATGGAGAAGCTCCTAGTCGAAGCGCTGAGTAAGGGCGTGATTAAGAAGGAGGATCTAGTGGTCTTAGCGCTCTTAGCCATGCTTAGCGAGGGTACCGAGCGCAAGTACTTTGACCGCGCGAGAGACGGCGTAAAGCTATCCAAGCTACTGTTCCTCGCAGCCTACGGGGAATTCGATGAGAGTGGAAGGGTCGTGGGGCTAAGGCGCGAGCCTAGGGTAAGCATCGACTTTGTCGTCTACCTATTCGGGGTAACGACGTCGACGATATACGACTCTATCGAGAGGCTTAAGCGCGCTAACCTAATCGAGGTACTGCCCAACGACCGAGCTAGGTACGTAGTGCACCCAAGCCTAGAGCACGTAATGAACGCCTTGAAGGAAGTCGATCCAGAGCTACACGAAGTGCTTAGCATCCTATACGAGAACTACGCGAATATCGAGAACCACGAGCTTACAGCCCTAGTAAACAACCTGATCGGTGTCAACAGCCCCGAAGCTAAAGCCATTTTCTTCGGGGTTAGCGTACGCAAACTAATTCAGCTAGCTCACAACCTACGCGAGCTCGAGCAAGAGGGAAAGGTAGTAGATGTCTAGCTACCCACACGTATTCCTAGATGCTAGTGCCCTATACAAGCTAGCCTACAGCCTCGCATACCACAGAATTCGTGAAGCCGATAAGAAGTCGAGGATTAGGATCGCCATGGAGTACGGGATCCTTAGGGTAGCAACGACCTACGACCTAATTGAGAAAGCGGAAGCCGCTATCGAGCGACACGAACTCGGTACTAACGAGCGAGCAGCATTAATTGACGAACTCGAGGAGGCCGTGAGGCGTGGATGGATAGAGCTGAAATCGGGGCTCGACCTGTTGCAGCTAGACGAAGTTAGGTACTACATAGCTCGAGAGCTCGGTAATGAATGGTACGAAATTCTCGCGGAGAGGGATCGAGAAGATGCGGAAATGCTTAAGAGCGCGGCGACGATATACGCGTGCAACTGCATCATTAGGACGCGTCGTGGGTACTACGTACCGAGCTACTTCCTAATAGTTAGCGAGGATAACGATGTATACGATAGCAGGAGCTTGCTAAACCTAGCGGCGATCACCGTACTTAGACGATGTGCAAGGAGATTCGAGTCGGTAAAGCTGTACGGCTTAAGGAAGCTAATCTCCGTGGCTAAATGGAATGGATTCAAAGCGTACGTGAAGAAGAGCCTCGCGAAAATAGCATTCATACGCTAAGGATAGTAAGGCTGGGAACTCCAGCTCGCTCACTACGCCCATAGCGCTATCGGTAGAGTGTCGAGCTATGCG
>CAZRDH010000068.1:0-13719 GCA_964598805.1 uncultured Desulfurococcaceae archaeon | reverse complement strand
TGTGTTTGCGCGCCTAGGGTGAGGTTCCATGGCGGAGAAGCTGTTTAGCTGGAGCAAGAGGATCCTGTGGTTCGACCTATCGAGAGGCGAAGCCAGGGAGTGGAGGTACCCGGGCGAAATGGCTAGGGACTTCATAGGCGGTAGGGGGTTCGCGATTAAGATCCTTTGGGATCACCTAGAGCCGGGAGTCGACCCGCTATCCCCTAAGAACCTACTCGTGCTAGCCGTAGGCCCCTTAACCGGGTTGATGGGGCCCTGCATGGGGAAGATGGTTATAGCCGCTAAGAGCCCGCTAACGAACGGCTACGGCGATGGGAACATAGGTACCAAGGCTGCCGTAGCGCTCAGGATGGCTGGGTGGGACGCGGTAGTGATTGAGGGTAGCGCTCCAAAGCCGTCGGTGCTCGTTATAGAGGACGATAGGGCTTGGCTGGAGCCCGCTGACGACCTGTGGGGAGTAGATACCTTCACCGCTTACGACAAGCTGGAGGAGAGGTACGGTAGGAACGCTGGCATCCTCGTCATCGGTCCCGGAGGCGAGAACGCGGTTAGGTACGCAACGGTGGTATCCCAAAAGGGTAGGAGCGGTGGTAGGCCCGGGATGGGGGCTGTAATGGGCAGCAAGAAGCTGAAGGCCGTGGTGATAAAGGGTAGCAAGAGGCCGGAGCTAAGCGACCCCGACACCTTTGCGAAGGTGGCTAGGGAGGCTATCGAGGCAGTTAAGAAGAGCGAGGGGTATAGCGCTTGGCTAAGACAGGGGACCATGGCTACGGTTGCGTGGGCCCAGAAGAACAGCGTTCTACCGACCTACAACTATAGGGAGGGGGTCTTCGACTACTGGGAGTCGATTAGCGGGGACTACATGGAGAAGATAAGGGTTAGGACCCGGAGCTGCCCGCTATGCGTAATGCCCTGCGGCCACGTAGTTAGGGATGCCGATGGCAAGGAGTCGGAGGTAGACTACGAGAACATCGCTATGCTGGGTAGCAACATAGGCGTTTCGAGGCTCGAGGATGCTGCTAAGCTAAATAGGCTAGCCGACGAGCTGGGGATCGACACGATTAGCCTAGGGAACGTGCTTGGCTACGCTACGGAGGCTGCCGAGAGGAAGAAGCTCGAGCTAGACGTTTCGTGGGGAGAGACCGAGAAGTACGCCGAGCTAATCAAGGACATAGCCTACCGGAGGGGCATAGGCAACCTCCTAGCCGAGGGAGTGAAGAGGGTTTCGGAGCGCATCGGCGAGACGAGCTACGCTATGCACGTAAAGGGCCTCGAGATAAGCGCATACGATTGCCACGCCGCTCCGGGAATGGCGCTAGCCTACGCAACTAGCCCCATAGGGGCTCACCACAAAGACGCTTGGGTAATTAGCTGGGAGGTTGCTCACGGAAGGTTCGACTACAATAGGGAGAAGGTGGAGAAGGTCATTGAGATGCAGCGGTGGAGGGGAGGAATGTTCGAGTCCATAGTGGCGTGCAGGCTACCCGTAATCGAGCTAGGGCTAAGCCTCGAGTACTACGTAAGGCTATTCAACGCCGCAACCGGGCTTAGCTACACCCTAGACGACATGTACACGGTGGCCGACAGGATATACGCGTTGATAAGGATGTTCTGGGTAAGGGAGTTCGGAGGCTGGAGCATAGAGCTCGACATGCCGCCGGAGAGGTGGTTCAAAGAGCCGCTGACCAAGGGGCCGCTGAAGGGAGCTAAGCTAGATAGGGATAAGTTCCTAGAGATGCTCAAGACCTACTACGAGCTCCGCGGCTGGAGCAGCAACGGCGTTCCCAAGCCCGAAACCCTCGAGAGGCTAGGGCTTAGGGACGCAGTTAGCCTAGCTAGGAAATACGCTTCTTGAACGGCATAGCTCCTCGAGGAAACCCCTAACACCATCATCGTTTTCCACTAGGTACCTAAGCCTATCCTCAACCTCACCCCCACCCGCTACCGCAACCCCCCGCTCGCTACACAGAATGCTTACACATACGCACCTAACGCCCTCGTACCTACCCTTAGTAACGACCTCTAGAGCCCTCTCAATGATCGCTAAGGCAATAGCAGGCTCGCTCCTAACCCCTAGCTTCCAGCCTAAGAACGGAATCAATAGGTGTAGCTTAGACTTCCTAAACTCCTTCACGAAGCTACGAATCATCGACCCCTTTACCTCGCCTAGAACTTCTTCGAGGAATTCCTTCAACTCGTTAACACCTACGCAAGCATCTAGACAGTTGCTAGGAGCTTCAGCGCGAAGCCTAGGCGTAGCGAATACGAGTAGAGCGGCGTTCTCCCTACGTGAAACGCGGCATATTAAGCTAGCCTCAATGCCTATCAACAGGTCACCGCAGGAAAAGACGTATACTGGTAGGCACACGATCAGGGGGTTCTCAACGCCCATGCCCTACCAATCCCCCTCGAGTACGCTGTACCAAGGTATTTTACCTTAGTACGCGCAAGAGCTTCGCAACCTAGAGTGCATCTACATTCAATGGATATGAAGTTCCTTATCTATGCATTCAAAAACTAGTGTAGGACTAGAAATAATTAAGCATATGAACAATTCTATAACGGCTTTAAGATTATAAAAGAGTAATCTCGTACGCCCTCATAGATTTTTAAACCACATAAAGTTGCTAGTACCCCGAGGTGATGCTTGGTGGGGTTACGAACTGCTCTAGCTAGAAGCGTAGCTGTTGGAATTGTAATAGCCATTATAGGCATTGTAATAGGCGCATCAATAGGCTACTACCTGAGTCAAACCGGCGTAAAGACCGTTACCGTTCCAACAACTATAACCAAGACCGTAACTAAGACTGTTACGTCTGTGTACACCACTACCTACACGCTAACCAAGGCAGGGGCAACACCGAGCACCGTAACCACAACAGTACCCGTAGCAGTAACAAAGACCGTCACCAGCACCGTAACGAAGACGACCACTACGAGCGTGCTAACGACTACCACCATAGCGACCACTAAGACGACTACTACAACTACCACCGTATCGCTAGCGCCGATTACCCACGGCTACCTACACAAGACCGTGATATACATAATTCAGAACGACGCTAGTGCAAGAGTCTTCACGCTAAAGAAGGGCGTCGCCGATCTAGCCGCCATACCACCGGATCAGCTATCCGCTGTCAACGGGACGAAGATAGGTAACTACAGGGTTATCGTTAGGGAGCTAGGGCTATCGTTCGACATCGTGTTCATAGTTCTAAACACGCTGAAGCCGCCCTTCGACAACCCGCTAGTTAGGCAAGCTCTTGCCTACGCAACTCCCTACAAGATGATTTGGGAGACCGTGTACCACAACACCGTGGTTTGGCTACCCGGAGTCATACCCAAGGGGATGCTTGGGTGGACGAACTTCAACGTTATTCACTACACCTTCAACCTAGCAAAGGCTAAGGAGTTGATAAAGAAGGCCGGGATCGACCCGAGCAAGTACACCATAGTGATATACTACAACCAGGGCAACACTGCTAGAGCCAAGATAGCTACGTTACTATCGACTTACTGGAGCGAGCTAGGGTTCAAGGTGATGGTCCAAGCGCTATCATGGCCGCAGCTACTAGAGAGAACCGAGAAGCCCGAATTCGATGTGTACATCATTGGTTGGGCTCCTGATTATGTAGACCCAGACGACTATGCAGGTCCACTACTATACGGTGGTACCAAGTTCGATTTCGTTAAGGTGTATACCGATGTTAGTGCGAGCGATGTTGGTAAGTACTTAGCTAGCGCTAAGGTTATCGAGACCCCGAAGTACTACGTAATCGTTGGCCCAGCCGGTACTGGAGCAAAGGTATCCCTACCAAAGAGCAAGCCGATAATCCTAGTACAGTACAAGCTAGCCAAAAAGCAGATACCGCCTCAGAACTGCACGGCCTTCGTATCCATCAACCCAGCGTTCTATAGGAACACTACGATAGACGCCCTAGTGATAGCTGGTAGGGAAATCGCTAACCCAGCGATTAGGGAGCCCATATACCAAGCCATCGAGATACTGAGCAATAGGGCGGTGCCCATCATATGGCTAGGGCAGTACAAGATCATTCAGGTGTACTGGAGTTGGGTACATGGAATGTACGTAAACCCAGTGCTAGGCATTAGGTTCGACCTAATCTACGAGACTAAGCCGCCCGTAACCCCGGCTATTGGCATCGGTAACTACGTAAACAACGCCACGACCTTAGTATTCACTACCATCGGCTGGCCGCAGAGCTTCGATCCGGCTAAGGACTACGAGACCTTTGGCTGGCAGATATTCCACCAAGTTGGCGATACCCTAGTAACCTACTGGAAGAGCGACTTCACCCACGTGGTGCCGGATCTAGCCGTAGCTTGGTGTCACAGCAAGAATGGTACGCTATGGTTCTTCGTTATTAGGGGTGGTGTGAAGGCTTACGATCCGTGGCACAACAAGGTGTATCCAATTAACGCAACTGACGTACTATTCACCCTATGGAGAATCGCTAGGCTCAACCTAGACCCCTCGTGGATGATTACGAGCTTCATAGACGTTAACCACAGCAAAGTACTAACAGAGAAGGAATTCGATGAGTTGCTAAAGAAGGAGCCCATGATAGCCGAGTACCACGGCAAGACTATTACCGTAACGAGCCTTAGCCAGCTACTAAGCTTCTTCGGCTACAGCGGTAAGACCGCTGGGGTAGTCATGCTGAGGCTATACAAGCCGTACGCAGCGATACTAAACATCCTAGCAGATCCGTTTACTATGGTCATTCCGGCTAAGTATCTATTCGATAACGTGCCTCAGCTAAAGGGTAAGTACCTAGAGGCTATGGAGAAAGCGAAGTGGGGCAAGAACCCAGCCGCTTGGGCAACATACATAAAGCCCGGCGAGAGCGACCCAACACACGTATACCTAAACAAGTACCTAATAGGAACAGGACCATACTACATAGCAGGGTACAAGAGGGACTCCTACATAATACTGAAGATCAATCCATACTACTGGAACGCAACCCTCTGGGAGAAGCTCTACGGGTACAAACCCTAAGGGGGTGTAAATCATGGCTAACCTAAAACGATTTTTAATTAGGCGACTCCTAACTTTTATCCCAACACTTATAGGCGTCACGCTCCTCACCTACGTAATAGCTTTCGTGATACCAGCTGACCCCGCCCGATTCTGGGCGGGGGGACTCAAGGCTAGGCCCGATGTCATCCAGATGGTTATTAAGGAGTACCACCTCCACGACCCTTGGTACGTACAGTACTACTTCTTCATGAAGGGCATCCTCACCAATAGCTTGATAGACCCCGTTACTGGGTACCACGTGATGAGTTACATACTATCGAGGTTCCCAATAACGTTCCAGCTAGCTCTCTTCGGCTTCTTCTTTACCGTAGTCCTAGGGATACCCCTAGGCATAGTTTCGGCGCTAAAGAGAGATACGTGGATAGATGCCCTAGTTAGGGTATGGAGCTTAATAGGGGTCTCGGTACCGATCTTCTGGCTAGGATACATCTTCATATACGTGTTCTTCTACAAGCTCGGTTGGATAACCATAGCGGGAATACCCTATCCACCTAAGTCGATAACCGGCGTGCCGATCATCGACGCAATTCTGCAGGGTGATTGGCCTACCGTCGTCGAGAACATTAAGAGGTTCATTCTGCCCGGATTCACTCTTGGATTCGCTAGCATAGGGGTCGTAGCTAGGCTAACCAGAAACGCTTTCCTAGACGCTCTTAGCTCGGACTACGTGCTGTTCGCTAAGGCTAGGGGGCTCAAGAAGCTTAGGGTGTATGGACACGCGCTGAAGAACACCATGGTCCCCCTAGTAACGGTTCTAGGACTGCAATTCGGTGGCTTGCTAGGGGGAGTACCCATTACGGAGACGGTCTTCGGGATTCCCGGCATGGGCAGGGCTATGGTGCAAGCCATATTCAGCATGGACTTCCCGGTGCTCATAGCGGGCACCTTCATGATAGCGATTATCTACCTCGTAACGAACCTCGTCGTCGACATTCTCTACGCTTTCATAGATCCTAGGGTGAGGTACTGATGGCTGGGCACCCCCTCGATAAGCTATCGGACGCGTTGATAGGGCTCATAGCGAAGATAGCCTCGAAGGTTAACCCGAAGTGGCTAGAGAAGAATAGATATAAACTAGAGGAATGGAGATTAATGCTCTACGCCTTGAATAGATCCCCAATAGGTGTAGCTGGTCTCATCTTAGCAATGGGATTCATAGTGATAGGCATTATCGGGCCCTACATAGCGCCTCACAGTTACGACTTTTCGTACATAGCCGCCACGGGGAAGTACCAAGAGTACTGGCTAGCTCCCCCAGGGAGGGGCGGCGCAATCCTCGGTACCGATGATCTGGGTAGGGATCTGCTTAGCCAGCTACTCTACGGAGCCCGAATCTCGCTCGTAGTCGTAGCCCTCGTGCTACCCGTGGGGATAGCGATAGGGATCATACTAGGGCTAGTAGCGGGGTACTACGGTGGTGCTATCGACGAGGTGATCATGAGGATAACGGACATCTTCCTAGCGTTCCCCGGGCTAATACTAGCGCTAGCCTTAACCTCGGCCCTAACGATGAGGATAGCCTACGCGATAGCCAACAACCCGTGGCTTACGAGCTTCGTATCGGCGGTATTCGCATTAAAGCCAAGCGATGCACTAAACATAGCGCCAACCCTAGCCATAATCATAGCGTTGTGGCTAGTCTGGTGGCCGGGGTACGCTAGGCTCGTGAGGGGCATGACCCTTCAGCAAAAGAACAACGTGTTCGTTATGGCTGCCCAAGCCTTGGGAATGAGCTCGAAGGACATAATGTTCAAGCACATCCTACCCAACATAATAGGCCCCGTGCTCGTGTTCATGACCCTCGACGTCGGCAACGTAATCCTAGTGGAAGCTGGGCTAAGCTTCCTAATGGGCGGCCAGATAAAGATCCCGGAGTGGGGAGCCATAGTTCAGCACGGATCTCAGTACCTAGTGAATGGAGCGTGGTGGCTACTGGTATTCCCTGGACTAGCGATACTGCTATCGGTTCTGGGATGGAACCTCTTCGGGGATGCGCTTCGAGACATCCTGGATCCGAGGACTAGGAGAAGCATCGAGTTTAGGTGAAGACCATGACCCAGCCCCTCGTAATCGTCAAGGACCTCAGGGTGTATTTCTATACGTACGCTGGCGTGGTTAAGGCCGTTGACGGCGTTAGCTTCGAGATACTCGAAGGAGAGACGTTCTGCCTAGTCGGGGAGACGGGGTGCGGTAAGAGCGTTACCTCGAGGGCCTTAACGAAGCTCATCGATCCCCCAGGGCGAATCGTTGGGGGAGTAGTGCTCTACAGGACGCGCGATGGTAAGTACGTAAACATGCTGGAGCTAAGCGAGGATGAGCTAAGGAACATCAGGGGCCGGGAAATCGCCTACGTATTCCAGGACCCCGCAGCAGCTCTAGACCCCCTATACACGATAGGCCATCACTTCGTCGAGACCATGCTAGACCACGGAACCATTAGGAAGCCCCGGGAGGGGATAGCGAAAGCGGTAGAACTCCTTAAGGAAGTAGCTATGCCTGCTCCCGAGGTTAGGGTAAAGAACTATCCCCACGAGCTTTCAGGCGGAATGAAGCAGAGGGCCGTTATAGGAATTGGGCTAAGCAACATGCCGAGGCTCCTCGTTGCTGACGAACCGACTTCGTACCTAGACGTATCGGTTCAAGCACAGATACTCGAGTTGCTTAGGCAGCTAAAGGAGAAGCACGGCTTAACGCTACTACTCATAACTCACGACATGGGCGTAGTAGCCGAGATGTGCGATAGGGTAGCAGTACTCTATGCTGGTCACCTAGTCGAGGTAGGGCCCGTTGACAAGATATTCACGAACCCATTGCATCCCTACACCCAAGCACTGCTAAGGGCCGTGCCGAACCCAACGAGGAGAGTGCTTAAGCTAGAGCCTATACCAGGCAACGTTCCTAACCTCGTTAACCCGCCTCCAGGATGCAGGTTCCACCCAAGGTGCCCGTACGCAATGGATGTATGCAAGAGGGAGAGGCCCCCCATGGTCAGCATGGAGGAGAGGCACTACGTTTCTTGCTGGCTCTACGCTAAGAGGTGATGCGCATGCCCCCGCTCGTAGTGGTGGAGAACCTAAAGAAGTACTTCCCGGTCGGCGGGAGGCTTTTCGTTAAGCAGTGGGTTAAGGCTGTTGACGGCGTTAGCTTCGAGATTGCGGAAGGCGAGACGCTGGGGCTCGTAGGGGAGAGCGGCTGCGGTAAGAGCACGACGGCGAGGCTAATCCTGAGGCTCGAGGAGCCTACCGATGGAAAGGTGCTGTTCGAGGGCAAGAACGTTTTCAAGCTCAAGGGTAGGGAGCTCAAGGAGTTTAGGAGGAAGGCCAACATAGTGTTCCAAGACCCCTACACGAGCCTAGACCCAAGGATGACCGTATTCGACATAATCATGGAGCCCGTTAGGATACACGGCATAGACGTTGGGGACCCCGAGGAGTTCGTTAAGAACCTCCTCTACGAGGTTGGGCTAAACGAGAGCCATATGTATAGATACCCACACGAATTCTCTGGCGGACAGAGGCAGAGGATAGCGATCGCGAGGGTCTTAGCCCTTAGACCCAAGTTCGTAGTCCTCGACGAGCCTACCTCCGCACTAGACGTATCGGTTCAAGCACAGATACTAAACCTCTTAAAGGACCTTCAAGCTAAGTACAACCTAACGTACCTATTCATAAGCCATAACCTAGCCGTAGTTAGGTACATGAGCCACCGCATAGCCGTTATGTACCTAGGCAAGATCGTCGAGCTAGGCCCAGCAGAAGAAATCTTCGAATCACCTCTACACCCCTATACACGCGCGCTGATATCGATGATACCCGTCCCCGACCCCTTCCAGGCTAGGAAGAAAAAGAAGATTCTATTGCAGGGAGAGCCCCCCAACCCCATAAACCCGCCTCCGGGGTGTAGGTTCCACCCGAGGTGCCCAATGGCTAGGGATAAGTGTAGGAGGGAGGAGCCGCCGCTAATCGAGTACAGCAAGGGTCACTTCGTAGCGTGCTGGCTCTACTCTTAGCGTGCTAGCAAAACCGTTTTTCTCGGGTTAGGGGGGTAACCAGGTTAGGGGGGTAACTCGTGCCTTACTTCGATCCCCAGCCGAAGAAGAGGCGAGAGGATTTCTTCGATATGGATGAAGAGCTCGAGAGGTTCCTGAAGTGCGTATCGGTATCTAGGCTAACGATCGTTACGGGGCTTAGGAGGTACGGCAAGACCTCGCTAATCCTAACGGGGCTTAACGAGGCTAGGGAGAGGTACGTGTTTATCGATTGCCGCGTGCTGCCGGAGGGAATGATTTCTCTAAGCGACGTCGTTTCCCTAATCGAGGAGGAGCTGCGGGGAAAGTCGTGGGCTAGGAAGCTCGTAGAGAGCATTGAGGGCGTAGAGGTTCTAGGTGTTAGGGTTAGGATTAGGCGCGATATGGCTACGCTCGCTCGAGTGCTAAAGTCGTTGGATAACGCTGTGCTCGTTATAGACGAGGCTCAGGAGCTTAGGAGGTCTAGGCATCGATTCGATGCGTTGCTAGCCTACCTATACGATCACTCCGACGTTAGGATCGTGGTCTCGGGGTCGCAGGTAGGCATGCTCTACAGGTTCCTGAGGTTAGGCGACCCTGATTCACCGCTATTCGGTAGGCCCGTATGCGAGGTTAGGCTACGTAAGCTACCTAGCGATCTAGCTCGAGAGTTCCTTGAGGAGGGGTTTAGGCAGGTAGGCATCGAGCCTCCTAAGAGCGATATCGAGAAGGCTATAGAGGTTCTAGACGGGGTCATAGGGTGGCTAACGTTCTACGGCTATAGCTATGCGTACCTAGGGCTAAGGGACGTTGGCGCAATTCTGGAGGAAGCCTCTAAGCTAGCGCTTCGCGAGCTAGAGCACGCTCTCCACCTATACCAAAGCGCTAGGAGTAGGTACGTAGCGATACTAAAGGCTATCGCGACGCTCGGCGAAGCCTCGTGGAGCGAAATCCTTAGGTTCGTCGAAGCTAAGGTGGGTAAGGTGCCTAGGAACACCTTTAGCAACATGCTAAAGAACTTGGTAGACCTCGGGATAGTCGAGAGGGATAAGGGCTATAGAATCGCGGATCCCGTGCTCAAGCACGCCATCTCGAAATACCTACGTTGATAGCTGGAATTGCGCGTAGCGGGACTACGAACCTTAAGTACCTACGTACGTAGGTAAACCCGAGCTTTTGATAGAGACCCTCGACACCCCTAACGCTATCAAGCACTATCTCATCGACTCCAACCCTCTTGAGCTCCTCTACCGAGCGCTGAACTAAGAACTTGCCTAGCCCCCTACCCTGGTAACTAGGGTCGACTGCGATTACGTCGAGGTACCCAACTCTCTTACCCTTAATGCTGGTCCGGAGCACGATCATCGAGAAGCCGACTACGTTACCGCGACTATCCTCGATAACGAAGGTGCGGGTGCTCTCGAGCTTTAAGTGCCTCTCAACATCGCTTCTACCCCATGGCGTAAACCACGGGTACCTAGAGAACGCCCTATTGAATACCCGGGCGATAGCCTCCGAATCGGCTAAGCTACCTTCCCTAACCCTAAAACCCTCGACCACGACTCGGAGAACGGACGCCGGGTTAACGAACTTCATTAGCGTGCCGCTCCACTCGATAACCCTAGGCGCATCTCCCAGAGCTCTCGAGATAACGAGGTACCTATAGCCAAACTCTAGCCCCGCGTTAACCGATAGCACGCTTCTACAACCGAGCTCCTCCGCTCTCGCTCTAGCCCAAGCGAGTAGGTTCTTAGCGTATAGGCTAGCGACCTCCATACCCCTCGAAGCATCGACGTCTATCGAGGCATAGCAACCCTCCCTACCCCTAAAGCTCCACGCCAAGCCGACTAGCTTAGACCCCTCGAACAGTATCGCAAAGCTCCTAGCCTTCTCCGGATCCTCGCTTACGAACCACGCCCTAACCTCGTCGCTACTCACCCTCCACCAAAGCTCGGGTTCCTCGAGCTCGGACCTCACGCTCAGGATCCTAGCGATATCCTCGTTAATTGCGTCATCGCTACCGTCGTAACCAACGACTATCCTTAGCCAAGCCATTGCGATGCCCTAGAGCGCTAGTCTGCATACCCGCATATTTTCGCTAGCCTTATATGGCTAGCCTATCCACATATTCGCGAGGCGGGTGATCATGAAGGGCGTTTCGAAGACCACTACGGCGATAATCGTCGTGGTAGCGGTGATAGTATCGTGCCTCGCAACGATAGCCGCGTACCGAGCGATAGCGCACCCCACGACCGTGACCGTAACCAAGGTCAAGACTGTTAGCAGCATCGCGACCACGACGATCACCAAAACCGTTGCCTTGCCTACTACGAGCGTTAGCGTCGTGACCACGACCGTTACGAAGCCCGTGACCACCACCGTGCCGAAGACGATCGTTACGACCGTGAGCAAGGCCTACACAAGGACCGTGCCGACCACCGTAACCACCACGCTAACCAAGACCCTTACCACCGTATCGATCTCCACGAAGACCCTCGTCGTGGGGGGCGTAACCGTTAAGGAGATTCCGGTTCTCTACGCTAAGCTGTTTAGGCTATGGAACGCCTCTGGATACATCGTTGCCGAGGACGCTGAGCACCAGCTATTCATACTCGTACCCCCCGAAATGAAGGTGCCTAGCAAGGCGTTCATAGACTCCCTCGTTAAGGGGCTAGGCTTAGAGCCTAGGAAGATCTTCGTGGTTAGAGTGCCCATACACAGAGCCGTATTCCTATCAACTACCGAAGTCGCGCTCCTATACAGGGTAGCTAAAGAGCTAGGGAACCTAAGCATGCTGAACACGATAGTGGGGGTTAGCTACGGGCAGTGGTGGATACCCTACGTAGCTAAGCTCGTCGAGAGCGGCAAGGCTAAGGTGGTTGCTAGCTACAGCGGCATTAACTACGAGGAGATCCTAGCGCTGAAGCCCACCATAGTCTTCATGTACACGGGCTTTCCAGCCATGGAGAAAGCGCTAGAGAAGCTCGAGTCCCTAGGGCTAAAGGTTGCCGTAGACAATGAGTGGCTAGAGACGAGCTACTTAGGTAGGTTCGAGTGGATAAAGTTCATAGCCGCTTTCTACGGCCCTAAAGCCCTCGAGAAAGCCATAGAGATCTTCAACCACGTGGCTAAGGTTAGAGCTCAACTCGAGTTAGCGCTCAAGCAGTACGCGGAGATTAGCGGTAAGCACCCCACGTTCCTATGGTTCTTCCCGTCCCTAAAGTGGGGCATTTGGGCTCCGAAGAAGGATGCTTACCCGATTAAGTACCTAGAGAGCCTCGGGGCTAAGTACGTTCTCGCTAGCTACGTACCTAGCGGCTCGGGCTCCGTGCCCGTGAACAAGGAGGTTATAGCTAAAGTTGCTTGCAGCGCGGATGTCTGGATAATCTCTAGCGGTCCGCCGTACGTTAACAGCATCGATGATGTAGCGAAGGTCCTAGGGAGCTGGATATACGAGTGCCCAGCCGTTAAGAACCACCGAGTGTTCTTCTACGGGCCATCGTATTGGCAGCTAGGCTACGCCTACACCGAGCTCGTGCTAAAGGACTTAGCCTCGATACTGTACCCCAACGCACCGATGCTGAAGGGCTACCAGAGAACGTTCTTCCACCACCTATGGAGGAAAGGCGTTGAGGTTAAGCTAGGTGGCTTCACCATTGAGTACGAGGGGTTCTACAAGGTTGTTGAGGATGCTAGCGGGAGGAAGTGGGTTATAGTTCCATTCGATGTCGCTAGCTACGTACCTAAGAGCGTTACCTCGAGCGTCAACGGCTTGATAACCATACCTATCAAGAGCGTCGTAACCGATCTAGAGGGCTATGCGCTCCTAGAGCCGCTAGGGCTAAGCTCGCTCGTTAAGGCGGTAATGGCATGCAACAAGAGCTTGATGCCGCCACCCCTAGCCAAGGACGTTGAGGGGGGTCTCGTTAAGTACCTTGGGTGCCCGGCTAAGGGCATTAACGCTTCCGCGCTGAAGTACCTTGGGAAAGCACTGATCATAGTCTCTATCGCGAACGCTAAGTACTTAACCAACCTGCCCAACGCGACGATCATTACGCTGCCCAGAATCGTTAACGTCACGCTCGGGCTCAGCACCGTTAAGGCTGTGTCGAGCTTATTCGACGAGGAGTACGCTGCTCAGAGCTACGCTAGCTCACAGCTATCAACGCTAAGGATCGTTAAGGCGCTCGCAGCTAAGGTATCTAAGCACCCAAGCGCTGTGTGCGCATACCTAGAGGGTAGCCGCGTGCTCGTAGCGACGAACTCTAGCATCTTAGCCCAGCTACTTAGCGAGCTAGGGATTAGCTACGTAGCTAAGGGCTCGAGGCCGTGGGTATCGATGAGCTTAAGCGACTTCGTTAAGGAGTTTAGCAACGTAACCCTGCTGGTAGTCCTCAACAACTTCGCTAACGTAACGCAGTTAACCAACGAGTACCCGCAGCTAGCATCGCTAACCGCAGTTAAGGAGCGCAATGTTGTGTTTGGTAGCGGCCCCTACGTAGCCCTATACGCCCTATCGGAGCCCGGGACTGTAGCTAAGGAGCTAGCTAAGTGCGTATACCCCGGGATACCCCTTAGCTACACCCCAAGGCTATTCCATAGAACTCCCTAACCCATTTTTCCCTTCGGAACCCTCGATTCCGCGACT
>CAZRDH010000067.1:0-16681 GCA_964598805.1 uncultured Desulfurococcaceae archaeon | reverse complement strand
ATGGAATTGAAAGTATGGTGTCGTTGAGACCGTGATCGATTTCGCTAAGCGTCATGTATTTTATGTAATCGGAATCCGAAGAATGGAATTGAAAGTATTGTGTTCAGCGTTGCATACCTGAGGTCTGTATGCATTGGGTTTCTAGTGATGTGCTTTTCAATTCCATTTATAGAGTTCTTTAGGTTTATTGGGGTTGTTGGTTTGTTCTCTGCGTGGTGATGTTAGTATCCTCGGCTGATTGGTGATGATTCGCCCGCGTCTGAGTTCTTCGCGTTTTTATGGTTGTGTTTTGCTTGGTTTGCGTGGTGGTGTGCGTGAGTTGCTTAGTGATTTCGCCTGTTGGTACTTCGTTGTTAGCGAACTTCGTTTCTGCGTCGAGGAGTGGTTGTAGTTACTGTGCTGAAGTTGTTGAGGTGTTTAAGGATCGTGGGGTTGAGGAGTGGGCTAGGCTGGGCCTCGATGATGATAGGAATAGGTTTCCCGATGGGTTGCTGTGTAGCTTTGTTAAGGGTACGCCTGTTTTCGATGCTTTGCTTAGGTTCGTTAGGGATTACGGCTCTAGGTCTTGCGCTGAGCTAAGTGGTTTGAGTGCTATCGTTAGTAGCTACCTACTCGATCCCCGGGAGACGACGGTGTTGCTGTTGCCTACGAGGACCTGCAACTCCATGCTGTGCGCAAGGGTTTTAGAGGAGTTCCTTAGGGAGTCGTATCGAGGCGTCGAAGTCGTTCCCCTTAGGATGGTTGGTAGCGAGGATGATTTCGAGGAGTTCGCTATCGAGGTTCTGGATAGGGTCGTTAAGAGGGTTGTCGATGAGAGGCGTCGAGGGGTTAGGGTTTTCGTAAACGCTTCGCCGGGGTTCAAGGCCGAGGTATCGTTCTTAGTCCTAGCCTCTATCCTAGGCGGTGCTAGCGCCGTAGTCTACATCCACGAAGCGTTTAGGAAGGGGGTTTCGCTACCGATACCGCCTATAGCTATCGACCGCGAGTACGTGTCTAAGCTCCTAGGGGTGTTCGGGGATAGGCAGTGCATCGATAAGGGCGAGGCTACGGCCGCTCTAAGCGATGAGGAGCTCGCCGTAGCTAGGGATAGGGGCGTTATCTACGAGAGGAAGGGCTTGGTATGCTTGAGGAAGTGGGTTAGGAAGCTCCTAGAGCTAGGCTAGGGCGCAAAGCCTTGCCTACCCACGGCTTTAGCAGGCTGGACGAGGCTATTAGCGTAGTGGCTTCCGCTACGAGGGTCGAGCTAGAGTCGATGAGCGTAGGGCTCCTCGAAGCCGTTGGGTTGGTAGCGGCTAGGAGCTACGAGTCCCCCATAGACATCCCCCTGAGGGATTCTAGCGCTGTTGACGGCTACGCGGTTAGGAGCGTAGACACCTTCGGTGCATCGCCTTCGAGCCCGGTAGAGTTGGAGCTGGGTAGCGAGTGCGTCGAGGGCACAGCGGTGAGGGTGCTTACGGGCGACCCCCTGCCTCCTGGTTGCGATGCTGTGGCTATGGACGAGGATGTGGAGGTGGGTAACGGGGTTATACACGTCTATAGGCCCCTCCCGAGCTACGCTAACGTTCGTAGGAAGGGGGAGGACCTTCGCCGAGGCGAAGCGATTGTTCGGAGGGGGCAAGTGCTTAGGCCTTGGCACCTAGCGGCTCTAGCAGCGGTTGGGGTGGATAGGGTCGAGGTCTTCGAGAGGGTTAGGATCGGGGTCCTAGTGGTTGGATCCGAGGTTGCTGAGCCTAGCGCTGGCCTCGAAGCTTACGAGAGGGGGCTAGTGCTGAACTCTACGGGTACGCTAGTCCTAGCGGCGCTTAGGGAGCTTAAGTTCGTCGAGCCTAGGTACCTAGGCATAGCCCCGGACGACCCTAGGGAAGTAGCTAGGGCCCTAAGGGACTGCATCGACGAGCTCCACGCCGTGGTTACCACGGGCGGTACGGGCCCTAGCGAAAGAGACGTTACTCCCCGCGGCCTCGAGGAAGCAGGTGGAAGGGTGCTCGTTAGGGGGATAGCGATTAGGCCGGGTAGGCCTACGAGCGCCGGGGTCCTCGACGGCAAGCCCGTGTTCATGCTCTCCGGCTTCCCCGTAGCCGCCTACGTAGGGCTCCGCTTCTTCGCCCTCCCGGCTCTAGCTAGGGCTCTAGGCATAGAGCTCCCGAGGCCGAGGATACCGGCGGTAATGGGTAGTAGGCTGGCCTCGACGAGCGGCTACACGTGCTTCGCTAGGGCTAGGGCCGAGCTCGTGGGGAGCGAGCTAGTAGTCGAGCCCCTAGCCATCAAGGGCTCGGGCAACGTATCGACGCTACTAAGGGCTAACTGCATAATCGAGGTTCCGGAGGGGGTCGAGGGGTTCGAGAAGGGGGATAGGGTGCTCATAGACCCGCTCTGGTGGTCTCCGTGAGGAGGCTATTCCATAGGCTCCTACCCATAGACGAAGCCCTTAGGGTCGTGATGGAGAGGGCTAGGCCTAGGCCTCGAGGAACCGAGGTAGTGCCCCTCCTAGAATCGCTGGGTAGGGTGCTCGCTAAGGACGTTAGGGCCCCCATAGACTACCCCCCGTTCGATAGATCGGAAGTCGATGGCTACGCGGTTAGGAGCGTAGACACCTTCGGCGCCGACGAGCTCAACCCCATCGAGCTCGAAGTCGTTGGCAGCGTGGAGATCGGGGAAGCTCCTAGCGTCGAGGTGGGGCCCGGGCAAGCCGTGGAGATAGCCACGGGAGCCCCAATGCCTAGGGGAGCCGACGCCGTGGTTATGGAGGAGCACTGCTGTAGGAAGGGGAGGGTGATCGAGGTTAGGAGGAGCGTCGCGCCGAGGGAGAACGTGGCTATCGCGGGGAGCGACATAGCGATAGGGGAGCTAGTGATCCCTCGAGGCACCCGAATCGGGTACCCCGAGATCGCGGTCATGGCCGCGCTGGGGATGGATAGGGTCGAGGTCTTCGAGAGGCCTAGGGTAATCGTCTTCTCCACCGGGAACGAGCTCGTCGAGCCCGGGAAGCCCCTCGCCCTAGGCAAGGTCTACGACTCGAACAGGTTCGCCGTAGCGGCGCTCCTAAGGAGCCTCGGGGCGGTCGTCGAGCTCGGGAGGATTCTACCCGACGACGTTGAGGAAGTGGCTAGGGCGATCGAGGAAGCCGTTCGCGAATTCGATATGGTGGTGCTCAGCGGGGGTACTTCGGCTGGGGTCGGGGACGTGGTTTACAGGGCGCTAGAGAGGGTCGGGGAGCTCGTGATCCACGGGCTAGCGACGAAACCCGGGAAGCCTACGGCGGTAGCCGTAGTCGGGGGCAAGGTGGTCGTAGGGCTACCGGGATTCCCCTACTCAGCCATGTCCATAGCGATGCACTTCCTCAAGCCCCTAGTCGAAGCCCTCGCAGGTATCGAGGAGAGCCGCGGGTGGAGGGTCGTGGCTAGGCTAGGTCGAAGGGTTTGGAAGCCCGTCGAGAGGACGCTGTTCCTACCCGTAGCCCTTAGGAGGGTCGGCGGGGGGTACGTAGCCTACCCCATCCCGTTTAGGTCGGGAAGCGTATCCCAGCTACTTAGGGCTGACGGCGTTGCGGTGGTTAGCTCTAGGAGCGACGTCGTGGAGGAGGGGAGCGAGGTCGTAGTGGAGCTACTTCGCGAGCCCGGCGAGGTGCTGATAGTCGGTAGCCACGACATCGCCTTGCCCGAGGTCCTTAGGGAGTGCGGGTGCCTACACGTAGCTAGGGTAGTGCCCGTAGGCTCCCTCGAGGGGTTGAAGGCCTTGGGCAAGGGGCTGTGCGACGTAGCTCCAACCCACCTACTGGACGAGGGTAGCGGGGTGTACAACGAGCCCTTCATGGAGAGGCTAGGGCTTAGGGGCAAGGCGGTGCTCGTCAAGGGGTGGAGGAGGAGGCTCGTGCTAGCCTACGCGAAGGGCAACCCCAAGGGGATTAAGGGGTTCGAGGACTTGCTTAGGGAGGACGTCGTGTTCGTGAATAGGAACAAGGGGTCGGGGACCCGCACCTTCGTAGACACGAGGCTTCGAGAGCTAGCTAGGAAGCTCGGCATGTCGTTCAGCGAGCTCGTCTCTAGGATTAGGGGCTATACCTACGAGGTTAACACCCACACCGGGGTGGCGGCAGCCATAGCGCAGGGGAGGGCTGACGTAGGGGTGTGCATAGAGGTCGCGGCCAAGATGTACGGCCTCGACTACACCCCACTAACCTGGGAGGAGTACGACTTCGCGATAAGCATCGACTCCCTGAGCAAGCCAGCGATAGAGAGGTTCATAAGCACCCTATCGAGCCCTAGGCTAAGGGAGGTGCTATCCAGGTTCCCCGGCTACGAACCCCACCCGCGCAGCGGTGAAATCGTTTGGAGGTAAGCCAGTGCCCCGACCCCTGCATCGATTGGTTTCCCCGCAAGTTCTTAGAGAAGTACAGGAGGTACTACGTAAACCACGAGGTCGTGGATAGAAAGGCCTTGAAGAAGCTCGAGAGGAGCCTAATCAAGGCGTTTAGGTTCGCCCTAGCCAAGCTCTATCGAGCGAAGGGGTATAGGCTATCGAGGGAATTCCTCGAGAACCCCGAGAGGTTCGGCCCAACCCCCGGGGTCCTCTGGATGCTCTTCCTAAGCGATGACGAGGCTATCGCCGTCGTGGGGGACAGCTCTATTCCTAGACCTAGCGATAAGTTCGCGAACCTATTCATCGAGGCGTTTAGGTCTAAGCTAGCTAGCTACGGCTACGAAATCGCTAGCGCCCAGCTCCTAGACCTAAGCGGTAGGTATGGGTGGAGCGATGCCGAGAGGCTCGCCTACGCTAGGGTTCGAGGCGTATCGAGGGTGGCGTCAGCGGAATAACTCCTCATCACTAGCTCAGGAACCGGGTCGTCATCACCTAGCTACGCGTTTGCGAAGCGGGGTATTAGGTGGTTGGGGTTGAGAGCCGTAGCCTTGTTCAGCGGGGGTAAGGACAGCACGTTCTCGATACACGTAGCCACGGCGATGGGGTTCGACATCGTCGAGCTCATAACCCTGATCCCGCGCGCCGAAGCACCTAGGCTCCTCCACAAGCCCTTCGCTAGGTACACTAGGGTTCAGGGGGAGGCGATGGGCATACCCGTTAGGGTTGCCGAGGTTGGCGAGGACGAGGAGGGCGCGGTGCTAAGGGCTTTGCGGGAGAGCGCTAGGGAGACTGGGGCTACGCACTTAGTGGTAGGGGCGCTGCTAAGCGATTACCAGAGGATTAGGTTCGCCCTAGCTGCCGAGAAAGCGGGGCTGAGGATCCTAGCGCCCCTCTGGAGAATAGATCAGGTTAAGTACATGTACGAGCTCGTGGAGAGCGGGATCGAGGCGATGATCGTGAGCGTATCCGCCTACGGAATACCCCTAACCTGGCTCGGGAGGGTAATCGATCGCGAGCTCGTGGACGAGATCGTGGCTAGGGCGAAGCGCTTCGGGTTCAACCCGGCGTTCGAGGGCGGGGAGGCCGAGACCTTCGTCGTCAACGCCCCGCTGTTTAGGAAGAGGGTGTGCGTAGAGTTCGAGAGGGTGATCGTAAGCGATTTCGAAGGCTTTGTAAAGCCGCTTAGAGTCTACCTATGCTAGCGAATGGGGGTGGAGGAAGTGTCGTGGTGCCTAGACCAGCAGCTCGAAGTAGTTCGTAGGGTGCTAGAGGCATCGAAAGCCCTAGCGAGCTCCAACCAAGTCGCTTCGCTAAGCCTCCTAAGCTTCGCCTCCGAGAGGCTCCCCAAGCTCGTACTCATCGCCTTGGGGAGCCTTAGGTGCAGCGACTTGGCTAAGGCTAGGAGCGATCTCGACGAGTACGTCGTTAAGATGGTTAGGAAGGCCCTTAGAACGATATCGAAGGAAGTGTGCTCCATAGACGCGGCTAGGATCGTAGAGAGCTTCGGGTTAACCGGGGAGAAGAGGAGCTTCGTCGAGCGAGCGCTTAGCAACGCTAGCGCTAGGGCTAGGACCTCGATGCAGAAGAAGCTAGCGCCGCTCTACGAAGAGCTGATCAAGAGGCTCGAGAGCCTTAGGCAGCCCCTAGCGAGCCTCGACGAGCAGAACCTCGTCTCTAGGGGCCTAGAGATAGCGGCAGCGAAAGCCCGCGAGATCCTCGATAAGGGGTTTCTGAGTAGCGACGAGGTTAGCAAGGTGATAGAGGTCGCTACCGAGGTTCTAAGCAACGAGATAGAGAAGGCGTGTAGGAGGATAGCGACGAAGATAGAGGCGAGGACGATTGATGTGAAGAGGGTTCTAGAGAGTAGGGACGAGGTTAAGCAAAGGGTTTCGAAAGCGATTAACCGAGCCATTAAGCTGCTAAACAGCTTCGTTGCGTCGACGCTGATAATGTACGTAGTCACGAAGTTGACATCGCTCGTGCTAACCCCTACCCAGCCAAGCCAGGTCTCCGACCCTCGCAGGATTTCGATAAGCGGCATAGCCGCGGCGTGCGATGTTTTAGCGAGTTGCGCCTCCTTAATCGCGTAAGCATAGCTATGCAAATGTCTCAGAACACTGCATAAAAACGCGCATTCTTACCCCTCCGCGGTGCTATGTAAATGGGTTTTCGCGAGTACTTCGAGCTCGATAAGTACGGAACTACGGTTAAGCGCGAGATCCTAGCGGGGGTAACGACCTTCGCTGCCATGGCCTACATACTCATAGTGAACCCGGTGATACTCCACCTACCCACGGTGATTAGCCACAAGAACATTGGGTTCCCCCTAGGGCCCGAGATCGTAGCTACGGCCGTGGCAGCCGCCGTAGCAACGATACTAACGGGCCTATACGCGAAGAGGCCCTTCGCGATGGCTCCCTACATGGGCGAGAACGCGCTCATAGCCCTCACCGTCGTGCTAGGCATGGGGGTTCCGTGGCCTAAGGCTTTGGGGGCCGTGTTTTGGGGAGGCGTGCTATTCCTAATAGTCTCGCTCCTAGGCATAAGAGCGATGCTTGCGCGCGCCGTACCGAGATTCCTAGCCGCTAGCTGGAGCGTTGGCATAGGGCTATTCCTAATGTTCGTCGGCTTCGCCGAGGCAGGGATCTCCGTTCCGGGGGTTCCCGGGGCCCCGGTTAAGGTTGGGTACATGGGTAGCGCTAGCGTCATAGCGGCGATCGTGGGGATGGGGGTAGCGCTCGCGCTCCTACTCAAGAGGGTTAGGGGAGCGATACTGATAGGCATAGCCACCACGATGGTCGTAGCCTGGGCCCTCGGGATACAGCCCGTGGCTCCCGGAGCCAAGCCCGTTATCCCGAACTGGGGCGAAGTTCTGGGTAAGCTCGACGTAGTTGGGGCCCTAAGCGTCGCGCCCCTAATACCGATAATATTCGTTCTATTCCTCTGCGACATGTTCGACACGATGGGTACGGTGCTCGGCCTAGCCATGAAGGCGGGGTTCGTGGATAGGGAGGGCAAGCCCGTTGGGATGGAGAGGGTGTTCCACGTCGACGCCCTCGCCACGGTTCTAGGAGCGATCTTCGGCACCTCCACGACGGGGACCTTCATCGAGAGCGCTACGGGTATCGAGGAGGGTGGGAGGACCGGGTTAACGGCGTTGGTAACGGGCTTGCTGTTCCTAGCATGCATACCGCTATCCGCCTACATAGCGATGCTCCAACCCGCATTCCTACAGCTAGCGAGCGCACCAGCGCTCATGGCCGTGGGGGTGCTGATGATGAGCGTCGTCAAGCAGATAGACTTCGATGACCCGCTTCAGGTAGCGACCCTAGCCATAACCGTGGGGTTCATGATATTCACGTTCAACATAGCCCTAGGCATAGCGGCGGGCCTAGTAGCCTACCCGCTGCTAGCAACGTTGCTAGGTAGGAGGAAGGAAGTTCACCCCCTAGCATGGGTACTGCTAGCGATGGGCGTAGCCACCTTCGCTCTATACCCGTACTCACACTAACGCATTTTCAATTCGGTGCCTACACACCCTCGTTCTCGCCCTCTAGAGGGACGAAGATCGCTACCTGCAGAACGGTATCGAACTTCTCGCGGAGCTCAGCTAGCTGGGGTCTATAGAGGTGTAGGGCCCCGCCCCTATACGGGATCCCGAGTATCTTAGCGATTACCTTGGCTGCGACCTCGTCCTCGATAACCGCCGTTCCCTCCCCCATATCGCTCCTAAGCACTACCACTATGGGTAGTAGCAGCCTATCAGCATCCTCGCCAGCGACTTCGGCTAGCTCTAGGAGCTCCCTCTTCCTAAAGTAGTGCGTAGTCCCATCCCTTAGCCTAACGCAGGGGTACTCCATCTTGAGGAGCTGGGATAGGGGCACCCTCCGCTGAGGCAAGTGCTTATTGCTTATCCTCAGCTCCTCGGCTAGCAACGCCCTCAGCAACCTCTCCTCGCTCTCCCCACCCAGCGTGGACATGGCAGCGGCACCTCTCTACCTTCAACACCATCTCCTCGCCTACCATATAGATTTATTTGTTTGCTCCACGGTGTTGAGAAACTGAGAGTAGAGTTGAAGGCGATACTCATGTCGGGGGACCAGATAATAATCGAGAAGCGGAGGAGGAGGAAGAGGAAGCTCGAGATCGTGGACAGCACCGTGGTGTTCAGGAAGAGGCTCGAGCACAGGTTTGAGCTTCCTCCAGAGATAGCGGAGTGGGCTAAGAAGAACGTGGATATAATAGACTGGCTCGTATTCGATAGCCCCATAGCCTCGGCGCTTAGGCACCCCCACAGCGTTAGGACGCTGATATTCCTACTCTACGCTAGGGCCCACGACATACCCATAGCCCAGATAGCCAAGAAGCTCGGCATAGCCCACGAGCAGCTCTATAGGTTGGAGAGGCTCCTCGCTAGGGGAGGGATTAAGGACACGGTCTACGCCTTGCTCAAGTCTAGGCTGCAATCCAGCTAACACTATTTTTCGTTAGCGCAGAGCCTATCCACACCATACTTCTTCCTAAGCGCTTCCTCCGCATCGACCCCCACTAGGTTAGCGATGCTAAGCGTCCACGCGAGCACGTCGGCGATCTCCTCCTCAATCCTAGACCTATCCCCGGATAGAAGCGCTTCAGCGAGCTCCCCAACTTCCTCTACTAGCCAAGCGAACGTTGGGAACAAACCCCTCTCTCGATCCCTCTCGAGGAACTCGATCTTCATGAACTCCTGAACGCATTTGAGCCTCATTCGCCCCTCCCTAACAATGCTAAGCAAAGGCTATTTAGCCTAGGAGAGGCTAGCGCTACACGCTGGCTCCGTTCTGAGGAGTGATGAGGGCTGGGACGAGTGAGTGGTGATGCGCAACGCGCTTTACCCCTACCAACCCCTTAGCTCCTGGGGAGCGCCTTGAAGGTGTACTACGAGTTCATAACCCTCTCGACTAGCAAGAGGTTTGAGCTAATCGACATAACTAGGAGGGTAGAGGAAATCGTTCGCAAGAGCGGCGTTAAGAACGGTATGTGCCTAGTCTTCGCACCCCACGCCACTGCGGCGATAGTAGCTAACGAGCACGAAGCCGGGTTAATGCAGGACATCCTCGAGGCGATAAAGGAGCACTTCCCTCCGACCAAGCCCTGGAGGCACAACATGATAGACGATAACGCTCACGCGCACGTAGCCTCCGCCTTCATAGGGGCCGATAGGGTGTTTCCCGTAATCAACGGGGAGCTAGTGAGGGGGACGTGGCAAAACATCTTCCTAGTCGAGCTCGATGGGCCTCGGAGCATTAGGAGGGTACTCGTTATGGTCGTAGGCGAATAGCCTTGGGGATAGAGATCGTCGAGAAGCTCGTTAGAGAATGCAGGAAGTGTAGGTTCATCGACAAGCCCTTCCTAACCCACGGAGTTTACGAGAGGTATAGGGGCATAGCCATAGAGGTGCTCGTAATAAGCGAGAGCCCGCCTCCCGGCAACAAACCCGACTTCCTGTACAACACGGGGCATAGGGATAGGCTCAGGAAGGTGCTTAGCAAGTACCTAGGCATCGAGGAAGAGCGGCTACTCGAGGAAATGAGGAACCGCGGCGTGCTATGGGATATGGCAGCGAGGTGCAGGCCCCCATCGAAGCGAGACGTAGTTGCGATGGCGATGAACTGCACGAGCGTAACCATCGCCGAGATAGAAGCCCTCAAACCGCGCACAGTCATAGCCCTAGGAACCGTAGCGAGGAAGCAGCTATCGAGAGCACTAAGCGCATGTAGCTACAAGCCCGTGGAGGTGTACGAGGAGAGGCACCCCCTATACGTAGTTAGGTTCGCGAAGAGCGAAGCTCCAAAGTACTTCGCTAAGCTCGGAAAAGCAATGAAGTTACTGTAAAGCATGCAGAAACCCTTAACCGAAGTACCCACCGGACATAGGTGGGAACAGCGCGTTGCTATCACTAGCCGAAGCTAGAGAAGCGCTTTCTCGAGTTGCTTGATAGGGATGAGGGGTTTAGGATTGCCGTAGCAACTAAATAGGCCTTCACGAACTCCACGAGCTTTGCAACACCTCGCGATTATGATCAGCGACGACTCATTACTGCGTGAATAGCGCGGAAGAGCATTGCAATGGTTTAGAGCTTGGAGCCCTAGGTGAATTAATTGGGTTGGTGCCGCGGCCGGGATTTGAACCCGGGTCACGGGCTCGAAAGGCCCGCATACTTGACCGGGCTATACTACCGCGGCGCCGATGTGTGGCTCCGGCTCATGGGTTTATTAAGCTTTGCCTTCTTTAGCTCGTCGCTCCTCTCTATGACCCTCACCAACCTCTTCATCCGCTCGCGACCAAACTCCCTCTCTATGCCTATGGCTTGGGCTGCTCCTTCGAGGGATCCGTACTCTGAACTTAGCTCCCTAAGCGTCTCCCCTACTTCCCATGGGAACACGATCCACTTATCCGTTTCCTCGACGTAGTAATCCGGTATTATTATCGACCAGGGTTTGTAGAATAGCGCTGCGGTATACACGGTTCGAGCGCCGTGGAGCCTAGCGATATCGGTAACGACTTGTAGAGTCCTACCGCTGTCAGCAACATCGTCAACGATGAGCACGTCCATGCCCCTCAAGTCTATGGTTATGGGCTTTACGACTATGGGCCTCTCAGCCCTCTCACCGATCCCCTTATAGAACTTGACCTCTATCGTAGCAATGCTCTCTATCCCTAGGTAGTCAGCCAGTATCTTAGCGATGAAGTAGCCACCCCTAAGCACTGCAACAATAGTGTCCGGCAGTCTACCGGACTCAACGATTCTCTCGGCGAGCTCTATCGACATATCCAAAAACCTATTCCACGTAAGGACTAGGAAGCCCCTAGGCTCCCGGCTAGCCATGGCTCATCTACGAAAACCTCCAGGAACCTTACTTATATAGACTTAAGCTAAAGGCGGAGCGCGAGCGCGGTAACGCGAGTTGCAGCGGCTTGAAAATCGCTAAGGTTGGGCACTCACTTTCGAATCCATACCCCGACGAACCTAGACGTAATGGGGGTCGAGCTAAAGACTGCTAGCGCCGCGTTGGCGAACCCCCTTAGCTTAAGCGCGTGCTCAACGTCTTCGAGTCGATGGGGAACCTCGGCAACTCGAAGCTTCTTGTGTAGGAGATTGCGTAGAACTCGCTGGAGCTTAGATGGAAGGCCTCGAGTAGCCGAGTCGATCGCTATGAGTAGCGCTCCCCTCCTACACACCCTCCCAATCTCGTTAGCTAGCGGACGAAGATCGTTCTCGTGAATGACGCCCCCTAGAAGCGCAAGCGATACGCAGCCGCTTCGCAGAGGCACTCTATTAAGGTCTGCAACTACGACATCGTCGCACGAGCTGAACCTGCGAGCTACCCAAGCCATGGCGGGGCTCGAATCGATGCACAAGATTAAGCCGCGAAATCCCGCGCTACGCAGCGCTGAAGCCATGAAGCCCGAGCCGCATCCACCATCGAGAGCCACCCCCGCTACGCGCTTAGAGGCCTTGACGAGCGTTGCCGCGAGGCACTCGAAGAGCTTAGACCGAGCTTTGCAGCTCTTCTTCGCTTCGAGCACTAACTCCCTTAGCCGAACCCTCTTAGAGCTCTCGAGACTCCACACAACCTTGTTCAACGCGCTAAACCGCGTGCAGAGCCTCAACAAATCCATTGAGGCCCAGGAGCCTACTACTGCGTAGAGCTTAATACTGGTCTCCGCACCTAGCTTACAACCCTCTCTACAGCGCTCGGGCACTCCCTAGCGCCCAAAACGAGTCTCTTCCTCCCCGAAGCAAGTACCTGAAGCACGCCCTCTACGCGAAACCTACCCCCTCTCACCATAGGCGTTGATAGCGTTGCTTCGAAGCTCCATACCTCAACCTCTTCGCCACCTAGCCTCGCTAAGAACTTAGCGGGGTACATCACCGCGCCTACATCACCTGGCTCCACCTCTATCACAGTGCTTACGCACCTCGATTCCTTTACTGGGTCTCGAAGGCTCCACGGCTCGCTCCAGGTGTACACGGTCGTAACCTCGATCCCTTCGTAAACCCACCTCCTTATGGCTGCAGACTCCTTCGCTAGCTCACGGCTTACCCCGTGTACGTGCGAGAGGTTGTCTATTACTAGCTCGAGCCTCGCTCTCGGTATGGGCTTGGCTACGGTGGGTATTACCTCGAGGGCTTTCTCAACGCATTTCTCGCCGTATACCACTAGATCTATATCCGAGTGCTTAGCTACGTGAATGCCGAACATTATCGAGCCCGTAACCCCTACGCACTCTAGGCTCAGCCCGTGGCGCACGAGATCGCTTATCAATTCAGCGGCTACGCACTCAAGCTCATCTCTACAGGTTGCTAAAACGCGCTTAGCTACGTCCCTCGGATCAACGATGCTCACAACCCTATCTAGGCGTAGTATAGGCACTTCGCACCCTAGGAGGGGGTCGAAGTACCTATCTAGGTGCCTACACGGCTCGTCTACAGCGTAGGGGCTGTAGATGCTTAGAACCCTCGAGTACTCAACGCCGTGCTTCCTCCAAGGGCCTTCGCCTCCGGGAACGTACTTTAGGTACGCTATGTAGCCGTGGGGCGGGTGGTAGGGGCCCACGGCTATGTAGAGCCTTAGCTCGCGGTCTACGAGCCCGAAGTGATCTAGCACTATTCGCTTGTTCACAGCTTAACTACCCCACTCACTCCAACTCGTTCGAGGGAGGAAATTGTCGGGTCCGCTAAGAGCGCTTACGCAAACCATTGTGTTGGGCAACAAGCCCCTAAGGGACTACCTACTCGAGGTAGTGGTGAGCTTCAATAGGGGGGTCGACGTCGTCGAGATCATGGGTAAGGGCAGGAACATATCTAGGGCCGTAACCCTCTACAACATGGTGATGAATAGGCTAGGGGATAGCGTGGCGCTAGACAACGTCGAGATAGGTAGCTTGCTGGAGAGGGGGAGGAGGGTTTCCTACATCAAGATTAGGTTGAAGAGGCTGTAGCGAGAGCCTCGGGCTCCCCAGCCCTCACCACCACGCGCTCAACCATCTCCAGTAGACCCCTAGCCACTTCCTGAAACGCCTTCTCTCCCCGCTCTATCGCGTCCATAACCTCTTCGAGCCTCCTCGTAACCTCCTCCCCCACTAGGTCTAGGAACATCTCCCTAACGATCCTCGATACCTCGATGCCTAGCTTCGTGGGTACGGCAGCCTTCCTCTTCTTGCTCAAAACCACGTAGCCGTGCCTAACGTTGTTCTCTATAGCCTTCGCGTAAGTGCTTGGCCTACCGATACCCCTATCCCTAAGCATCTTAACCAAGTCGGCTACGGTTAGTAGCCTAACCCTAGACGCTCGCACTACCCTAACCTCCGAGGGCTTTACGAAGCCCTTCCTAAGCTCCTCCACGAGCTCCTTAAACATCTTCATCGGGTAGACAGCAGTGAAGCCCCTCTCGACCTCTTCGAAAGGCACTTCGATCTCTATCGAAACGCCTTTCCCGGGAACCGCGAGCCTCGCCTTAGCGAACCTAATTACCGAGGGCCTCATTTGGCTCGCTAGGAATCTCCTAAACACGAGGTCGTAGATCCTTAGATGCGACTCCCCAATCCTCGTGACGAGCCCTAGCTCGCCCCTTAGAATAGCCTCCCTAACCTCCTCAGCGCTCATGGGGTTCGTAGGCCTTATGCACTCGTGGGCATCCTGAGCCCCTTCCCTAGCCCCCCACGTCCTAGCAACGAATAGATCTCCAAGCCCTAGCCTCTCTAGAGCTTGCTTAGCTACGGCAATACCCTGCTGGGAAACCCTCGAGCTATCGGTTCGGTGATACGTTATCAAGCCGCTTTCGAATAGCGTTTGAGCGATAGCCATTACCAGCCCGGCGGGGTACCCAAACCTCCTACCCGCTTCGTAGAGAAGCTCGTCCGTCGTGAAGGGTGGTGGGGGCGGAACCTCCCTAACCTCGATCTCTAGGCTCTCAACTCTAAACCCTTCCCTACTCAGCGCTTCGGCAACGCTCTCGGCTTCCTCTCTAGAGCTAAAGAATAGCCTAAGCCTCTTACCCCCCACCACCGCGGTAACCGCGTACCCCATCGAGCTCCTGTACTCCTCAAACCTATCCACAACCCATAGCAACACGGGTGTTTGAACCCTTCCAGCCCCTAGCCACGGCTTGTCTAGGGCTCGCTGGAGCCACATGCTAACCTCGAACCCTATCCACCTATCGGCTACCCTCCTAGCGATTTGGGCCTCGACCTTCCTCAAGTCGATGCTCCTCGGGTTCCTAAGGGCCTCTAGGATAGCGCGCTTCGTAACCTCGTGGAACTCTATCCTCTTGACGTTCCTGTTGAACGGGGTTAGCAGCGTAGCTAGGTCGAACGCTATCTTCTCCCCCTCGGTATCCGGGTCCGTCGCTATGAGCACCTCGTCGACGTCCATAGCCAGCTTCTTCAAGGCGTTGAATACGGAGTAGCTACTCGATACGTTTGGCGAGCCACAGTACGGGCACTCGTGGTAAACCCCTACGTGCTGCGCTCCGCAAGCCCTACACCTAGTTATGAAGTCGTACACTGGGACGAAGCGATCACCCTCAATCCTAACACCGTGAACCCCCTCGTCCGTAACCAGGTCCGTTACGTGCCCTAGGCTAGCGGCTATCGACGCCACTAGAATCCTATCGCTATCCACGGGAATCACGGTTTCGTAGACCATGGACTCGCCAACGCTCCTCCTAGCGGGCCTACCGAACATCGAGGCTATGGTCCTAGCCTTGGTCGGGCTCTCAACGATTATCAGCGCCGTCCTTATGCACTCCCTAATATCCCTACCGCTCGCTGAACCCCTCCTCGTTGCCTCGGCTAGCCTAGCGTAGACCTCTAGATCACTCTCCGTAAACCTCTTGAACTCGATGCCGCTAGCGATCTTCCTAAGCCTAGCGCTAAGCATGTCGATTAGCTCCTCGAACTCCTCGAAAACCACCGATACGCCGAAAGTCTTCGAGCCGTTGAGGAGCCTAGAGCACCTACCACTAGCCTGGATATAGGTGTAGGGATCGGGCTTCAGCACCCTAATCTTCGAGCCCTTCCTAACTATGAGCGCTAGGCTCCCAATCCTAACCCTATCCCTACTCCTCAGAACCTCCTTAACGAGCTCCTCGACCCTCGAGCATATGGCTAAAACCCTCTCGACCCTATCCCTAAGCCCTTCCGGAGCCTCGTCCGGATTCCTAAGCCACTTACCGAACGCCGCTAGCATCGCTGGGGTAAGCCCCTGGAGAACGCTCGCTAGCTCCCGAAGCTCGTTCGATACGTCGATACCCATCTTCCTAAGCTCCTGGAGAACCGCGTAGAGGAACCTAAGGTTCTTCAAGCTATTGCCTAGCTCTACGGAAACCCTCGGAACCCCGATGAAGGCTACGAACCTAACCCTCAGGGGCTCGTCGAAACCCCTAACGAGTATGCCGTAGTAAGAAGCCCTTCCCACCAGAACATCTACTTCGCCTCGCCTAAACCTATCCACCGCCCTAGTACCGCTCCTAGCTATCGCAACCCTAACGCCGCTACCCTCGAGGATCTCAGCCACCTTCTTCTCGTCGACGCCGCACCCACTCGCGATCAAGACGATGCCGCTCCCCATCCGCTTAGCTACGGCGGGGAGCAGCCTCTCCAACTCGCTCATCGAGGCGCGGAGATCAGCAACGTTTCTCCAGTACTCGAATAGAGCCCCACCCTCGAAGCCTAGGAGCTCCTTCATCACCAAGGGCTTGAGGCCCCTAACCCTACCCGTTGCCGACGCCACTACTAGCTGAGACCTCTTCTCGGCTATCCTACTCCTTAGCTCGGCTACGAGCTCGTAGAGCTCAGCCCTAATGCTCTCAACGACCTCGGGCCTCGACGATAGCTTCGCGGCTAAGAGCTTCTGCCTAGTCTTCGCTATCCTCGTAGCGAGCTCTATGTCCCTATCGTCGAAGCCTAGTAGCTTCAAAACCCTATCGATATTCCTACTCCTCTTCATCAACGCGTCTAGGTCGTCGGCTATGACCAGGTCTATCCTGTGCCTAGACACGATATCGAAGTTCCTGCTGAGGAACGTCGCCGAGGTTATGAGGATGTCGAAGTCCCCGCTAGAGATCCTCTCCCTAAGCCTCTGAGCAGAGCTAGAGGACGAGTCGTAGAGGAGGATCCTAGGCTCGGCGAGGCAGAGCCCCGCTCTACGCAATCGCTCTAGGTACTGCTCCATCCTATCGAAGAACTGCTTAGCTATCTCCTTAGTGGGGGTCAGTATGTATACCCGCCAACCATATACGCACGCGCGGTAGAGGGCGTAAACAGCTAGCAGAGTCGA
>CAZRDH010000066.1:0-7744 GCA_964598805.1 uncultured Desulfurococcaceae archaeon | reverse complement strand
TCTTTAGCGCTTCGCCTAGGGGTAGCCCGCTCCTTCTGAGCTTAGGCGCTAGATTGCCCCACCTCTGCCTGAACTTCGATGGCACTAAGGGCCTAACCCTCTTGGGCGTTGGCTTAGGCACGTAGTTCTCCTCCATGCCGGGTATAGCGAAGGTGCCGTCGGGTAGCTCTATCAGCTTATCGCTCTCGATGAGCTTTATCAGCACCTTCCTAAGCCTATCCTCGCCCGCTATCCCGCTAAAGATCTGCCTAAGCTCCTTCCAGCTTAGTGGCCTCCCAGCCTCCCTAATGGCGTCGAGCACGAGCTCTTCTAGCTCTTGCTCAGTAGGAGCCTTATATACCTCCACCTCCTCGTCCTCATAAAGCTTCTTAAACCTCATTCCTCCTCACCCCGAAACACTTTTCCCTACATATAGGGGGTGAGGGTTTATAAACGTTGTTGAGATGCTTATAAGCTCTGCCCCCTCGTGCTCCCAGAGCTAATATGGTATTGCGCTCCCTAGCCTTACCGCGGTGAGGAAGCTGCCTAGGACCGTAACCCTAGTGGTCATGGGTAGCGGAAGGGGGTTAGTGCCGTGCATCAAGCTAGCGGCTATGCTCCGCAGGTTGGTGAGGAGGTACGCTAGGGTTCGGATAGTGATGCACCCGGCTAGCATTAACGCCGTGCAGGTCGAGGATGTCGGTATTGTCGAGTGCGTGGATCCAGAGGTCGCGCTCGAGAAGCTCATATCCATGTGCGCCCAGGTCGTTAAGGGCCGCGAAAGAATTGAACTTAGCTGCGCGGCGGGCGTTATCGAGGAGCGGGGTAGCTAACCAAATCTGTTTATAAGGGAGGAAGCTCGTGAGAACCATGGAGTATGGGTATGACGGTGCACGAACACGATGTTCGCGATCTAGCTATCGAGTTGCTGCACAGCATGAAGAGGTTCTACAAGTTTAGGGAGTTAGAGGGGATACTGGGGATCTCGACTCCTACGCTGTGGAGGTACATACACGGAGAGATCAAGCCTAGTCCAGAGAGGGCTCGCGAAATAATAAGCAAGCTCCTTAGTCCTCAAGTTCTAGACGAGGTAAAGCGTAAGATAATCAGCGTTAAGGACGGGATCGTGAATGTCTACCCCCTAGCCTACTCCATAGAGGTCCTCACGATAGCGGCTATCGATGCCTACCTATGGGCTAGACCCCTATCGCCTACAGCCGTGCTCACGACGGAGGTAGACGGCATCCCCCTAGCTACGCTCATAGCCAAAAAGCTAGGGGTTTCGCTCATAGTGGCTAAGCGCCGTAGGGAGGTAGGGTACACGCAATTCCTAGAAACCTCGTACATAGCCTACGACCCGCCTGAAGTCATAACGATATACTTGCCCAAGGAGGTGCTTCCACCGAACGAGCGCGTGCTCATAGTCGACGACTTGGTTAGGAGCGGTAGGACCACGAGGGCGTTAATGGACATCGTTAGGCAAGCTAGGTCCATCGTGGTAGGGTTCTACGCGCTCATAGGCTACGGCCCTATGTGGAGGGAAGTGCTAAAGGGTTTGGTTGGCGATAGGTTTAGGGTTCTCTTCGAGGTCCAGTAAGGTGCTTCGACTACTCGTAGTATCCTCGCCGCGCTTCGAGGAGTGTAGCGATCTCGAGGCTTTTCTCAAGGGCTTCGAGGGTATCGTAGTGCTATGCGGCGACCTATCGCATTGCTACGAGGTTATCCACTGCTGTAGGCCGGGTAAGTGCGTTGCGATAACCTCCCTACTTAGCGATGTATACGAGGTTAAGGCCCTTAGGGAGCTAGGGGTTTTAGCCATGGGCAAGTGGCTCGAAGCGGAGGGTGCGTGCTTTGGCGGTATCGATGCTAGGAACGTTAGCCAGTGCATAGAGCTTCTATCGCGAGGATCGTGCGAAGGCATTAGGATCGCGCTCTCTACGCAGAGGCTCGGGTACGATAGCGTCGTTGGATGGCCGCGCGCTCCCGACGTATGTAAGGCCCTAGGGGCGCGAATACTGATTGTTTGCGGTTGTAGCGAGCCGTGCGCTGAGCCTCGAGTCGTTAGCGTTGATGAGTGCGTAGTTGTAGAGGCTTGCTGTAGGCCTATAACGCTAATCGAGGTAGCTAAGGGAGAGGGGCTCTCGGTGAAAGCTCGGTGCATCGAGATCGCGAAGTCGTGAGCGCTCTAAAGAGCCTCGCTAGGGGGCCTACAACCGTCGTTCTAGGAGACGAGCTGTGCCCAAGCACTTTCGCTGCGTGGGTAGAGGGCTTGGCAAGCGATCCGTGTACTGAGCTTAGCGATGAGGGGCTACTCAAGGTGATTAAGAGGAGTGTGCTTAGCTCGCTAGACGCGATTTGCGTAGCGACCGTGTGCGTAGACGATGCGTTTAGGAAGGTGTTCGGCAAGAGCTTGGTGTACGTCTACGGATCGTGTCGATCGGGCTTAGATCGCGTAGCGCCTAAGCACAGCGTTGACGAGTTCCTCAAGTGTGTAGCGGCTTCGGAAACGATGCTCGTTCTAGGCCTATCCAAGCCCCTATCCATAGTGTCCGAGGCCATCGTCGTGGCTAGCTCCATGGGTAAGAGCGTTGTAGTCGCCTCGAGCTCCCCACCTAGCTTCCTAAGCGAGTTACGCAACGTTACCGTGGTTAAGCTCGACCTAAGGAGCTTAGCTAACCTCGAGTAACCACGTATACGTCGCCACCCCACGCGTCTATGAGCTCGGCAACCTCAACGCCGTTTATAGCGAGCCTAGCGCTTATCGGGTGCTTCAGCTTGGATACGTCGAGCTGCGCTACACCGCCTACAGCTCGAGCCCTCGCTACGATCCCAACGTTCACCAAGGCTACTTCGCATTCCTGCGGTAGCGACGCTATGGTTATGTACGGCGAGAGGGGGGCGAAGCACCTTATGTGCGCGGGCTCCGCTAAATCGCCATGCGAAACCCATATGCGTACGCTCGACCCGGGCACGGGCTGGGGGATCTCGATCCTCAGCCTGTAGTACGCTCCCCTAGCCAACCTTATCGCCCTACTAACGTAGCGCCCGCTACCATCGCCGAGGACCTCCAGCGCCCTGCCCTCGACGTAGAGTATGGGCGTCGATGCGCTCTCGATTTCGAACGCGTAGCTACAATCCCTAGGAGCTTCGAGAAACGCTTCGATCTCGACGTAGCTAACGTCGTCAGCAATCCTAACCTCCTTATCCTCCACAACGCTCCTAACGTAGCACTCGCCAACCCTACTCCTAACTACGAACCCCCTCCTCCTACCGTAGGCGATGCGCCTTAACGTGAACCCCAAAGCTCGCTTACCCGGTAACGAGATTGCGGTGCGAGGGTTCGTAAGCTAGGAGCCTAGTGCTAGAGTAGAGGGGGGACGTTGATTGGATCGAGCTTCTCCCCGAGCTCCTTAGCCATTAGGTAAGCGTCTTCTCCGTCTAGGTAGTAGGACTCTAGCTTCCTAACGATCTTGAACCCGAGCTTTTCGTAGAGCTTGATAGCAGGCGTATTGCTAACCCTAACCTCTAGGTAGACCTCTTCAACCCCGTACTCATCCCTAAGGGCAGTCATGCTAGCTAGCATCATCATCGTCGCGAGGCCTAGCCTTCGATACCCCTCCCTCACAGCGACGCTAACTACGTGTCCAAGTCTCCTAGTGACGTGCTTTAGGTACCCAACTCCCTGCTCGACTCGGCACATTACGTAGCCAACTACTACCCCATCCACTTCGGCTACGTAGAACGCCTTTCCCCACCTATGCATGTGCTCGAGCCAGAAGCTTATGGGGTAGTGCTCGGGTAGGCACTCTATGTTTATCGCTATTATCTCGTCTAGGTCGCTCTCCGTAGCGGGCCTAATCCTAATTCTCCTACCCGCGCTCACCATCCTCGCCGCGCTAACACGGTGGGCTAGGGCTAGAAATAGCTGCGATAGCTATAGCGCGTGCGGGTGCTTTCCGTGCACCCCGTCGAGGAGATTAGGTTCGGCATTAGCCGCGAGCTCGAGGGGCGCACGGTCCTTCTCGGTGCTTCAGCTAGCTCCGCTATCTACAAGGCCATAGACGTAGCTAGACAGCTAGTTAGGAGGGGCGCTAGAGTAGTACCCTTGCTCACGCCTAGCGCTACGCGCTTCGTCTCCCCTACGCTCTTCCACTGGGCTACGGGGGAAAAGCCCGTGGTTCGAGTAGGGGGCGAGGTAGAGCACATCACCTTGGCTAGGGAGTGCGCGGGCATGCTGATCGCCCCCGCGACGCTGAAGACCATGGCCGCCGTAGCCCACGGGTACGCCGGCAACGCGCTTACGCTAACCGCCATCGTGGCTAGGAGCATGGGCAAGCCCGTAGCTATAGCTCCAGCCATGCACTCGCAGCTATGGAGATCCCCTCAGTGCAGGAAGGTGGTGGAGACGCTGGAGAGCGAGGGCTACGCAATCCTGCCCCCCGTAGAGAAGGGGGGTAGGCTAGTAATGGCTAAGCCCGAGCACATCGCCCGAGCAGCTACCGCGATCTTCTTGAGGGGTAGGGATCTCGAGGGCTTTAGGGTCGTGGTAACGGCTGGTGCAGCTCGGGAGTTCATAGACTGCGTTAGGTTCATCTCGAACCCGAGCACGGGGAGGATGGGGATGGAGATAGCTATCGAGGCCTACGCCCGCGGAGCCAAGACCCTTCTCGTAGCTGGGCACGTAGAGGTCGAGGTACCGCCGTGGATTCCTCGCATAGACGTGGTTACCACCGAGGAGATGCTCAAGGCGGTGCTAAAGGCCGTCGAGAACGTTAGGCCCCACGCCCTCATCATGGCGGCAGCCCCCTGCGATTACAAGCCTAGCCAGAGGTTCGAGGGGAAGATCGATAGCAGGTCGGTAGAGAGGCTAGGCCTAGAGCTCGTTAGGAACCCGAAGATAGTTAGCGAGGTTAGGAAGGTGTATAGGGGCGTGCTAGTCATGTTCGCTGCCGAGCCCGTCGAGAAGGCGGAAGAGTGCGAGGAACGAGCACTGAGGAAGCTCGAGGAGGTCGACGCCGACGTGATCGTGGCGAACCCCGTTCTCGGCAAGAGGGCTGGGTTCGGTAGTAGGGAAAACGAGGTTCTGGTAATCACTAGGGATGGGAGGAAGGAGGTGTGGGGCCCTGAGCCCAAGGAGGTGATAGCTAGGAAGCTCCTAGACCTCGTAAAGGCGCTGGTGCGAAGGAGTTGATGGTGTTCGTCCCCTACCACGTATCCGGAGTCTGGCTCCCCATACAGGGCGCGAACCCGGTTGATAGCGGTAGCATAGGAGTGGGAATACTCCTCTCTAGCGGCGTAACGATCTCGACGATTCCCAGGAAGGGCTTTCGAAGGCTAGAGCTAGATCCAACGACCGAAAGGGTTCTCGAGATAATGGACGTGGATAGGGGGTTCGCCGAAAGCCTTTGGATACGGGAGGAGAGGCCCCTTGGCTACGGCTACGGGGCTAGCGCTTCGAGAGCCTTAGCGCTCGCCCTAGCGATCGAGGTGATTAAGGGTCGAGGCTCCCTGTGTAGGGCTGGAGAGGTTGCTCACGTAGCTGAAGTGGTTTGCGGCTCGGGGCTCGGAGACGTGATTGCCGAGGCTATGGGCATGGGCATAGTCGCTAGGATTAAGCACGGCCCTCCCTGCAGAGGGGTTGTGGACTCGTTCGTTCCCAGGAAGAGGTACGCGATAGTGACGCTACCCCTGGGCAGGATGACCACGAGGGAGATGCACGAGGTTTACGGCGAGAGGATTAGGAGGGTCGCGAGGTCGTACATAGATAGGTTCCTCGAGAACCCGTCTATAGAGACCTTCCTCGAGGTCTCGAAGGGGTTTAGCCGAGACGTAGGGTTCCTCGATAGGGTTACGGAGGAGCGAGTCCTTCAAGCGCTTCGCCGCTACCTATCGCAGGGCCTAGCCATGGGCTTCTTCATCAAGAAGAAGCTCCTTACCGTAGTCGCGGAGCCTAGCGCGGCTAGCGAGATTGGGGAATCGCTAGCCGGGGTAATGGGGGTCGAACCCTCTATAGACCTCCTAGGGACTCGTAGGGCGGTGGTAGAGATTTGAGCGGGATCTTCCTCGGTAGCGGTAGGCTCGTTAAGAGCTACGACTTGCTGATGAAGTACTTCGAGAAGCTGAGGAGCATGGGCGTCGATCCGAGCAATAGCTACCCCCGTGGCGAGGATCTAGGCGAGGTAAAGAGGCTTGTCGAGAGGGGCAGTATTAAGAGCCTAGAGGACGCGGTTAGGTACCTAATGGAGAAGTTCAAGCCTAGGGTAGTTAGCGAAGCAGCCGTAGAGGCGGTGAAGGAGGTTGTGGGCGTCGAGCCGAGCGCTGAAGCGGCTACCGAGCAGATAGCTAGGCTCTTAGCCCTATGGACTCTAGAGATAGGCGAGAGCATGGGGTTGATAAGGATCGTCGGCGCCGAGAAGTACCTTAGGTAAGGGCGTCAGCGCTAGAGGGCGTCCGCATCCATCGGCACCCAGCAAGACCTCATCATCCACAGCTAGAGCTCTTTAGGCGCCTAAAACCTCCTTGATTAGCTTGGCTAGTATGTCGATGCCGCGCTCTATCTGCTCTATCGTTGGGTACGAGAAGTTGAGCCTCATCGTATCCTTGCCGCTGTAATCGTGGTAAAACGACTTGCCAGGCACGTACGCTACCCCCATCTCTATAGCCCTGCTAAGCAGCTCCGAAGTATCGACGTCGGCATTGAGCTTGACCCACAGGAACATGCCTCCCGCGGGTCTCGTGAACCACACGCTCTTCGGGAACTTCTCCTCCATGACCCTAATCATTGCGTCTCTCTTAGCCTTGTAGTGCTCCCTTATCCTAGGCAAGTTCCTTTCGATAACGCTTCTCCTAAGAGCTTCGGCAGCTATGTACTGAGTTAGCGACGGTGTATGTAGGTCCATGCTCTGCTTAGCCCTCTCGAAAACGTCTATTAACTCTCTAGGCCCCACTATGTGCCCGAGCCTCATGCCGGGGCTAAGCATCTTGCTAAAGGACCCGATGTAGATAACGCGCTCGTTCTTATCGAGTAGGGTTAGGGGCGTGGTATCGACGTTAGGCTCGAACACTAGCAAGCCGTAGACATCGTCTTCGACTATCAGGAAGTCGTATTCCTCGGCTAGCTCAACGAGCCTCTTCTTCCTCTCAGGGCTTAGGGTTACTCCAGCGGGGTTCTGAGCGATCGGTATGGTGTACAGCAGCTTTACCCTAGCTCCCTCCGCCCTTAGCTTCCTCAGCTTCTCCTCGAGCACATCGACCTTCATCCCCTCGTCGTCTATGGGCACGCCCACGAACCTAGGCCTCCTAATCCTAAAGGCGTTGAGGGCTGCGAGGTACGTAGGCTCCTCCACGATAACAACGTCGCCAGGGTCGATAAGGGTCCTAGATATTATGTCTAGCGCTTGCTGGCTCCCAACGGTAACCACTATGTTCTCGGGATCCGTCTTTATCCCCCGGTTCCTATATAGGAAGTCAGCTAGCTCCTTCCTATAGAGGGTAACTCCCTTGGTTGGCGCGTACTGTAGGGCCCTAGCCCCCATCTCCTTGATTACTTCCCTAGCTATCTCGCTAAGCTCATCGACTGGAAACAGCTTTGGATCTGGTAAGCCACCCGCAAAGCTAATCACGTTCCGCTGCTCAACGAGCTTGAGAAGCTCCCTAATCTCGGATGCCCTCATGAACTGGGTGTCGGAGGATAGAAACCGTTTGTACCTCAAGAGCGCGCCCACGAAATACGGGTTTAGTAAAGATATAAGCCTATGTGCCGGCG
>CAZRDH010000065.1:0-10911 GCA_964598805.1 uncultured Desulfurococcaceae archaeon | reverse complement strand
ATCGAACTTCACTAGGATAACCTCGCTGCTGGTTATGACCTTCAGCTTGAATGGGCCGGTACCGACTAGGGTCTTGGGCTGGAACTGTAGCAAGTCCTTGAGGATGCTCTGTAGCTGGGACTTGCTAGTAGCCTTAGCGATCTCCTCAGCCCACTTGCCGTAGATGTGGTACGGGAAGGTTATCTCACCGTTTCTCCACAGTATGTACCAGGGTACTAGGTAGCCCCACTTCTTGACTACGAACACTACGGTGTAGTCGTTGAGGCACTTAACGTCGCTTATGTAGTTCCAAACCTCCTTACCCATAGCCTTGTAGATCATGAACGTAGTCCACACGTCCTTACAAGTGAATGGGTAGCCATCGTGCCAGTACACTCCCTTCCTTAGGTACACTACGAACCAGTGCTTCTCGGGTACGTACTTCCAGCCAATCGCTAGGATTGGTACGAAGGTGTTGGGAACCTTGATCCACTGAGCTAGCCTCTCGAACACTAGCCCAATGATGTTTATGAAGTGTGGCGAAGCGGGGTTGAAGCTACCCGCTGGCGGCGGGCTCCACCAGCTGTGCGTCCTTAGAATCACTACCTTCTCTGCCTTCGCGGTAGTCGATATACCCATCAAGCCTATGGCTACGGTGCTTAGAGCGACTATAGCGATTAGTAAGATTGGGACCAAGTACCTACTCGTCATACGATACACCCACCTTCAAGGTGCCTTCACTTTGTGCAGTATTAAACTTTCCTCTATTCTGTGTTGTGTTCGAGGCGTAGTCCAGGAGATGACAATTCAACTGCTTACACATGTGATGAACTCAAGGTTAAGGCTCTTAATGGAACTCAATAGTTTCGTTTGGAACTGAATTGCGCGGTTATTAACTTGATGGTGTAGTGCCGATGAGCTGCGATAAGGCTTTTGCTTAGAGCTTGTGTTGCATCAGCTATGCAAGTTCTAACTGTTTTACTCACTAGTATTCTCGTTCGTATTCGTAGTTAATACTCTTGGTATGGGTGTTCGTGCTCTTCTCTAGCCATTCTAGACAGTATCTTCCGCGTTACGACGATGACTAGGGCTAGGAACGCGATCACTATTATCAGCGCTAGCACGGCGACTACGAAGGCTGGGCTACCCGGTCGTAGGATGGCTAGGGAGAAGAGTATGAGTATTAGCAGCGCTATGCCTATCGCCAAATTGCTCTTTAGAAACCATTGCAATACTCTCCACTCCTACGAAAAACCCCTCGCACTACCTCTTAATAACCCTCCAGCACGCTACCTCGTGCCCTGGCCTCACCTCGACTAGGGGTGGCTCCTCTCGGTTGCAGAGGCCCTCTATGTAGAATGGGCACCTATCGTGGAACCTACAGCCCGAGGGTGGGTTGACTGGGCTCGGGATGTCGAGGCTCCTTAGCTGAATGGGCTTCTTCTTCCTAGAGATCTCGGGGTCTGGAACGGGTACTGCCGATATCAGCGTCTGGGTGTATGGATGCATCGGGTTCCTAATGATCTCCTCGGCTGGGCCTATCTCAACGATCTTGCCTAGGTACATAACCGCTATCCTCCCCCCGCCCTTCGCGCTGAAGTACCTAGCGGCCCCGAAGTCGTGGGTTATGAATAGGTAGGCGGTGCCTAGCTTCTCCCTAAGCTCGAGCATTAGGTCTAGGATCCCTAGCCTAAGCGAGACGTCTATCATGGTGATCGGCTCGTCGGCTACGATGAGCTTGGGGTTCACGCTTATAGCCCTAGCTATGACTACTCGCTGCCTCTGCCCACCGCTTAGCTGGTGGGGGTACTTGAATAGGAAGTCCTCGGGGGGCGTTAACCCGACTACCTCTAGGAGCTTCGAGACCCTCTCTATCAACTCGCTCCTCGTCCTAGCGATGCCCCACCTCCTAAGCGGTGCGGAGAGTATTTGGAACACGGTCTTGGTGGGGTTCAGCGCTGCGTAGGGATCCTGGTGAACTATCTGCACGTTCCTTCGGTACTCCATGAACTCTCGCGGGGGTAGGCTCCAAACGTTCTTGCCCTTGTACAGCACCTCCCCCGCCGTAGGCTTGTAGAGCCCGGCGATGGTCTTGCCAAGCGTGGTCTTGCCGCAGCCACTCTCCCCCAGCAGGGTTAGGACCCCTCCCTCGGGGATCTTGACGCTCACGCCGTCGACAGCCTTAACGTAGTGGACGGGTCCTAGGAACCCCCTCCTAATCGGAAAGTAGACCCTTAGGTCCCTAACCTCGATTAGCGGAACCGAGCTCATGCCTTACCACCCTCCTCGGCGTATAGCCAGCAAGCGACTAGCCTACCCTTCTCGACCTCGATTAGCGGAGGCTCCTTGCGCTTACAGATATCCATTGCGTACGGGCACCTCGGGTGGAACCTGCATCCCGGCGGCGGATTCACTAGGTCTGGCGGGGATCCGGGTATCGGCTTCATCTCCTCGACGCTGCCTATGAGGCTCGGAATGCTCCTTATCAGCGCCTGGGTGTAGGGGTGCTTAGGGGTCTTGAATATCTGGTAGACGTCCCCGACCTCCATGATCTTCCCGGCGTACATGACTGCAACCCTATCCGCTAGATCCGCCTCGATGGCTATGTCGTGGGTTATGAAGATCATCGTGATGTTTATCTTCCTGCGCAAGTCCTTGAGCAGGTCGAGGATGAACCTCTGGGTGAGGACGTCTAGCGCGGTAGTGGGCTCGTCGAGTATCAGCACCTCTGGATCCAGCAAGAGGCCTAGGGCTATCGTAACCCTCTGCTTCATCCCGCCCGAAAGCTCGTGGGGATAGCTATTGAGAACCCTCTTCGGGTCCAGCCTAAGCATCTCGAAGAGCTGAACAGCCTTCTCTATAACCGCCTTCCTATCCCTAACCCCGTGGGCCCTAGCGGTCTCCAGAACGTGGTCAACGATCTTGAGCGTGGGGTTCAAGGCGTTTAGAGCCGCTTGGGGTACGTAGGCTATTCTACGCCACCTAATCCTCCTCAAAACGCTTTCGGGAGCCTTAGCGAGGTCCACCCCATCGAATACTATCGAGCCCTTGACGATCCAGGCATCCCGCGGCAGGATCCTCAGTATCGATAGGGCGAGCGTCGACTTACCGCTCCCGCTCTCCCCAACGATCCCCAGAACCTCGTTCTTGTAGACGTCTATCGATACCCCGTCAACCGCGTGGACGAATCCCCTAAGCCCCCGGTAGAAAACGACTAGGTTCCGAACGCTAATTATCGGCTCGGGCATGGTCAGCGCCTTCGGGGGGTGGGACCCCCGGTAAGCACGGTTCCTACCCATACCTAAAATTCTTTCAAGGAGAGGGGTTTCACCGCTAAGCCGAAAACCCACCGCATCGCTACGCCGAGGGGCGCCGCCATGGCTCTGGTAAGCACTATGCTCTTCTCGAGCCTAGGGCTCGGCGAGGCTATGGAGAGAATCGCTGAGTGCGGCTTTAGGTGGGTCGAGGTTAGCCACGTTCACTTAGAGAGGCTTCGAAGCGACGAAGCTAAGGAGCTTGGCACGCTGGTGAAGAGCGTTATCGAGCGCTTCAACATCAAGACCCCCGTAGCGCACCTACCAGCCGATAGGAGCGCTACGATCGTTGAGGGAGTCGGCGGGTGGAGGAAGTGTTTAGCTAGGCTACTACCCTTCATCGAGGCGCTTAGCGGCGCGGGCGTCGAGGTCTTCGTGATCCACACCCTGCTCCCCAAGCTCGTGCCTCGCGTGGGTAGCGCGGAGCTAGCTAGGGTAGGGTTCGAGGAGACTAGGGCTCTCCTCGAGGAGCTCGATAGGGTGGCTAAGGGGATCGGGGTTAGGGTAGCGGTTGAGAACCGGGTCGAGCGCTACGCCTTCGGTAGCACTGCCGAGGATTTGCTTAGGGTTTGCGAGGGGCTGGATAGCGTTGGGGTATGCGTAGACGTTGGGCACGCTAACGCCGCGGGCATGGACCCGGTGGAGTTCGTTAAGGCGTGTAGGGATAGAACGCTCGTTTACCACCTACACGATAACGACGGTTCGAGGGATCAACACCTACCCCCGCTCCTAGGCGCCGTACCGTGGGACGAGGTGGTGAAGTCTCTAAACGGCTCTGCGCATCGAGTTCTAGAGGTTTCGTGTAGCTCTAGGGAGGAGGTGTGTAGGTCCTACGCTAGGTACCTATCGATAGTCATCGAAGTGATGAACTTGCAGCGTGCTGAAGCGTGATGATGGGTGGAGGGGTGCTGAATTACTTCGACGATATGCTCCACTCCTCCCCAACGCCCCAATCAACGTATAGGCACTTAGCCTCGAGGAAGCGCTTAAGCTCGTCGCTAACCCCAACCTCCTTCGGGTGGTGGGGTAGGTACCTACGGTACCTAATCGCTATAACGCCGTCGAATAGCTTGGAGAACACCTCTACGCTCTCCACCACCTTCTCCTCCGGAACCCCCTCGATGCCGAAGAGCACGTAGGCAACGAAATCCACCGGCATCCCGAGCCCCTTAACCGAATCCCTAAGCTCGCTAACCCTACGAACTTCGGAATCCGGAATCCCCTTCCCCAAAACCTCGTTCCTAACCCTCTCGTCAGCAACCTCAAGCCCAACCCTAACCACTAGCCTAGCGGGCTTCAGCAAGTCCAGGGCGTGGGAAATGGTTTCGAGCGTTAGGAACTCGGGCCTACTCTCGATATCCACGACCCTTCCACGGGTTAGCGAAGCTAGCTCGCTTACTACCGCCATAGGCAACTCGAAGAAGCTCCCACCGTTAAACACCGTAATCCTATCGGCTCGAATCTCGCTAGCTATCCTCCTAGCCTCCTCGATTATAGCCCTATCCCTCTCCAAAACCTCGCGGAGGTTCGTAGACTGCTCTAGGTAGAACGGGCAGAAGCGGCACTTACCCCAGCTACACGGAAACCCCTGCAACACGATGATTACGCGCCTACCGAGCGAGTCAATCGATGGAAATGCCCCGAGCACTCCCTACGCACCTAGGCGAGGGTTCGCAACGGGTATAATAGGCTAAGGAGCTGTGTCTATAGACATAGGTGCTGCGCATGACCCCGAGGTTCGAGGTTATCGGGCTTAGGCTACCGCTAGTCGAGGGGCCTACGAACTTAGCGAAGCTCATTGTCGAGGCTGCTCGCGAGCAAGCTGGGGGGCTTAGGGATGGGGATATCGTGGTCGTTACGTCGAAGCTCTACCTAAAGAGCGTTGGGGAGCTAATCGACCTTAGCAGCGTTAGGCCTAGGCTAGTCTCTAGGCTGATAGCTAGGCTCTGTAGGAAGAACCCGGTGGAGGTAGAGCTCGTGCTTAGGTACGCTAAGAGGGTTCTAGCAGTGATACCGCTTCGCGTCGGTAGGGGCGTTGGGGGCTTGCTAGCGAAGCTCTCGAGCGATCCGGAGAGGGCTAGGAGGGTCGTGGAGTCCATCGGGTCGCTCCTCCTCGTCGAGACCAAGAACGGGTTGGTAGCGCTCGACTCGGGCCTAGATTACTCCAACTTACCGCCCGGCAAGGCTATCGCCCACACCGTGGACTTCGACGAGGCTGCTAAGCGGCTTAGGGAGGAGATAGAGAGGTTGAGCGGTAGGAGGGTAGGGGTCGTGATAACGGATACCGAGAGCCTGCTGATCTACAGGGGGTGCAGCATAGACATCGCCGTCGGGGCCTCGGGGATACCCGTAGTCTCTAGGAAGTTCGCCGAGCTCGATATGTATGGAAAGCCCAAGTTCGGTGGGGTAGACTGCATAGCGGACGAAATTGCGTGCGCAGCCGCGCTGCTAATGGGTCAAACGAGCGAGGGGGTCCCCGTAGTCATCGTCCGGGGGCTGGAGCTCCCTAGGGTTGAGGAGGGTGTAAAGACCTTCTGCAGGAGGGTTAGTAGGGGCTTCGCGTTAAGGATGTGGTTGCTAACGGCGCTAGTTAGGGCCCTCTTCTCGCTATCCTCCTTCGCTAGAGAGTAGCCTCTTAATCCCCTCGGTCAGCGACCTGAGGGCTGTTGGGGTTATCAGCACGAGGTCGGGATCGCTGTAGATACCCCTAAGTGAAACCTCCTCAACTTCGCTCTCCGGAACGCTTTGCGGAGCTAGGTTCGGGATCTCGATGCCTAGGCTGCGAGCCGCTATCCCGACGGCCTTAAAGCTATCGCTATCCCACCTAAGGAAGCAAGCGAACTTTGTGTAGAACCCGCGGAACGCCTCGATGAACCTCCGCAGCCTCCACGCGAGGACCTCGACGTAGAGCTTCTTCACCTCGGGAGTCTCGTAGCTCGGGTTCCAGTCGTAGGCTACGTAGGGGTAGTACTCCTCGAGCTCCCTAGGAACGACCCCAGCGTTGGTTAGGATCACCTGGTGAACCTCGTTGAAGAACCCGCTCTCCGCGATAGCCTTCTGGATGAAGTAGTGGATGAAGCTCTGGGAATAGGGCTTGCCGTAGCTACAGGGGATGAATAGGCATAGCGCGTACCTCTTCCTAGGCTTGTAGACCTTCAGCAGCTTCTCGAACCCCTCGTTAAACGCCGGGTGGAGAAGGTACTTCACCCCGACTCCCCGCAGGTACTCCCTACCATCCCCGCTCCAAACGAGCTCGCGTCCGCTCCACGTAAGCCACGGATCCATGGTTTCGTCAGGCGGAGTCACCTTCATCACCCCTCAGCTTTTCCCGCACTCATCACTACCCCTCCGTCTCTATAGCCTCTAGGATCCTCGGCAACACGTCCTTCTTCCTAGAGGTAACGCCCTTGAGCTCAACGAAGTTCCTAGACACGCCCCCTCCAAACGCTCTCTCCACAGCTTCGGCTCTACCCACAGCGGTTATGAAGCTCCTACCCTCTATGTAGTCCGTCACCATGAGCACGAGGAACTCGAGGCTCCTCTCCCTACGCACCCTCTCCATAACCTCCCTAAGCCCCACGGCCATCGCTAGGTAGTTCTCAGGCCTCGTCGTGAACACCTGCGCTATGCCGAACCTCCTACCCCCTATCTCGAACACCTTGAGGTCCCGCGTCACGATCTCCCAGGGGTCGCTAGGCTCGTTAGCCGCCATGGCTAGCCTCATGAACTCCATCGCCGTGGAGACGTCTACGCCGGCGACCCTAGCCATCTCCTCGGCGACAGCCTTGTCGAGGGGGGTCGTGGTCGAGCTCCTGAAGAGGAGGGTGTCGGAGAGCACCGCGTAGAGCATGGCTTCGGCTAGGCTCCTATCGATCTCGATACCCTCCTCCCTAGCCATCCTCCAGAGGATGGTGCAGGTAGAGCCCACGGGCTCCACGCGGAAGAACACGGGTCTATGGGTCTCCACGTCCCCGCTAAGCCTGTGGTGATCGACTACGGCGATGATCTCCGCCTCCTCCACCCCCTCGACGCTCTGGCTAAACTCGTTGTGGTCTACGAGCGCCACCCTCTTCCTAGAGTCCTTAACGAGGTCGCTCCTAGTTATCACGCCTACGAGCCTACCCACGTCGTCGACCACTACGACAGCCCTAGCCCCGCCCCTAACCATAGCGTCTCGAACTTCGGATAGCAGCGAATCCTCGTGAACCCTAATCGCTGGCTCCGAGAACCGCTCGACGGGCTGGCTAAGGTCTAGGAGCCTAAGGGTGGTGTACGTATCGTAGGGGGAGGAAACGATGGTTACTCCAACCCTCCTAGCCTTCTCCAAAACCCCTTCGCTAGGGGTGTAGCCCCCGGTCAGGACGACGGCCTTGACCCCTATGTCTATAACCCTATCGACGACGTCCTCCCTGCTACCCACCACCACTATGTTGCCCTTAAGCTCGTCCCCCCTCTTGAAGATGTCGTCGATGCCCATAGCCGCTACGTAGACCCTACCACTGAGCTCTCCACCCTCGCTACCGACTAGGACCCTACCACCGCTAACCTCAACGAAGTTCCTAAGCGGTACGCCCTCGAGGGTTAGCCTCATGGAGGCTAGCTCCTCGGCAAACCTCCTAGCGAAGGACTCGACGCTGAACAACCCAACTACCCTGCGAAGCTCGTCGACTACGGGTAGGCTCCTAACCCCTAGGGAGACGAGGGTGTCTATAGCGAACTTAACGGGTTGGCCAACCCTAACGAACTTAACGTCCCTCGTCATAACGTCCCTAGCTCGAGGCCTAACGTCCTCGACAAGCGTAGGGACGCTAAGCCCCGTCTTCTCCAGCACGATCCTCGTCTCGGGCTGGATCGGCCCAGCCCTCGCGGCTACGGCTCTATACCCCCTGCGCTTCAGCATTTCGGCGAAGGCTATCGCCGACACTATGGAGTCGGTATCCGGGTTCCTATGACCTACCACGATGACCTCCACGGCGCAGCCCCCAACCCACCGCTTCACGAGATTATAACCCTGGTGCCAGGCTTCAAGCGATAGGATTGAGGGGTATACGCTTTTCAGGGTGGGGGTAATAAGTAGTTAGGTAAAGTGGTTTGCGCACCTGTTCAGCTAGGGGTGGCAGAAAGTGGCTTTAATTGTGCTCGGGATGCCCGATCCTAACGTTGAGGTGTGGAGCGTTCTCAGAAACTGCGAGGTTATGGTCAATGCGCTTAAGTGGAGGTGGGGAAGGCCCCCGGTTTCTAGGCTATGGGTTGATTCGGGTGGGTTCCAGGTAATGGTCAAGGGGCTTAGGGTAGGGCTCGAGGATATCGCGAAGAGGTTTCGCGAAATAGATGGCGACCTCTACATGTCGCTCGACGTCCCTCCCCGCGAGCCGGGGTGCCTCGATAGGGAGCTCCTCGAGGTGAACGTATCGAACTTCGAGTACCTATATCAACGCGTTGAGAACGGGGTGGTGGTGCCGATAGTGCACTGCACCTTCGCCCCCGAGCTAATCCTCGAGGCGCTGGATAGGTATAGGTACTGGTACGGCGCTAAGATCGTGGCGTGCGGCGCCGCAGTACCGTCGATTATGGCTAGGCACGGTAGGGGCTCTAGGTACGTACCCCTCCTAGCCCTAGCCCTCGTGAGGAAAGCGTTTCCAGGCCACGTGCACGTGCTGGGGGTAGGGGGCTCCAATACGATGAGGTGCGTCGTCGAGGCCCTGGGCATAGACTCCCTAGACTCCTCGGCGTGGAGGGTCAAGGCCGCTTACGGCAAGGTGATCGTGCCGGGGCTCGGCGAGAGGTACGTTGGGAACGGCAGCGCTAAGTTCGGGGCCATACCCCTCAGGAGGGAGGATTACGAAGCGCTAATCGAGTTCCTCCGCGCGACGGGGTTTCCGTACGTTGATAGGGTCGACGAGATGCTGAAGAGCTTCGTTGGGCGGGCGCTGATAAACGCGTGGGTATCGGTGTACGCACCCTCAACGCTATCGCCTAGGAGCAACATGAGGTGGATGGTGGAAGCAGCTAAGCACTACGCTAGCCTCTCCCTAGACGAGATCGTGGAGGAGATGAACAGGGTTCTAGCGTTGATGAGGAGCGGGGCTAGCGCTACCGCTACCCCCAGCGTCGCCGAGGCTGAGGCGCTAGCGCCTTGACGAAGCTACTCCTCTTCTTCTACCCCGAGAGAAGGGATTGCCTACGCAAGGTCGTTGCCTACCTAAGGTCTAGGGGCGTCGAGCCCCTCGTGGTCGCCGATGCGGGGCTCCGCGCCGTAGTCGAGGTTCCCGAGGGTCTAGACCCTAGGGACCTGCTGAGCGGCGTTGAGTGCGTATCTAGGGTAGGCGTGGTCCTAGCCGAAATCCCTAGGCCTAGCCCGAGCGAAGTCGTGGAGGAGGTCTCTAAGCGAATCGCCGAAGCCCTTAGATCGCTAGGTAGGTGCGTAGCCATTAGGTGCAGGAGGTGGGACAAGACCTACCCGATCAAGAGCGTCGACTTGGCTAAGGGGGTTGCGGAGAGGCTCGCTAGGGAAGGGCTGTGCGTATCCCCTAAGTTTCGTAGCGAAGTGCTTGCGTGCATCGATAGGGATAGGGTTTGGGTTGCGTACGTAGACGAGTCGTGGGAGAGGGTTAGGGAGTACCTACCCAAGTCCGTGGCTAGGAGGGTTACGTGCGTAGCGTGCATGATTCAGGGGGCTTACGAGGTCGCGGACTTAATTCAGCTCGCTAGAGCCCTAGGGGTCAAGATGGTTCTCCTCCAACCCCGTAGCGACGCCGTTTCAAGAGCCCTACAGATGCTAGGGCTAAGCGCTCTACCTAGCGAGGTAGTCGTTACGGACTCGGTTAGCGAAGCCCTTCGGGATTCCGATGCCGCGATCCTCCTGTCTAGGTACGGCGTTGGGAACGAGAGGACCCTGATCGAGTTAGCGAAGAGGTTTAGGAGGGTCGCGCTAGTCGTAGGCAACGAGTTTAGCGACCCCCCGCCGCACGTAAGGGATTTGTGCGGCTATAGCGTTAGGCTAGGGCCGGAAACGGGCAAGGCGTTGAGGAGCTCGACGGCGCTAGCCTACGCCCTAGGCATAGTCTTCGCCGCGATGTGGGGAGCGCTGTGATGAGCAATCGTAGTGCTGAGCCGTGATGAGTGGCTGGAGGGGCTGACGAAACCCGGCTTAGATCCATACCTGCGGAGGGTAGCTCCTACGAACCTTTTCGGGCGGATCGTCGCGGAACCTCCATCTACCGCTAGCGAGGCCTAGGATCACGATGCCTAGCTCCTCCCCCAGAACGTCGTTTACGAGAACCTCCTCCTCGATGCCCGACACGATGGCGTCGGCAACGACCTTCCCGCTAACCCTATCGTCCTCGACGACCTCGACCTCGACAGCGTTGTACACGAGGTAGTTCCTCACCGGGCCCCCAGCCGTCGCCAACTCGACGAGCCTCGCATGGGGTGGGGGAGGCCAGAACCCGAGTACTTCAGCTAGCTTCGTCGGCACGAGTAGCTGGGGTCGCTCCGTCGTAAACCCGCTGTTCACGAGCGCTACGGTCTCTACGACGCGGCTATTGATTAAGCTCCTTAGGCGAAGCCTTATCCTCACCGGCACGCTCCAACACCCTCACCAACCTAATCCTGCCGA
>CAZRDH010000064.1:0-19608 GCA_964598805.1 uncultured Desulfurococcaceae archaeon | reverse complement strand
CTGGTGGTGCTCCTGCTCAGCAACCTGCTGAAGAGAAGAAAGAGGAAGAGGAGGAGAAGAAGGAGGAAACAGTAAGCGAAGAACAGCTAGCAGAAGGACTAGCAGCACTATTCGGGTAATAACAACCAATAAACAACTGTTTTCCGCTTCACACCTCTATATTCGCGTGGCGCTCCCGTAAATCGTCTTCGCTCTTATTCAGCCTGTACATGAGCTCGACTATCACGGCGTCTAGGAAGACCATTGCCGTATCCTCGAAGAGCGTTCCTAGAGGCGCTAAGGGCTCGTGTATTCCCAGTACCTGCCTCGCGAAGAAGTCCTCTATGTGGCTAACCTTAGTCCTTCCCGGAACCTCGACAACTAGATCCGCGATTTTCGCTAGGGGCGAGTCGGCGAACGTCGTTATGGCCACGACCTTGGCCCCAGCCGATTTAGCTGCTTGAGCAGCTGTTACTATCAGCGCTGTCCTGCCGGATCCCGAAATCGCTATGACGACGTCATCCTTCCTCACGGGGGATATTATCGTATCGCCCAGTACGTAGACGTCGTACCCCAAGTGCTTTAGCCTCATCGCGAAGCTCCTACCTATCAACCCGCTCCTTCCAGCGCCCATAACCAGCACTATCCTCTTCTTAACGTAGGCATCGATTAGCATATTGACTAGGCTCTCGACTTGATGCCTCTTTAGAACGCGAATAGCGTTGCTTATGAACGTAGCTATCTGCATGTAAGCCCTATAGAAGTGGGGTACACCCTCCATAAGCTCCCTATTATCGACCTCCGGAGCCCCTTGAAGCACCGATATCCCGTAAACAACCTCGTCACCAGACTCATTATAAATCTTGTTACCTCAATCCAAAGCCATCGATCCCAGCAACGCATAGCCTCACAAGGCTTTTAGAACCCAGAGAAACCCCACACCCTTGCTGGGGCCGCCGTAGCTCAGCCCGGTAGAGCGCCGGCCTTGTAAGCCGGTGGTCGCGGGTTCAAATCCCGCCGGCGGCTCCAAGCATCCGAACTCCCATACCTTTTAAACTGCTCACTACATCCATACCGCAACCCACGCTATAGCAGCGCTACCTGCACAGCCGCTAGAGCCTCGCTAAACACCGCTCAATGAGCGAGATAAACAGCGATTAACAGTGATTAGAAGCGTGTAGACAGCAAAGCCGAGCCACTCGCGAACCTCGAGCTGCGGAACCCAGCCCCTCGCTATTCGCAGGGTTACTCCAGTGCGTAGGGAGCCGCTTTCCTTGCGAGCTCGCCGCCCCCATAGGCTCGCCCCATACGCGTATAGAGTGGGCCTAGCGTTAATAAAAGCGGTTTCGATGGCTAGCGATCCCCGCTTGCGCATTCACCTAGCGCATGAACGTAGCTAGGGCAGAAGCATCAACTACTACCACGATCCTCCCTCACGAGAGACGCTGCAAAGCCTATTGGCGTAGACCACCTACACCTCTTAAGCTCTTCAACAACAACACGAAGATTTTCTTCAGCTTCAAGCTCCCTTATCTTCGACTTAACGAACTTCCTAAGCTCTTCACCCCAGTTAACCCTATCTCCAAACCTATCCATCTTCTCCTTTAGCTCCTTACTAACCTTAAAGCTCACTACGGGCATTCTACCACCGAGTAGGCTAGATATGGTCTACCTAACACAGTCTATCTTGCGTATGGTACCTACGGTAATTAGTATAGCTTTAAGCTTCGGTCCTTAGGTATTACAATATGTATATAGTCGAATACCACGTCAATCATGCCACATGTATAAGTCATAGTGATTTCAACGATTTGATGAGAAATGAAGTGCGATGGTTCCCTGCATCGCCACATGTAAACCTATGTAAAGATCGTTCATCGTAGAAACCGCGTATACCGTTGCTTGCACCATTACGAAGCTCTCTATGTTCGTAGACTAGCCTATTCCTATACAGATGATCAAGGATTCGATTTTAGACCTTGTCTAGCTAGGAATAGATAGTGGCTCACGGCATTAGCCGAGGCATTTCCATTTCGTTGCAGTGCTAATGCCGGTCTCTCTAAATAGCTCATTCCTAGCTACTTGATGTTGTAGACCACTACGCACTAATAACAAATAGCGGTATGCATTCATTAACCACGCAAGTCTGTAATGGCGTACCTAAATCTCGTTAGCAGCTCCAGGGGTAATAGCCCTCGGTAAACCACATAGTTAGAGCGTGGTGTTAGCAATGCGCATAGACCTTGAGGAGCTAGCTCGCACTATACGAAGGTTTCCTGGCGACGTCCTTAGTCTTCTTGATGATGCTGGGTCGATAAGGATTGATGGTTCCTACTACCTAGTTAAGGTTGATGGCTACGCGCTTTCGAGATCCCTCTATCCATGGTGTAGCCCAGAGGATTGGGGGTTTAGGGCCGTAGCGAGCGCCGTAAGCGATGTTATTGTTAAAGGATGTAGGCCGCTAGCCTACGCGATATCTGTAGGCTTGCCCCCTCAATGGGGATACGATGAGCTTCGGAAGATTGTTGCGGGTATCAACGAGGCGGTAGAGCTTTTCGGGGGCTACATCGCGAATTTCGATACTAACTACGGTTTTGATGGGTGGATAGACGTTTTCGTGCTTGCACATTGCCGCGTAGTTCCCGTGCCGCGAAGCGCTGAGCACGGGAACGTGCTGATACTCTCTAGACCCGTGGGCTTTGGAGGCGCTTGCCTCCTAGCCTACTCTAGGCGTATCGATGTTCCAGAGAGCGTGAAGGTATATGGGTGTAGGCCCCGCATAAACGCGAGGGTAGTCGAGGTTATTGAGAAGCATAGAGAGGCTATCGTAGGATCCATCGATGTTAGCGACACTCTATACGAAGCGCTAATGCAGCTAACCCAGCCCTCTGGGCTAGAGCCTTTCATCACCGCTAACCCTAGTACAATCCTAGTGGGTGAGTACGCTGAGCTCTGTCGCGAGCTAGGCATCAGCTTGGAGCTATGCGCCCTATCTTCATGCGAAGAATATGCAGTGCTACTCGCGGTAAGAGAGCCTTACGTAAACGACGTTCTGAACGCGCTTCGAGACGCAGGTGAGGACCCTATAGAGCTAGGGTACGTCGTGAGCAAGGGGTTGGCGAGTTGGTGCGGTAAGCCCATGCCTCGAATCGCGTGGAGCCATAGGTCCGGAGCCTTATCCATGGATACGAATACATATTAAGTCATACCCCTACATCTAGCTAGCAAGACGCGCGCGGCTGAAGACCATGGATGTGCAGAGCGCTGAGTATGGGGGCCCCCTACCCAAGATAAGTAGCGACGAGCGGTTAATCCGCTGGACCTCGAGCCTCTGCCCATACTGTTTCCGCGTGTTGCCTGCAGCCATAGTTGAAAGGAACGGGGCGCTCTACATTAAGCGCACATGTCCAGAGCATGGCGATATCGAGGAGATTTACTATAGCGATGCCGAGATCCTTAGGAGATTCGAGAAATACGACTTCGTCGGCCGAGGCCCTGGGTACGCATACACCGATGCGAAAGCCCCTTGCCCCCTAAACTGCGGACTATGTCCTTTGCACAAGAGCCATACGTGCCTCCTAAACATCGTGGTGACCAATAGATGCGACTTGAGCTGCTGGTACTGCTTCTTTTACGCAGAGAAAGCGGGGTTCGTCTACGAGCCTTCAATAGAGGACATACGCAACATGGTTAGAGCCCTAAAGAAGCAGCCGAAGATCGTCCCCGCCGTGCAGTTAACGGGCGGGGAGCCAACGCTTCGAGAAGACCTAGTGGAGATCGTCAAGATGCTGAAGGAGGAAGGCGTTAGGCACGTACAGCTAAACACCACTGGCATTAGGTTCGCGAGCCTATACCTCGAAAGCCCTTCCAAAGCTATTTCGCTAGCTAGATCCCTAAGGGAGGCAGGCGTCAACACCGTGTACATGAGCTTCGACGGCGTTACCCCACAGGCAAACCCCAAGAATCACTGGGAGGTGCCCTACATTCTCGAGGTCTTTAAGCAGAGCGGAATGACTAGCGTAGTGCTCGTACCAACGGTGCTAAAGACCGTTAACGATCACGAGCTGGGGGCAATGCTCAAGTTCGCTGCGCACAACATGGACCTCGTACGAGGAGTTAACATCCAGCCCGTTAGCCTCGTCGGCATGATGAGGAAGCAGGATAGGAACCGGTACCGAATAACGATACCTGACGTGATAAAGAGGATCGAGGAGCAAACCGATGGACAGATAACTCGCGACGATTGGTACCCCGTAGGAACAGTCGTGCCTTTCGCGCGCTTCCTAGAGGCCATAGACCCCAGCAAGAGGGTCGAGTTCACCGCGCACCCAGCGTGCGGTGCTGCTACGTACGTATACGTAAGGAAGCGTGGCGAAGACTACGAGTTCATACCCATAACCCGCTTCATTAGGGTAGACGACTTAATGGATTACCTGCAGCGAAAAGCCGTAGAACTCGAGAACAAGCCGAAGATGCTGGCCAAGCTCATGGCGATACCCACCTTTCTAAACATCTTGAGCAAGTTCATAGTGTGGGACAAGGTTCCAGAGGAGATAAAGAGCGAGTTCAAGAGCATTCTCATGGAGATATTGTTCAAGAGGAGCTACGATGCCCTAGGAAGGCTTCATTACCGCATGCTGTTCATAGGCATGATGCACTTCATGGACGAATGGAATTATGACGTGCAGCGCGTTATGAGGTGCGTAATCCACTACGCCCTTCCGGATGGTAGAATCGTGCCCTTCTGCGCCTTCAACATACTCAACCATGTCTATAGGGATCCGATACACAAGAAGTACGGCATGCCACTAGAGGAGTACATGCGTAAGTACGGCAAGGACAAGATCATTAAGTACGTGAGGACCCGCGAGCACATTGAGAAATTCGTGAATGGCGAGCCCTATAAGAAGAGGTATGGGTCGGTACTGAAGATGCTCAAAAAGTAGTTTTACCCCTTAAGAGCCCCTTTACTCTTAGCGCGCTCTAGGAACTCGTCCACTATCTCTTTTACGCTCGGACCCTCTAGCACCTCAAGTTCGTACCTAACCCTAACTACCGGAACCTTGAACTTTATCAGCTTGGTTAAGTCGGCTGGCGTACCCAGTATGACTGCATCGCACTCTATCCTATTCAACGTCTCCTCTAAGTCCCTTAGCTGCTCTGGAGCGTAGCCGGTGCTCGGAAGCACTGGTCCCATGTGTGGGTACTCCTCATACATCTTCTTTATTATGCCTACGGCGTACGGCCTCGGGTCAATGACCTCAGCTCCATACTTCTTCGCGGCAACGTAGCCAGCACCATACGGCAGCCCTCCGTGCGTTACGGATGGCGAGTCCTCTATCACTACAACTCTCTTACCCTGTATGAGCGACGGGTTATCGACCTCGACAACCATATCCGCCTTAGCTATCTTAGCCCTCGGGTTGACGGACTTCACGTTCTTGACTATCTCCTCGACGGCTTCACGCTTAGCCTGAGATACCTTCGTTATTATCACGACGTCGGCTAGCCTCACATTCACTTCCCCAGGGTAGGCACGAACCTCTAGCCCCGGCCTCATGGCATCGGCCACCGTAACCATATACCAAGGCCTAAAGAACGGCACATCGTTGTTGCCTCCATCCCACAGTATTACGTCGCCCATCTTCTCGGCTTCTAGCAGAACCTTGCCATAGTCTACGCCAGCTAGTACGGGCACCCCCATCCTGATGTGGGGCTCGTACTCTTCGCGCTCCTCAATGGTAACGCCATAGCGATCTAAATCCTCTAGAGTCCTAAATACCTGCACAACCATCTTCTCTAGATCGCCGTACGCCATGGGGTGCCGCACTACGACGAACTTAATTCCTCGCGAATTCAGTTCGCGGGATATCGCTCTCGAGACCGTGCTCTTACCGGCGCCAGTCTTTATCGCCGTAACGGCTATGACGGGCTTCACGCTCTCGAGCATGGTGTCGAGGGGGTTGAGCAACTTGAAGCTAGCCCCGGATGCAAGGACCATGGATATCTTTCGCCCGAGCTCTTCGTACGTCAAGTCGCTGTAGCTGAGGATTACCTCGTCGACGCCGAACCTCTTAACGAGCTCTGGAAGCATTTCCTCGGGGTATATGGGTATACCCTCTGGGTACAGCTTGCCTGCAAGCGATGAAGGATAGCGCTTAAACTCTATTCCCGGTATCTGGGCTGCTGTAAACGCTACAACGCGGTACTCCGGATTGTCCCTGAACACCACGTTAAAGTTGTGAAAGTCCCTACCACCCGCCCCCATTATTATTACTTTCTTCACCATATACATCGCCTCATACGGACTCGAAAATGCTGAGTAATAAGCATTGCTTTTACGGAAGTATAGGCACTCCTTTAAGCTCTCGAGCTAATAGCCTCGTTTCGGGACAAGCACTTGAGCCACCTCATCGATAGAGCTAAGGTCGTGATCGTAACCCCGCCGAAGTATAGGGATTTGAGGTCGTACATCGTCGAGGCAGTACCCTCGAAGCTAACCATGCCAGCGCTAAAGCTCGCACACATGGTTTCTAAGAGAATCGTTGCGCCTAGATCCTCGAGCGTTGCGCTAAAGATCAACGTCGGGAAGGATAGCGTACTGAGCTCGCGATCGCTAGCCTCGTTCGTATACCCCGTATCGACATTCGCAATACCTTACTTTATCGAAGAGTACGAGCCTACCTGGCTCGGAATTAGCGCGCTGATCGATGCTACTAAGGAAGAGCCAGTAATATGCTCAGCAACGCTCATCGTGAGGAAGGGAATTAGGGTCCTTCGAAGACCGTGCATTTCGGTAATTGCTGTCCTATCTAAGGAGGAACCGCGAGATTTCGCTAAGCGCTTCATGGAGTACCACAAGATTGTTTGGACCTTTCTCTCTACGGTACTACACCAAAAGCTCGGAGTAGACCCCGCGATACTGCGAAGCTTTACGCCTAGACCAAGGTACGCCGTGCTGTGCACGATAACCAAAGCACTTGGAAACAGGTTCATAGAGGTTAGGATACCAGAGGCCCACACGTCCGTAAAGATAAGGTTGCCCATTAGGGACCCACAATGGAGCTTTAACGACATTCCCGCGAAGCTCAAGGAAGACCTCGAAACGGCTGTGATCAAGCCCCTTAAGATGAGGGTTAGCTATGCTCCAAGGGGAATACTAATCGTTGGGCCTCCGGGGGTAGGCAAGAGCGTTACAGCTGAAGCCATTGCTTCAGCGCTAAGCCTCCGAATAGTCGAGCTTAGGCCCAGCATCTATAGATCCATGTGGTACGGCATGACGGAGAAAGCTCTGGATAGAATACTCAGAGCGTTGATGGATAGAAGAGACGTGCTGGTGCTCATAGACGACGCCGACTTCCTCATGGGACGACACATCTCGATTCACGAAACACACGTTAGCGAAATATCGATTCTACTGCGGTACCTCCAGCAACCCAAGAGGCCCTTCGTAGCGATGACAACGAATAGCCCGGACTTAATAGACCCCGCCTTGATTAGGCCCGGCCGCATCGATGTAGTGCTGTTCATGGGGTACCCCGATAGGGAAATGCGGCGGCAGGTAGTACTCAAGTGCTTGCATAGGTACGGAATAGAGGCTTCAGAAGACACCGTGAACTTCGTCGTGAACATAACTAGGTGGTTCACAAACGCCGAGATAGACGCCTTGATTAGGCTTGCAGCTAGCCGAGGCGGGAACAAGCTAACCGAGGACTCAGTCCTGTGGGCTAGATCCAAGTTCCAGATCAACGAAGGGTTGCGTAGGACGATACAGGAGAACCTCCTTTGGTACTCGCAGAAGTTCCAGGGAATAGTGCTTAGTTATGTACCTCGGGAGAGCGAGATCTAGCCACAGATCCTAGATAGCAGCACTATCTCCCCATCGCTCGCCGTAACCGCTTCGACGCATCCCCTATCCACGCATATCGCAACGCACAGCGCTACCAAAGCATCTTCGAGATCCTTACTCCACTTAGAGAGCTCCCCCGCGATATTTACTCGAGGGAGCCCCAACCTCGATAGCGCTGCACCTACATTGAGACACCCGGAATTTCTAAGAGCACTCCTAGGGTGCGTCTCTACCACAGTACACCCCAGCGCGCGAAGCCATTGGGCTAACTCAATCGCTTTCTCAGTGAGCCTACGCATCCCGGGAAACGATGGTGGCAACACTCTGAAGCCCTTGGAAATGAGCTCTCTATCCACATCCCTAAACCCCTTGGATGGGCCTAGCGATAGCGGGGCATCGATCGCCGCAATACAGTAATCGCAACCATTTACGAGTTTCTCTAAGCATTGAATCGTTTCCTCCCAGCTAAACGAGCACTTGATCGCGATCCTCGAGTCTCTAAGCGAGGCTATTGCGCAGCACTTGCCCTTCCTCACGGCCAAGTCTATTCCGATAAAGCACTTCACTCCTTACTCCCTACAGACCCCCTCTAGGTTCCCGGCATTCCTTAGGATGAGGCTCCCTACGTAATTCACCAAGATCCTCCTGAAAGCGTTTTCCACCCCAAGGGACTTCAACAGCTTGAGCGCGAGTTTGTACACTACACTTAAGCGAAGTGGTGCTCCGGCAGCTCTTGGATGACCTCCACCCCCGAGGAGCTTAGCTACCTCCCTAACGTTACATACGGCGCTCCTAAAGCTAAGGGCTTTGAGATCGCTCCTAATGACCACGGCTATATCGCACAGGCCGCGACCTAGGAACGCATTGCATAGAAGGCTCGTAGATACGACCCTCGACCTCTCGTCCTTAGCGTAAACGCATAGCTTAACCCTACCCGCGCTCAATATGTCCACGCTACTTAAAGCCTTGGTTATCTCGCGTAGCTCAACATCGATAACATCCTCAACGATGTTCATCTTCATCGATATGAGTTTGATTGCGTCGCAGCCTACCGATATAAGCTCCTTAACGAGCTCTCTCCATTCACCCCTAGTCGAGTACCATTCCACAATCCTGTAGAAGAAGGGTGCTTCCCATCGATCGAACCTCCATAGGTCAATGCTACAGGCTATCGATGCGAGCTCCGTTACCTCTCCGCATACCTCCCTCGACACTATTCCGGCTGCGCAAAGGCTTCTATCTATGAATAGCCTAACGCCTACGCTCGTTAGCTGAGTAACCCATTCGTTCTCCCAAACGTGGTGATCGTACCACTCAACGGTTATCCCCCTCGAAACCATGTCCCTAACGATGTCGATTACCGTGCGGGCCGTACCCGGATTCAACCCCAAGTCCATTACCACGACTTTTTGGCATTCGCTTGCGCAGCGCGTTAAGGCCTTGGGCAAATCCCTTGGAGGCACGAAGAGCATATCCACATCGTCTAGCTGCAACCCGCTGCAGTGAATGTATGTAGCGGCTGCCGCTACGGCATCTGCATCAACGTGCGTTACTATGCAGACCCTCTTCCTAGGCATTAGCTACGAGCACCTCTCAATGCAGCGCCTAAGCTCTAAGCTTATCACCTCTAGATCGCTTCGAGTTAATCCCGGGTGCACTGGCAAGCTCAGCTCTACTCTAGACAGCCTCTCAGCGATCGGAAGGCGCACGTTGCCATACCCAAGCTTTTCGAAGAGCGGCTGCCTATGTATCGGAATTGGGTAGTGCACTCCAACCTCTATCCCTTTCTCAACCATACACTTAGCAACGCAATCCCTTACCTCGCTACTAGGCATCTTCACGGCGAAGATGTGGAATACGTGCTTAGCCCACGGCTTTTCGACAGGAAGCTCGATTCCCAAACCCCGAAGCAAGTTCATTAACTCTCGCGCATTACGGCGCCTTCGCTCGTTCAACTCGTCTAGCTTCTTGAGTTGAACCCTGCCGATAGCTGCCTGAAACGACGTCATTCTGTAGTTGCCACCGAGCTCTGCATGAACGTATCTCGCTACCTGCCCATGGTTTCTAAGCTTCTTAACCTTCTCGATGATCTTCTTATCGTTGCTAAGAACCATCCCTCCCTCGCCCGTGGTGAGGTTCTTAGTCGCGTAGAAGCTAAACGTCGATACGTGGCCCCACGAACCTACCTTCCGGCCGTACGCCTCGGCACCGTGGGCTTGCGCAGCATCCTCGATCAAGTAGATTCCCTTATCGTCGCAAATCTCTCGAAGCGCCTTAACTTCCGCGGGATGTCCAAAGAGGTGAACTGCTATCACGGCCCTAGTCCTCGGGCTAATCGCTTTCTGAACTTCGTCCACCGATATGTTGAAGGTATCCCACTCCACATCTACGAGAACGGGCTTAGCACCTACCATCAGCACCGATGTAGCGCTAGCAATGAAGGTGTACGTAGGTACTATAACCTCGTCCCCAGGGCCGATCCCAAGGGCTTTGAGCGCTAGCACGAGCGCTACCGTCCCATTGCTAACAGCTGCCCCATACTCAACACCTACGTACTCAGCGAACTCCTTCTCGAAAGCCTCTACCTCAGGACCATGGGCAAGCCACCTACTCCTCAGCACCCTTTCAACTGCAGCAATTTCTTCATCACCTATCTGGGGATCGAACATCTTTATCCTGTACACGAAACCACCTCACAGCTCTATGACGGGATCCAACCTAGATAGCTTCAACGATCCTCCGCTTTGAACGAGCACATCCTCCTCGATTCTCACGCCGAAGGTGCTTAGGTACGCTCCCGGCTCGATTGTTACCACCGCTCCTTCAACTACCCTACCGCTCCACCTCGAGCTTAAGTAAGGCTCTTCATGAACATCGACTCCTATTCCGTGTCCCAATCCATGGATAAACACCTTGTCGTAGCCTCCTCGAGCGCTAAGCACCTTACACGCAACTTCGAATACCTCGCTAGCCGATACGCCTCCCCGCAACACGGCGATCGACTCCTTAATCGCGTCTAGCACAGCGTTGCACACATCGAGAACCTTGCTGTAATCACCATCAACGCTCTTAGGCACGATCATCCTCGTTATATCGCTGCGGTAACCCATGTACCTAGCCCCAAAGTCTATTAGGATAGGCTGCTTACCCTCGAACTTAACGCTCCTCAGCGGGATGTGATGAGGCTCGCGCGAACTCCTACCTATAGCTACTATAGTTGGAAACGCTTCTCCGTCCGCCCCAAACCTTATTAAGTAGTCTACGAGTTTACGCGATAATTCAAGCTCGCTTACTCCCGGAGAAATATCGCTGATAAGCTCCTTGAGCGAGCGCTCAGCTATCTCGATTGCGCGCTGAATGCGCTTAATCTCGCTCTCTACCTTACGCATCCTAACGGTTCTAACCACGGAGTCCACGCCAATCCACTCGAACCCTAGTAGCTTATCGATTGGCACTCGACCAGCATACCCAACGCGCTTAACGCCATCGAGCACCTTGCTCAGCGCATCGACTTCGCTCCTAAATCTCTGCGCACCAATTTCAACGACTTCCCGCGGATCAACGACTAGAACCTCAACGAGATCCCCATACACATCCTGAATCGAAGGAGCTTGTATGGGCCTGCAAATCGCGTAAATAGCCTCGCGCTCGAAGTCCATAACCACGAAAGACGCGACAGCTCCGAGTTCGGGCTCGTAGATCTCCGGAAAGATGTAGCCACTAAATTCACTACCTAGCGTTAGTGCCTCAACATCGCATACATTGCGCACGCTACTGCGCAACACCGATAGCTTTTCCCGAAGCAAGGTAACCGCTTCGTTCATCCATTTGCCCAACGCGAATCCCCTAAAACGTTCTCTAAACACAAAACTTTTTGTAAGCTCGCTCGCAAGATAAGTTAACGAGAGTGTAGAGACCCCTAGCATCCCTAGCAACCTACGTAGTGCAATAGAGCCGGGGTAAGAGCATGGATCTAAAGCTACCAAGTAGCGTAATAACCTGACCGCGATGCCGCAATACAATGGTGCTGCTAGTACAGAGCGAAATGGGGAGCAAGGTGATCACCACGTACATGTATGTATGCACTGTATGCAGGTATAGAAAGGTCGTAGAGAGGGTAGAAATCGGGAAGAACGGCGATAAGCTGATAGTGAGCGTCGTGAGGCATGTGCCCAAAACTAGCTAAAAACAAACCTTTTTATGAAGTGAATCGGTGCTCGATGTGGTACGCATAAGGCAAATACTCACAAACCTCACATACATGCTCATATTCACGGTAGTCTTTGCAGCAATATCGTCGTTTACGCCGCCTCAGTACACGGGTATAGTGTTCTTCGTATACTTCATAGCATTCATGGCCGTAATGATGATCGTGCCGAGGTTGAGAACAAAGAAGGTAGCGAGCAAGCTCCTCGAGGCGAAGGGACGCACTCTACTAAAAGTCGATCAGAGGGAGGTCATGGAGCTCATGAGCAAGGATGCAGAGCTTGTTAGGGAGGCAAAATCATTCTTCGGAAGGTACGTGCTGATGATGGTGATACCCCTCGCGTTGTGGTTCGTAGTGCTGTACGTGCTTCGACCAATTATAATCCCTCCAAGCGTTAAGCACGGCACGATAGAGATGTTCCTTAGGTACCTAGTGCTCTACGGCATATTCTCCGCGATAGCATTCGGCCTCCGTTTCGTTATGCAGGTTCAGCAAATGCCCATGACCCTCACATCCTACGAGGTTAGGGAGAACGGCATTCTCAGTTCGGTGATAGCGCTAACCTTTCCATTGAATTGCGATAGATACGATATCAACTATAGCTATGAGAGGAGATTCGTCGAGATCGTGGATCGGTATAGCGGTCAAAGGATAAGGCTCTATACCTACGATCCGCATAAGCTCAGGGAGCTTCTCGACAAGTACGCTTTCCGCGAGTGCCTCGATCGAAAAACACGCTAGCAAACCCTAAAGCGGTTCCCGAGGTTCACCTACGCGTATGTTTTTAAAGACGTGCGATCTCGCTACCGATAGAATTGCTACTACAAACCACTTGTGTACCGGAACCGTTCTGATGTACACAACCCAATCTGGATTCTTCAAGTCTACTTTCCTATTTATCCCTTCGGCAATGACCCTTACAGCGTTAATACTGTGCTCCCGAACGAGCCTACCTCTTTCATCAACGCGATACAGCCTACCCTGCAACGTAATCCTAAACGTTTCGTTAGGCGGTATCCTCTTCACTGCGTACTCCTTAGCCTTCCTAGCCACCTTATCGACTAAGGGATCGACTATTTCATCCACGGGTATTACACGGTGTATAGCGGTATCCTTTCCGTACAAGCACCTCTTTATTTTCAGCCAAACGTCGTAGGGATTCGGCACCTTTAGCAATATAATCGAGGGCCTAACCTTGACAACTACGTACGTAGACCCTATGCAAGCATTGAGTTGTTGAAATACCCACTCAGTATTTTCGCGCCCAGGCTCGTAGGTTATCACTAAGTTAAATTCCATTCTTACTCCCTCGAGATTCTTACGAAGGATATTGCGTGCCTGGGTATTATAACAGCCCTGTTTTCCTGCGCCAACCCTATCTCGAGGCGCGTTACCTTAAGCAACCTACCCTTAATCTCTAGCCCATTCACAAGCTTTACAACAACATCCCTCCCGACAAACTCTTCATCCAGTACGAACTCCTTTTCGCAACCCTCTACAACTCCATGAATGTCCGTAAGGCCCGTGACCATGTAGAGAATGGCGTTCCTCTCAACAATAACCGGTGTACCCTCCACCAGCATCCCAATCTCGTTGACTGCAACCTCATCAACTAAACCCACGAGTTTCTCACCATCAACTGTATGAACCTCTAAGCCCCTACCCTCAAACCTTTCATCGACTATCATGCCGCCACGTTTCCTCTGGCCATGGAATGCCAAAGTACCACCTCCACCTATACACAGTTGATTATAGGCGCAGCCCACGTTTAGAAACTATCTTGGTATAATGCATGCTTTAACCGCTGCGTACCGGAGCAATTCAGTTTTTAGGGGTTGCCCCCTAGTAAGAACTGGTGCTGAGCTTGGTACTTAAGAGGTCCGCCGATGACTTACTCGATCTTCTCGATGATTTCGATATTGAGGTGGAGCTCCGTACTCGCGATGAGAATCCCCAAATAGCTTCTTACATAATCGAGCTCTTGCGCGAGCATCGGGTTCTACATTGGCGCGAGCTAATGCAGCTCGTGAGGAAGAGGTACACTGTTAGCGTTGAAAGGCTTCAAACCATTATACGCGACCTCGTTTATAGTAATCGCATAGTCGAGCTCCCGTGTAGGTTCTTCACGTTACTAGAGATTTGGAGCAGTGTTGACCTAACTGTGCTAATAGACATGATAGAGAAGAAGGTTCAGAAGCTAGGGCTATCGCGATGCAGCCCCCCATTAGCATCAGCTAAGCACCCGATTAAGATAAGGATTAGCAGAACGAATAAGGATAACAAGCTCACGATACTGCACATCGCTAACCAGTTCCAAGAATTCATATAACCAATACTAGAAGAGTTTATATATCTTGCTAAAGGACGATCTCTACCGCGGTGGTTAGCCTTTGTGTCGATTAAGCTATTCAATACTCTCGGTAGGAAGCTAGAGGAATTCAATCCTCTAGAGCCCCCGCTTGTACGAGCTTACTTCTGTGGACCAACGGTATACGACAAGACTCATATAGGTCACATAAGGGCTTACGTAGCCTTCGACTTCATTAAGAGGTATTTAGTGCTTAGGGGCTACGATGTTATCCACGTTCAGAACATAACGGATATCGATGATAAGATCATAGACCGCGCAAGGAAGGAAGGCGTTAGCTGGAAGGATATAGCGGATAGGTACGCTAAGGAGTACCTAGACGTCTTGAAGAAGCTACGCATAAATGTGGATATACATCCCAGGGTTTCGGACCACATAAACGAGATCATAGAGTTCACGCGACTACTCATAGATAAGGGACATGCTTACGTAGCCCCTAGCGGCTCAGTGTACTTCGATGTCACCACGATACCTAGGTATGGTGAGCTCTCTGGTAGGCTATCTCAGGATGAATGGAGGCAAGAAGAGGAGTTCCTAAAGGAGAAGCGCCATCCATTCGATTTCGCCGTATGGAAAGCGGCTAAACCTGGAGAACCGTGGTGGGAATCGCCGTGGGGAAGAGGTAGGCCAGGATGGCACACGGAGTGCGTCGTAATGTCTTCTAAGTACTTAGGCACGTCGTTCGATATTCATGGAGGGGGGCAAGACCTCATATTCCCTCATCACGAAAACGAGCTGGCTATGGCCAAAGCCGCCTTCGGCGCTCAAAGGCCTTGGGTTAGGTACTGGATTCACGTAGGCTACCTAACAATTCGAGGAGAGAAGATGAGTAAGAGCTTAGGCAACGTCGTTTACGCCGACGAAGCATTGAGTAAGTGGGGTCCTGAGGTCCTGCGCCTATGGATATTCTCAGCGCATTATAGGAAACAACTCGAGTTCTCCGAGGAAACTCTCGAGACCTTCAAGAACCTATATCGCCGAATAAGCGACGCTGCATCCTTAACGCTAAGGCTTGCGAGCGAGCTCGAGCCTTCGAGCCGCTTAGGAGAGGATGAGTTAGAAACGCTACATGCGCTAAACAAGCTTTGGAGAGAATTCCATGAGGCAATGAGCAACGACTTCAACACACCCCAAGCGCTAAGGGCGTTGATAGAGCTCGTTAAAGTAATCAACACGAAGGTTATTAACTCTCGCTCTGCAGCAATACCGCTAAGAGCCTTATCGATACTAAGGGAATTCGATGAAGTTCTAGGAATCCTTAGCAACGTGTTTAGCTCAGGAGATGAAAAGCTCCGTGAAGCACTCTTCAAAGCTATAGACATCGTAATCTCCGTGCGAACGGAGCTACGAAAGAGGAGGTTATACGATTTAAGCGACTGGATTAGGTCCGAGCTAGCTAAGATAGGCGTCAAGGTCTTTGACTACAAGGATAGGAGTGAATGGGTCTTAGAGCTTTAGCGGTTGTAAGGCAATGCGGTCCCCGTCGCTCCACCCCACATCATCTAGTCAGAGGTGTCCCTCAGGTCATCCCGCAAGCTATGGGTTTGCACCCGAATTTATAGATGTTCCCCCTATAGGGTTAAGATGCGAGCTCTGTCTAAGCAAGGAAGCTAAGTATAAGTGTAGCCGATGCGGTAGATGGGTTTGCGAAGCGCATTACGATCATAAGCGTGGTATGTGTACGCTTTGCGCATCGTCAACGTGCTCGATATGCCTTTCCAACTTAGGCACAACGCACTGCGCATTTTGCGGCCGAATCGTGTGCCCAAGATGCTCAATGGATATCGATAGCGTTAGGAGGATTTGCTTCATATGCATAATTAGCCGAGGATCAATAAGCTTATTATCCAAAGTCGTAGAGTCTCGCTCAGCACATGGTGAGCGCCATGGCGATAGAGGCAATGTTACGAACCGTGGATAGCCTTTATAAAAGCGTTGGAGGGGTGCTAAAGTCCGTTTCAGGAGAGGGTAAAGCTAAGAGAACATATAGGGATATCCTATCCGATATACAGTCGACATTAGCGTTGTTAAGAAGGTTCCTAGCCTTAGCTCACTGCTTAGAGAGGAACCTGCCTAACCCTACGAGACTGTGCCATAGGTGGTTCCTCTCTAAGCACGATAATATTGTAACGCTCGTAAAGCTAGAGCCGCGCATAACCATATCCTTCGACGGCTCTAAACTAAAGGTTACTTACGACCACCGCGAGCTAGAGTTCGAGGGCTCGATCATTAGGTACCGGGTAAACAGCTTTAGGGACGAGATTAACCTCAGAGACGAAGATGCCATTATCGAAAAGCGTAGCTTAATACGAGAGGCCGTAGGCGCAGTAAAATCCATAATTACGCACGTTATGCCGGATATGGAGCTCTGCATTAAGGAGCACAGGATTAGGTGTTAAATCAGTTGGGGATTCTCTCATCATACTCTTTCATCAGCAGCGGCTGAGCATCATCATATCAACAGCCTCCACCTACCGGACACAGCATCGAAGTATATCAACGCAGATTCTCGTAGCGCCTTAAACAATCTGAATTCGCGTTCATCCAGTATCTTCGCGATTTCCTCCTCTGAATTCGTACTCATTTTCTGCACCTTATCTATAAACTCTTTCCAGAACTCCGGATCTACCGCAACGCGTTCATTCTTTAGCTCTAATACCACCGCTCCTAGGCGCTGAAGCTTCAAGAAGAACGTATCCCTATCCCTAATCCTATTAGCTATATCGCTCTCGAATAGAACTCCCTGCTCGCGTAATATCTCCATAACGCTTCGCTTCTTCCTCTCCTTCTTTAACTCGCTACGCTCGCTCGAAACGGTGGTACCAGTCTTTACGGCGCTACCTAGCCTATCCTCTATGCTCGCAACGCGCTGCTCAACAACCCTAATCCTATCCTCTAAACTCTCTATTCTCTCGACGAGCTCAGCGTATTTTCTAGCGAGATCGTCTATCTTCGAAGTAAAGGGGTTGATCTTATCCTGAATCTTCCTATCTATTACGACGAGCAGCTTTTCAATCACTTGCCTAGCCCTATGGCTCCCACCCTCAACATCGCTACTGGGGATCTTATGGTGTGCACCCTCCTCCAACGCTTTTAGTAGCACGATCTTAGCGACCTCGCTTACGCTAAGTAAGCCTTTGCTTCGCGCAAGCTCTTCGAGCTTCTTATAAGTTTCGTCGTCTACCTTAAACGCTACAACCTTCATACCCTTCTATCCCGAGAATAAAAGGCGTGTGAGCTTTGATAACCTGTCTACAATTCTTTACCCGAGTTGAGCTTCGATAGCGCGCTTAATTCTTTCCACTCCTTCAACGATCCTATCCTCCGATACCGCAAAGCTGAACCTAACGTATTCGCGCCCCATATTAGACTCCGAGAACCCCGTGCCTGGTAGAATTACAACGCCGTGCTTCTCTAGTAGCCACAGCGTGAATGTCTCTACGTCCATGCCTAGCCTATCCAGAACTCCCTTGATCCTCGGGTACATGTAGAACGCTCCACGGCTCTTCCAAACCTCAAATCCCGGCAACTTCCTAAGGGCTTCGTACATAACCTCGCATCTACGCTTGAATACCTCAATCATTTTCCTAACTTCCTCCCACGATTTAGGATCCTTAAGCGCAGCAATCCCAGCCTTTTGAGCTATACTAGGCGCGCAGCTATAGACGTTCGTAGCCAGCCTCTTTATGGGGTCAGCTACCTCCTTATCAACGACTAGGTACCCTAGCCTCCACCCTGTCATGGAGAAGGTCTTGCTAAAGCCATTGACGTATAGCACGTATTTGCGCCACTCGGGCTCTAACTCTAAGACGCTACGAAACGCTCCCTCTTCGTAAACAAAGTTATCGTAGATCTCGTCTACTAAGAGCAGCAACTTGTGATCCTTAGCGATCTCAAGTAGCTTCCTCACCTCCTTCTCGCTGAAGACAGCTCCCGTGGGGTTGTGAGGGTTGTTGAGAACTATCATCTTGGTGCGATCGCTCACGCTCTCCTCAATTTTCTTAAGGTCTAGCTCGAACCCTTTCTCGGAATCGAATTTTAGAGGTACGTAAACGGGCTTCCCACCGAATAACTTAGTTACCTCGGCGTAAGCCGGGTAGTAAGGATCGTGAATTATAACCTCGTCTCCGGGACCCACGAACGCCGCTATGGCTAGAAAGATCGCTGTTTTTGCACCAGTAGTAACTATAACTTCCTCAGGCTTTACATCGGATCCGTACCTAGAATTGAGGTATTCAGCTATTGCTTCTCTAAGGGGTTTTATCCCAGCTGTTTCCGTGTAGCTAGTGAACTTCTCATCTAGAGCCTTCTTCGCAGCATCGCAGATATTGTCAAATGTAGGTATATCGGGCTGGCCTACACCGAACGATATTACCTTTATGCCGCGAGCTTCAACCTCCTTAGCCTTAGCAAGGTATAGAAACGCCTTTTCACCACCCAACTTCCTAACAACATCCTTCATCTTGGCCGCGAGGCTCAAGGCTTTCCCCACAGGATGAAGTTGTGTACTTAGCTTCGAATTAAGCTTAGAACCTTATTTGCCCTACCACACAGTTCTTACTACTGGATTCAAAGCGGATGAAGAGCTTGGCCGATACTGAGTTCGAGATGCTGAGATTGGTAGCCGCTGACGGGGATGAAGATACTTGCCCCCTTCAGATCCCCTTGAAGATGAAGAAATTACCGCGAGCTGACCCTCCGCGGTTTCCCCGAGTACTTGCTGATCTATGCTCGCCATACGCATTACCTCCTCAAATACTTAAAGCTACAGACATTAGCACATTCAGTAGCAAGCCCATCTCGACAGCCATGAACTTCAACGGAGTTCGCATACACATCGTGGGCAAGGGGATTCTCAAGCGCGTTAGCGCAAACATAGTAGCTGGAGTCCTAGAGGTCGGTAACTTAAGAGTGTACTTAAGTAATGCGAGCTCGATAATCGTGTACTTAACCGAGATACCTAAGTCGCGTCAGTGCAGAGAGCTCGGCGGTGTAAGAGCCCTTAGGGTAGAGGGTCCTCGATACACGCTCTCGCTAGCTACTTCGAACCCGATTAAGCTCGTAGTCTCGAACAAGAGTGCGTTAAGGCTGAGGATCTCATTTCCAACGATAATAGCCGTATCAACGCTATTAACGGAGGTAATGCTGCTGAGAGCTATTCAGACTTTAGTCGACGACAATATACTTAAGTGTCGCGGTGTCACG
>CAZRDH010000063.1:0-5479 GCA_964598805.1 uncultured Desulfurococcaceae archaeon | reverse complement strand
AGGTTAAGGGTGAATATCAAGGCTGTAGATGGTGCATGGAATTGCCTAGCATTTCTCTGTGAAGGGCGGTTTGTAGCAACTGTTAGGATTAGGGGTCCGACTACGATTGAGCACGACGTGGTATTCAATATAACTGAATTCTCTGCTACGGGAAGTAAGAGCATCGACATTGAAATACCGCATACGGGGACGTACGTTATCGAAGTTGAAGTGAACCCTGATAAGCAGTACAATGCCTATGTTACTGCGAATATTACTGTAGAAATGTGTTGCTAGTACAGCGCGATATAGAGTGATAAGGATGCGAATTCTCAATCACTTTACGTAGTGTAATAGCGTTGGAAGTGCACTAGTGCTCAACACCATTTTAGTGCTTCAAGAAATTCCTCGGCTGTTTTATTCCAATTGAATTGCTGTGCGTATTCATATGCGTTCTCCGCTAGTTTGTTCCTTAGGTTGCTGTCTGTGAGTAGCGTGATTATTGCTTGTGCTAGCTGGTGTGTGTTCCTGGGCTCTACGAGGATGCCTGTTTGACCGTGTTTTACTGAGTCTCTTAGTCCGGGTACGTTGTGGGCTATGGCTGGGGTTCTGCATGCTGCTGCCTCGATTACTGTTTGTCCCCATCCCTCTCTAGTCGATGTATACACTAAGATCTTCGCTTTTGCTAGTAGCATCTTCTTTTGGTGTTGTGGTATGTTCGTTCTAAACTCTATTGTTTTTAGGTCTAGTTTTTGGGTTAGTCGACGTAGTTTCTCTAGGTATTTTGGCTCTGCTCTACCTGCTATGACAAGCTTTGCACTACTGTGTTCTCGCTCTACTTCTCTCCATGCCTTCACCAAGTCTTCGAGTCTCTTATACGGTGTGATCCTACCTACGTAGGTCACTAAATCGTCTTTCTCTCTGCATAGCTCTGCGCAGTCTCTGTATAGGTCCCAGTCGAGGCCGTTGTAAACGATGTGTATAGAGTTCTCGGGGTAGCCTAGCTCGAGCAAATCGCTTTTAGTGCTTGGAGAGACGGTGATTACGGCCCTTACCTTCCCGCTTCTAGCGGCTTTAGCGTAGATGCTGTGGAGCTTCCTCTCTAGCCACCAGCCGAGGGGTTGTGCTAGGGGGTGTATGGCGTAGCTCCAGCACTCTCTGCATAGCTGGTGTATGAGCATCGCTATCGGCTGCTCGACGTAGAGAGGGGTTAGGAAGGGGATGGTGTTAACCTCGTCGATAACGATATCGGGCCTCCAGCCGTGGGCTACGAGCTCTCTATACACTTGCCTAGCCCTTAGGTACACCGTGTACTTGCCGCCGACCCTAACAACCCTATAACCATCAAGCACCTCCTCCCTAGGCAGCTCCCGAGGCCTAGAGGTGATCAACACGATTTCGTGTCCTTGCGCAGCGAGCCTCTTAGCCACTTCGTGGGTATAGACCTCGGCTCCACCAGCCAAGGGGTGCTTAATGCACCTCCAGTTCATCCACAGGATCCTTAGCCTATCCACGGGAACCACCGAACGCAAAGCGGTTCCTATAGGCGATGGCTAGGAGGTCTAGGAGCATCCTGAGGATCTCCCTAGGGCTAAACCTCGATGCTAACCTAACTCTCCATAGGGCGGGTACCTCCACGATCCTAAAACCCATTTTCATCGCTATGTACAGGAGCTCAGCATCGAACGCGTACCTCTTAATCCTCAAGCGAGGGGCTACTGCGTCGAGAACCCTTCTCCTAAACGCCTTCGCCCCTGTCTGGGTATCGCTAAGCCTAATCCCTAGCACTAGCCGCTCTAGCGCTATGAAGGACTTGCTTAGGAGCTTCCTGATTGGGGTTGCGATGGTTTTGGATTGGGGGTGCCACTTACTCGTTATGGCTATGTCTGCTCGGTGCTTGGCTAGGGCTGCGAGGAGTAGCCATACCTGCCTAGGGTCTATATCTAGGTCGCCGTCGAGGAAAACGATGATCCTCCCCCTACTCCTTCTATAGCCGTAGATGAGGGCGAAGCCCTTCCCCATGTTGCGCGGGAGCCTATAGACCTTTACGCAAGGGCTTTTCGAAGCCCTTAAAGCCCATTGATAGGTGTCGTCGGGGCTACCATCGTCTACAACCACGATTTCGTAGCTCGCTCCCAGCCTAGACAAGACCTTTTCGACGGCCTTAATCGAGTAGGTAACGAGCTTAGATAGGCGGTACACCGGCATAACCACCGAGATCGTTGGCACATCGCTAGACACCGCTCGCCTACCCCTCGCCCCCAGCCCCACTCTAGGGAAAGGTTATTAGCCCTACCCCCGGAAGCGAGCTCGAGCTACGTAAACCGGTTCCCCGGGTTGCTAACGCTGGGCTCCGCAACTGCGTAGTGGATGCGCGCGGTGTCTAGGCTAAGGGCATTGAAGTAGCGTTGCTCTAGAGTCGAGCCCGGTTATTCAATGGGTGGAGGCTTCGAGTTCTTTGAGGAGCGTATCGGTGTCGAGGGCTTCGGGGAACCTTAGTAGGTCCCTATCCTCCGTAACTAGCTTCAGGCCGTGGATTCGCGCTGCGAATAGGTATGTAGCGTCGTAGAACGTGAGGCTCTCGGCAATGGCGAGCTCGAGGACTTCGCGTAGATGGGTTTCGAGCTTCAGCATCGTTAAGCTCTTGAAGATCTCCTCGAAGAGCTTCGCGACGATCGTGGGGTTCCTAATCCTACCCCTCCTAACTTCTTTCCAGATAGCGTTACCAACTTCGTAGATCGTTAAGTCGAGCACCGCGAACCTATCCGCGTATTCAAGGAGTTTCTCCCTTAGCTTCAGCGCGAGTGGGTATATAGCGGAAGCGTCGAGGAGGTACCTAGCCATGGCGCTCCCTAGCCCTCGAACCTACTCTCCTTAATGTCTCGAACCCACTCATCGATACCCACGTCCATGGAGCGAAGGGCTTCCTCAACGAGCTCCCTAAACCTAGCCAACTTAGCTCTACGAATCTCCTCCTCAAGAGCCTTCTCGACAACGCTCCTAATATCGATACCCAGCTTCTCAGCCTCCTCCTTAAGCTCGCGACGAACCCTAATAGACAGTACAGCCGTAGACATAGACCCACTCCACACACCGTATACGCAGACACCGTATATAAGCCCTCCGCAAAGGCGCTACGCGAAAACCGGAGGCGCGTGGGCTCGGTGCTATCGCTCTGCTTCTCGAGGTAATCGGGTCGCGGCTACGAGCTGGGTAAAGGGTTCGTACTTCAGTACGTAGGCGTGTTCGCGGGTTTCCGCTCGAGGCTTCGCGGCGTTGGCAACGATGTTCGCTGCTGCGAGCATCGTGAAGATGGTTGGGTCGAGGAGCTCGCGACCCAGATTCCGCTGGGGGTGGGTAGCGATGCGGTTAGCACCTCGGTTGCGCTCCTAAGCGCTTCTCCGCGCATCGCTAGCGCTTCGAGTAGCAAAGCGTTTAGCTTGCTAGCTATCGCAGCGCCCTTCTCGACGCAGCTCCACGGGGTCTCTAGGCAGCTACCCTCAGCGCACTTCCCGTAATCGAGCTCCACCGCCACCTCCACCCAGCACCCCTCGCACGCGCGCGGAGAATCAACGCGAATTACGCGAGCACCGCTACCCTCGGAGTAGAGGCCTTCGCTAAGCACGCTACCCAAAACAGCGATGAGGTCACCGAGCTCGCCGCTCGCCTCAACTACTCGCTTAAGCCTAAGCAGTAAGTGTCTAGCGAACCCCTTCGGAGCACCCACGAGCCCCCGCGCTAACGCGCAGCGCATGCGAAGCAAATCGCTTTCGAAGCCGAGCACGGCGACCGTCCGTCGAGAGAGCATCGAGGCCCTCGATAGGGGTAGCCCTAGGCTTCGCATCGATGGGGTTGACACCCATACGCTATTTATATACGGGTTTAGCGTGGGGTAGGGTACGGGAGGTCTATGGAGATACCGAGGCTGCGAGAGCTCAGGGCGGAGAAGGTGAGCATACCCGCTTTCTTCGACGATGACCTCGAGGCGATCGCTAGGAAGCTAGGGCTCTACGACGATTTAGTGAGGGGAACCGCGAAGTGCTTTATCTGCGGCAAGAGGGTTACGCTTCGAAACCTCGGAGCCTTCCTCAAGACGGGGGACGGCATCAAGGTTGTGTGCGATGATAGCGCGTGCCTATACAAAGCCGTTAGGATAGCCGAGGAGCTTAGCCACCGAGAGTAAACGCCGCGTTGCTAAGCATGCTCTCGGCACTAGAGTCCTTAATTCAATCGGTGCTAGCGTACCTAGGCTGCTTATTCGTATCGCTCATTACCTGGTGGCTCGTTCACCCCGATTCGTTCGATAGAATGCTACTACTCGTTTAAAGCATCTTAGCGCACATTAGCAAGGCTCAGCACAAGAGGTACATCACTAAGTTCATCGAGCTCAACGTTGCTAAGGAGCTAAGAAGGCTCGAGAAGTACTTCAGCGTGAATCTACGTAGAGTAAAGATAGAGTGGACTAATACTGACGAGGTAGAGACCGTTCTAGATAGGAAGCGCATCATCATTAGGCTTAGGCACCGCAAGAACATGAGGAAGAACATGGCTATAGCCATAACCACGTATATTCAGCACGTGTTTCCCCCAACAATGAGCGTCGTCATTACCGATAGCTTGCTGCTCAACGCCTTTAACTACCTTATCGCGCGTGACATCGCCAAGAACGATCCGTACCTCGTGCACGAGATTAAGAACGTTATCGAGTCGCAATGCAGTGGATCGGAACTCCATAGGCTATACGAAATCCTTGATAAGCTCGACGAGATCTACTCTCAGAACCTAGTGATTAGATTGCTCCTTCCCGAAATAATCGATGTAACATCGTCCATATACCCGCGATCTCCGCCAGATCTAGTCAACGAGATTAACGACCTCATAGACTTCCTATACCGCCTATCCAGAGGACAGCTTAGCGAACCGATATTCAGAGGAAAATACTTTAGGATAGCCGTTGTCCGCGTAGCGGTACCAGAGAAAATCCTCTACAGCCAGATGAAGCCGCACCTAAACTTCATAGACTATGCGGTAAACAAGCAGTTAGTGAACACCGTATGCATTCTCGCAGCGGGTCCCTACAAACCCTATTGGGCTAGGAAGTTAGCGCATGAAGTAGCTAGGAGGTACCCTATGGAAATCCGCGTAGACGACCTATACGAAGCGAGGTATAGAGGGGGAATCACGTACGTATACTGCGCCGTTCTCAAGAGAATCAAGACCTCCGCCAATCCGCTACGCTACGACTCTAGCCCGCTTTAGGGAGGCGAGTACAGCGAGCAACGAGCTGGGAAGCGATTGCGGTTATCGGGGTCGCGAAGCGTAGCTAGAACCCGATTGGTTTGTAGCGGGTGGGGGAGGGGTGTTCGTGCTCTACGAGCCGTGGACGGGCACCGTCATCGACTTGAGGTTCGCGGAGTTCATCTCCTTCTTTAACAGCCCTTACTACCCGCATAGAATGGGTACGGCAATCGATGTCTATCCTCGCGAAAACCTGTTCCTC
>CAZRDH010000062.1:0-10654 GCA_964598805.1 uncultured Desulfurococcaceae archaeon | reverse complement strand
TATCATAGCAGTTTCCATCGTTATATCCTTGATTGAAATGCTGTTGTATCCCAAGCGTTCGCGCCACGATTCAAGCCATTTAATTACCTTCTCGATGTTAATCGCGTTGCAGACTATCAGCCACTTCTCGCGGTTGAACCTATACAGCATTACGTCATCTACAAATCCCGCGCGCTGATTTAGGAATGCCGTAGGGCCAAACATGTAGCCATCTCTAGACTTTGACACGTCCTTGGGGATTAGCCTATCCAGAAACTCGTCGCTTTGCGGTCCTTCGACTAGGATTCTCCCCATGTGGCTTAGGTCGAATACCGTGGCATGCAATCTCGTAGCTGTGTGCTCCTCGATAGGATTACCGAAGTCGAGCGCTGTTTTAACTCCTGCAAACTCCCCTATTGACGCCCCCAGCTCCTTGTGTATATCTATTAGGGGTGTGGCGCGCAAGATCCGCATCCACGCGTGCACTACCGCTAATTATTACTTAAGGTTTCCTAGATATCTTGAGTGAAGTGATCATGAAGAGCCCGTGGATTAAGAATAGCGACGAAAGCATAAAGAGGGAGATGCTTCGCGAAATCGGGGTTTCGAGCATAGAGGAGCTGTTTGCCGATATACCTAAGGAGGTTAGGTTAAATAGGTTGCTGAACGTAGGCCTTAAACCTAATGGTGAAGGAGTTTCAGAGTACGAGATACTTAGGCTTGCTAAGCAGATTGGGAGGGAAATAGGAAACTACGTTATACCACCCTTCGCGGGCATAGAGGTTTGCTACCACTTCGTTCCATCTATAGTCAAGGAGCTCATGTACAGAAACGAGTTCTATACCGCTTATACCCCCTACGCTCCTGAGATAAATCAAGGGATTCTTCAAGCGCTTTTCGAGTACCAATCCATAATGGCCGAGCTATATGGTGTCGAGGTAGTCAACGCGTCTATGTACGATGGCACGACGGCGCTAGCCGAAGCGGCTAGAATGGCCTTGAGGATAACGAGAAGGCGCAAAATCATTGTATCGCAAGGGCTTACCCCGATAAAGAAGCGAGTATTGAAAACGTGGCTTTCAGGAATTGACGTGAAGCTAGTGGAAGCTCCGCTGAATCGCGACGGCTTTACGGACGTGAACGCCCTAACGGGGTTGGTGGATGGAGATACAGCCGCCGTAATAGTCGAGACTCCAAACGTATTCGGGGTAGTCGAGCCTAGGATTAGTGAACTCGCGAATGCATGTCATAGTAAGGGTGCGCTACTCATAGTATTTGCTAACCCGTTACTGCTAGGAATGGTCAAGCCTCCAGGCGAGCTAGGGGCGGATATAGTTGTTGGCGAGGGCCAGCCTCTAGGTCTAGGCCTATTCTATGGAGGCTCGACGCTCGGCATACTAGGTACGAAACGGGACCTAAAGTTCGTCAGACAGTTACCGGGAAGGTTAGTCGGAATGACCGTAACGGAAGATCGTAGCGACTTAGGCTACGCGCTAGTTCTCCAAACGCGTGAGCAGCACATACGTCGAGAGAGAGCGACCTCGAACATAACAACGAATAGTGCGTTAATGGCTATTGCCGCAGCTATCTACCTTTCGTGGCTAGGTGGCGATGGATTGAGGAGGTTGTCGAGGAGTATTGCTGCGAGAACGGCTTACTTAATGGAGTTGCTTAAAGGGATTAAGGGTGCCAGCGTGTTATACGAGAACTCACTTCACTTCATGAAGGTGGTCGTCAGGTTTGATTCACATGATGTGCAGTACGTTTTGAGGAAGGTTAGGGAGCGGGGGGTGCTGTGCGGTAGCGACCTAGGGAAATTCGATGAGTCTCTAAGGGGGTTGATGTCTATATGCGTTACGGAAGCCCATAGCAAGAGGGATATAGAGACGCTCGTTAACATGCTTAAGGAGGTGCTGGCTTAATGTGGAGGCAGGCTAAGTGGCGCGAGCCATTGATATTCGAGTACGAATCGGCATCGCGAAGCGGAGTTAGGATTCCGTTCGAAGACGAATTCATAGAGTACGAAAGGCTTGCAGAGGAAAGGATTAGGGAGCTGGATATCGCGAGAAACGAGCTTTCCATACCGAACTTATCGGAGTTGGAAGTCGTTAGGCATTTTGTTAGGCTATCTCAAATGGCTTACGGCGTAGACGTCGGCACAACCCCGCTAGGATCGTGTACCATGAAGTACAATCCCAAGGTCTGCAACGAAGTCCTAGAGCACCTAAACTTAAGCGATTTACATCCCGAGGACCTCGAAGAGTACATACAGCCCTTCCTGGAGTTGCTGTACAAGGTTGAGAGATGGCTTGCGGAAATAACGGGTATGGATAGGTGTTGCATGCAAGTTCCAGCAGGGGCTGCAGGGGAGTTGGCGGGAGTTCTAATGATAAAGAAGTACTTTGAGGATTTAGGGGAGGATAGGGACGAAATACTCGTACCCGATAGTGCTCACGGAACTAATCCCGCTAGCGCTGCGATGGCGGGGTTCAAAGTCATTAAGATTCCTACGAACAGTCGCGGGACGGTAGATCTGGAAGCCCTTAGGAACGCGATAAGCAGCAGGACTGCGGGGATGATGCTTACGAACCCCAACACGCTCGGGCTCTTCGAGGATGAGATACTCGATATCGCTCGAGAGCTCCATAGCATTGGCGCGATCCTCTATTACGATGGTGCTAATCTAAACGGCATTCTAGGCATTGCTAGGCCCGGGGACATGGGCTTCGATATCGTTCACCTAAACCTTCATAAGACGTTCTCCGCACCACATGGGGGAGGAGGACCTGGAGGAGCCGTTGTGTGCGCTAAGGGGAAGCTAGTTGATTACTTGCCGAGGCCTCTTCTGGCATTCGATGGAAAGAAGTATTATTGGGATTACGAGTGCCGTAGGTGCATAGGCATGATAAGGGCTTTCTACGGATCGATACCGGCGCTCGTAAGGACCTTTGTATACATAGCTATGCTCGGGGCTAAAGGCCTGCGTGAAGTAGCTGAGGTAGCGGTGTTAAACACGAACTACTTCTTGACTGAGTTACGTAAACTAGGGGTTCTTCAGTACGTGGATTTAACTCACGATCGCAACAAGCCTCGAAAGCATGAGGTAGTGTTGTCTGCCGCGAAATTGAAGAAGGAAACTGGCGTAGGAGCTGACGAGCTTGCTAAGTGCCTAGAGGATCAAGGACTTCATCCGCCGATAACGTACTTCCCATTGATAGTTGAGGAAGCGCTTATGGTGGAGCTTACCGAGACGGAGCCTAAAGAGAGTATAGACAAGTACGCGGAAGCATTAGCTAAATGCGTAGAATTAGCTCGTAAAGACCCGACACGATTAAAGGGTGCGCCTAAGAATACTAGCGTAACTAGGCTAGACCTCGTGAGGGCGAATCATCCTCAGCACATAGTTCTAAGCTATAAGTTCAAGGATGAGATAGCGAGGCTTAAAGAGATGGTTACGGGATCTCGATGAGCGATGCAGTCATGCGCTCCGTATCGAGTAATGCAAACGTTTTTCTATTTGTTAAGTAGCCACAACATTCACCCGGATTCACTACCAAGGTCTTTCCTACGACCCTTATATCGGGGCTATGCGTGTGGCCGTAAAGTACGACATCGTACTTCCCGGAATTAGCGAGCGCCTCGACGATAGATAGCGTAGTATCTTTTGAGCCAAAACCGTGTAGCGCTAAAAACCTCTTTCCATCGATTGTAAACTCGTAAAACCCATCCTTAATGAGGGCTCCAGCCTTCATGGAGATTTCTCGTAGGAGTAGCTTATCGCCATCGTTGTTCCCTAATACTATGATATACTTGGCTGGATACGTTAGTAGCTCCCTCAATGCGAAGGGAGATACTATATCGCCTAAATGCACTACTATAGAAGGTCTATACTTCCTAAACTCATTCAGGAGGCTTTTAATGGCACTCATATTATCGTGAGTATCGCTGACTATCGCGAGGATCATGTTGCTGAACCCGCTCTCTGTGTGGCGTAAAAAGATAAATACTTAGCAGCAATGCTCTATGCAGTTAGCCTCTCAAACCTCTTCTCTAATAACGTGAGTAATCGCCTTGCATGGGTTCTAGAAATGCCGGTAATACTAATTATCTCAGATATATTGGGGTACTGACCCTTCATCATGCTGCGTATCATTAGGGCTAGCGCTACTTTACCCCTCAAAGTTCTTGAGGAGAGAACAGGATCCTTCTCCACAATGTGTTTCAGTATCGTTAGTAATTCGCTATCTTGTTGCACGAGCTTCTCAAGATCTTGATCCTTTACGTGCTTAAACACTCTACCCTTACCGTTTCGCAAATTATCGATATCTACCAAAACATTTTTCCTTGCTCTACTTATAGCTTTTTCGTACATGGAAACAAAGTTCTCCTTGTTCTTTAACTCTCGTTGCACAACTTTACTGCGCTTTAATGCAAGCGCCTCTCTAACTGTTGGCATGTACCTTGAAGCGCGTAGGTACTCGCGATACTCGTCTTGGTCGCTAGCCCATAGGAATTCCTCGAAGAGGGCTTCTATCACTAGCCCGCAGGAAGTGCAAACGCTGTAGCCCCTTTGATAATCCCATACTATGGATTCCGAGCCACAGTTAGGGCACTTCATGTTGCGCACCGATGACTGGTTGCGTTACCGAGAATGTATAAGGATTGAGGTAACGGTCTATTCATACAGTCCCTGGGTCCCCGGCGTAAGTACTCAGCACTCATACGGTTCATCACGTATCAGCTTGGGGTTCCTCATCATTGCGTGTAGCAGTTTATGAATCTCTAAGCCGAGCTATAGATTAGGTGAGGTGCGGTCTATGAGCGTTAGGCTAACCATAGAGCCTAAAGTAATATTCTCGTACCCTAGCGCTAAGGAATTCACATACATATTGAAGACGGTATCGGAAATAGTTGACGAAGTAGCGTTTCTCGTTAAGCCTGAAGGCGTAGAGGTAAGGGCTCTCGATCCTGGGAGAATAGCACTCTTTCGAGCATTCATGCCTCCAGAGGCTTTTCAGGATTTCGACGTTAAGGAGGAGCTATCGGTTGGAATGTCGGTCGCAAATCTGGTTAAGGCTTTGAAGCACATAAAGAAGAACGATAAGATAACCATAGCCGCTAATGAGGAATTCGTCGAGATAGTGCTTGAGGGCACGACAGTTAGAAGATACAAGTTTAGGAATCTAGCTGTTGTAAGCGAGGAGATTCCAGAAATAAACGTGGAGTACGATGTTGAGGCAACAGTTCTAGCCAACCCCTTTAGGACTGCTATCTCAGAACTCTCAGCCTTAACGGACACTATAGGCGTTCGTGGTAGAGGGGATGAGATAGTACTATTTGATTACGAAACGAAGAAAACGAACTATAGATTCTCGTCAGTAAGTGGAACGCTAATAAGCTTGAACATCAAGAAGGAATGTGATGTGGCATTCGATGCAGAGTACCTCTCTAAAGTAGTTGATGCACTTAGGCTGGGAAGCGCTATAGACGTAAAGTTCGGTACCGAAGCACCGCTATACATCAGCTTCACGACTACTGCAGGAGGTCAAATCGAATACTACTTAGCGTCAAAGATCGTGTAAATCGTTAATGCGTTTAACTTGTTGCGAGTGCCTTAAGCAACTCTATTACTACTTCGGGTTTTATATCATCAGGAATCTCTATACATACATCACCCCCTTTTGTGTAGGTCGCAACCATGTCCAAGGGGTTCAACGGAGGATCTGGAAGGTGTTCAAAGGGTTTTTCCTTACCTAAGTAGACCCACTTTAGCTTACCCGATGAATACTCTACACTATACCAGTACCTCCCAAGGTATACGTACTTCTTACCCCTCGAGCAAACGATGTGCACGGGCTTTAGCTTAATGCGCCATTTGCTTATAAGGGAGTTATATTCGTAAAGCTTGAGCTTATAGGCTTCCTCTAGAGTCTTGATTATGTACTTAAGGCAGTCCCTAGGTATGCAACTCAACAGCATGATTTTCCTCGAATACCTTAGGTAAACGCTCGTAGGAGTTCTTAAAGGATACAGCTTTTAACCTAGCTCTAAAGATAAACACGTAGGATAAGTGGTCATGAAGATTCTGATTCAGGATGCTAGGATACTAACGTTTAGGGTTGATAAGCCAGTAATAGAGCGTGGATACATATACTTAAACAAAGGGCGCATAGAAGCTATTGGTGAAGGCCCTCCGCCTCCAGAATACGAGTTTGCTGAATACATAATTGATGGTCGTGGCCGAGTAGTAATGCCGGGATTCGTCTTAGGCATTGGTAGTATAGAGGGCTTGTCCTTAGCGTATGTATCCAAATGTAGTAGCAATGCTCGTGAATGCCTAAGCTCTTTGAGCAAGGACGAAATTAAGGCGCTAATAGAAACCACCTTAACGTTGCTATCCTTTAAGGGTGCTACATCGATAGTGGCTACGGTGCTTGATGCAGATAATGTTGATGTGATTGCAAAGGCTGTTTCGGAAGCATGGATTAGAACTAGGTTGCTATTTCCTGAAGTTCAGAGCCTTAAAGAGGGGGTTAAGGTAGCGTCTCGCAGTGTCGTAGATCAAGAGGCTTTGCCTAGAGGCATCATTAGCTTTGGGCTTATCGGTAAGAGCGGTACCGAAATAACGTTGGATGAGCTTAGGTCACTAGATGCCTATGCATATATCAATGCTTGTAGGAGCGACGACGTTAAGAGGCTTAGTGATAGGATTGTATGCATAAATTCGTCCATAGATATCGGTAGGAATATCGTGATAGACTCCATAGAGATGTGGAGGGGATCAGAAGCCATAGGATTTACGGATCCGAAGATGATGAATCCTCAGAAGTTTCTATCGATCTTAAGTAGTCAGGGATTTAATCCTAAGGATGTCGTGAAAATATTGGCGAACCTAAATCCACGAGGTTTCGCAATAGGCATATCGGAGCTTGTTGAGGGGAATCCCGCAGATTTGATAATATTGAACTTTAGGGAGCCGCCTTATGGGCCGAGGATCTTCGACGTTGAAGGGCTATACGAGTTAATATGTGATGGCCTCTACGGTGTTGAGACCGTGCTAGTAAGTGGCGAACTTGTTGTGGATCGTTTTGAGCCATTGATGGTTGGAAAGAAAACTTTTGATATAGTACTTAGATTACGAGAAGAGCTTTCTTGAGGAGCTTAAGGTAGTACTACCTCGCTTCTTTGTTACTTCTTTCTAGGGCGGGGCCTCTCCACAGCTACTACTCGCACGCCTATACCGAGCAGCTTTCTGAATACTGAGTCTAGGAACCTTACATATACACCTCGCTGGCCCACCATAGCCCCTATTACATCGTCGTATACCTTGATCTGGAGGCTAGGCCCGGCAAAGTCGATTTCCTCTATGTGTTTCCATATCCATGGGGTTGGGTGTACGGCTCGTACTAGATCCTTGAAGTCAAGGTTTAGCTCGACGCCCCGGAGTCTCTTTCCGAGCTCTTGCTCTGCAGCGTTTATCCTTTCTCCTCCGCGCCCAACTAATCTACCTAAGTGACCTTGCTTAACAACTATTAAGGCATCCGGAACGTGCTCGCTAGTTATCTCGAACTGCTGTTTTGTCCCGACGATGTCTAGGACTGTGACTATGTCGGCATCTGGAGCCTTAGCTTTCATAACATCGTAGATCTTCTTCTCCTCCTCGCTCAATGGGCGCGCACGCATTTTGTACTCGAGCAAGAGCCTTATTCCACGCTTAGCTCCCTCTCTAACGATATCCTTTATGCCTAGGTCTACAACACGCGACTTTTCCTCGCTTAGCAACACCTCCCTAATTAGCGCAGCTGGATCTTGCTGTACTTCCCTTAAGGCTTGGAATACGGGGTCTCCTGCTACTATTAAGCGGCTATTTCGCCCAACTCTTACTACAGCCTCGATAATGCTCTCCGCCTTCATTAGCTGAATGTCGTCTAGGAAAACTATCGATTCATCGAACGTTCTACCCCTCAGGAACCGAGAGTCAGCGAACACAATCTTGTTTTGCTTTATGAGCTCCTCGATTTTCTCCCACCCTATGAAGGGGCCTATGACATCCTGCACGTAGCTCTTAACAGCCTCCATGAATGCCTCGGGGGATTTCGTTATAGTTATTTCCTCCCCAGTTACGACATCCACGACGGGCTTTATGATTATGAAGCGCTGGTATTCGTTATCGATTACCGACTGTATGCCGTAAGCTAGGCTAAACAGTGATTTACCTGTACCAGTGGGTCCGAAGAACCCGACGATCTCATAGTTCTTGTTCCTTAAGGCATCTAGCATCTCTTGCTGGCCCGGTGTCAACGGCTTTAATTGATCCCATATGCTGGGCATAGCTATGTACCCCGGAATTGTTGTTGGAGTAGGCTTAATAGCTTTTATATAGGTTGCCGTAATCAAAGAGATGACTTGAGTATTGCTTCGTGAAGTGCCTTGAGCCTCGATTTGCCTTCGAGGAGTATGTCGTTAAAGAGCTTTACGACGATAGCTAGTTTATCGCTTTCTAAAAGCACGGTATCGCCTTCCTTAAGCAAGGTGGAGGTCCATGTACCGCTAATCACTTCGACTACAATGCCATCGCGTCTAAGCGATATTATGCCGCTATGCTTAAAGCCGCAAGATCGAGCTATGTTCAAGAGTCTTTGGGCTACGTCTAATGAGTTAGCTACGAAATGCATAATCGGACCTGAGGCTATGATCCATAGCCTATAGGCGCATCGTTGCTTTAAAACATTCAATACTTCGTCTAGGGATACAGCTTCGTGTTTCTTAAAGACAACAGTAGATTCCTTTCGGACCCAGGGGTATGGAGCATCCACTAACGTTATTCTACCACTACAAGAGCTTATGGTGAATATATTGCGGCATTTCTCGAAAATATCCATTATGAACCGAACAATGTCTCTGTCAACATACCCAATCTCTATATCCCTAACGAAAGTCTGCCAAGCCTCTTCTCGCCATCTAATCCACATATTTAGGTCCACTGACAATACATAGTCACCTGGGATGAAATGGATCTCCGGCTCTGAAGACGTGCTCTCGAGATGATGAGGTTTAGACCAGTTTGACCGCTTAGCGCTCGCATTAGAGGACTTTTCGAAGTTCTTCGCGCACTATCTTAGCGACTATCTTTCCATCGACCCTACCTCGTAGCTTAGCCATGACTTTCCCCATTATCAAGCTAAAGGATCTTTCTCCGCGCTTCCTCACCTCGTCAATGTAATCCCTTATCACATTTTTAACGAACTCTCTAATCTCGTCCTCGCTCATAGGCTTGAGCCCTATTTCTTCAATGAGCCTCCTAATGTCCTTGGGATCGGTTATCTTGCGGAGGTAAGCTTCCTTAAGCAGCGTTACTAGGGCTTCCTTGCCTAGCCCAAGTTCATCGGAAGTCAAAATGATTTCTTTAAGAACGTCGTCACTTAAGAGTGCTAAGTCTATTCCTTCTTTTCGGAGCTCTCCGGTTATGGACGTGAAGATCGAGGCTATTAATGTCGGTGTTAGCCTACGGCACTTTCGGGCGAGCTCCTCAAAGAGTGGTAGATACTCGCTAACGAGTATCTGATTAGCTAAATCTCTGCTAAGCCCGTACACTCTAACTAATTCGTTCAGTTTTTCGTGTGGTGATGGAGGTACGAGCTTTAGCGCCTCCTCTATCAATTCCCTAGTTATCTTTATGGGGGGAATATCCGTTTCAGGATACATTCTAGCAGCTCCTGGCTGGGGCCTCATGTACCGCGTTGTTCCATCATCATTTGCGGCGCGCGTCTCCTTAGGGATACCCTTTATAGCTTCAGCAGCACGATTCTTAACGACGTCAAGAGCTTTGAGTACTCGATTTTCAGGGCCTATTATGAGGATGAACGCGTCCTCTGGAGATGCATTAAGGACTTTCTTAATCTCGTCGACTATGCGTTCGTCTATTCCATACCCTGGAAGCTCGTCACTATGGATTAGCCCTTTTAACCCAGTCCATTGCTTAACGTAGTCAGCTAGCTCTGTGCCGAACCTTCGACCTTCTTGTAATTCTACTCCTAAAAGTCCATCAAATTTAGGTAACTTCAACGCATATACTTTCTCGCCGCGCCTCAAGGCGTTTTTCACGAGCTTACTCTCTACGTCCTTTAGCAAATATGTTACGTCGTAGGGCTTTTGAGCCAGAACTTCCTCTACACTTGCACCTCTCTTAACAAGCTCGTCTCTAATCATTAGCAATCCATAGAGTCGTCGAGCCTCGTTAGCTATCACCTTAGGCAACAGGTCTAGCCTTTGAACCCCCTTAATCTCGATCTTAGGGGCTCCCTTAATCGACAAGTTAATGTCTTGTCTAATGGTCCCTATACCCCTCTTAACCCTATACGTTAACCTCATGAGAAGGCCTATGGTTTCAGCGACTTCTTTTGCATGCTGGGGACTCCTTATGTCGGGAGCCGTGGATATCTCTATCAACGGTATGCCTAACCTATCTAGTGAGTAAACGACTAGATGGTCTCGTTCATCGATTTTCCTTGCAGCATCCTCTTCTAGTGTCACGGTCTGTATCCGTACTCTACCTGAAGGACAGTCAACGTACCCTCCTAAGGCTACTACGGCCGTTCGTTGAAATCCGGTCGTGTTAGAGCCGTCAACAACGATCTTCCTCATTACGTGGACTTCGTCGACGGGTTTCGCGTGG
>CAZRDH010000061.1:0-12501 GCA_964598805.1 uncultured Desulfurococcaceae archaeon | reverse complement strand
AGTCGTAGACGAGAACCACCGCACGGGGAACCCCAAGGTGTTTGCGTGCGGCGACGTAGTTCTAGGCCCCTCGAAGATAGGGTTGGCGGTAGAAGACGCTCTAGCGACGGCTCTAAGCGTAGAGAGGTTCCTTAGGTGATGCCCGTGGCTAGGAAGGGCCTCTACGTAGACATAACCCTCTGCATGGGTTGCCGAACGTGTGAAGCAGTGTGCAGCTTCGTCTCGGGGGAGAAGCTGATAAGCGTCTACGAGCCGCTGCCAGGGCTATTCGTACCCATAACGTGTAGGCACTGCGAGCGAGCTCCATGCATAGAGGTGTGCCCTACCTCAGCCCTCGAGAGGGACGAGGAGGGGGCGGTGATCGTGAACCCGAGGAGGTGCATAGGGTGCTTGATGTGCACGGCCGTATGCCCCTTCGGCGTCCCCAGCATTAGCCGTAGGGGTAGGTCCGTAGTTAAGTGCGATATGTGCTCGAGCCTAAGGCTCGAGGGATTACCACCTGCCTGCGCCCAGATGTGCCCGGCTAGCGCCATAGTCTTCGGTAGCGTCGAGACGCTAGCCGATAGGGCTAGGGCTAGAACCGCCGAGATCCTAGCTAGGATAAGGATGCTGAGGGCGCCGCTAAGACCCTTCGCGCTCCCCGTTCGCTAACCCGTTTAGAGAGAGGTCTCAACTCGGATCCCTTATAGCTCATAAAACCGCTTTTCGATTCGAAGGCGGTGAACCTTGACGACTCTACCCGTAGCGTGGGGTGTGTGGGGCTACGGAACGGCTGCCTTAACCTACGGGCTACACCTACTAACGGGGTTCCCTAAGGCGGAAAGCGAGGAGCAAGCCGCTAAGATCAGGGCCGCGCTCGTAGCTAACGGCTGGGCTTTCGGTGGGATAGCGCAGTTCGTTACGGCGCTACTACTCTTCGTGTTCTACGACGATATTGTGGGCGCAACGACTTTCGGCATCTTCGGCGTGCTGTGGACGGCCATATGGCTAAACGACTACTTCAACCTCGATCCCCGCCCCCTCGTATTCCTAGACATATCGATAGCCATCTGGACGTTCTTCGCCGGGTTCTGGAACATTACGCTGGGGCACCCCGTAATCGCCGCGCTAATGTGGAGCATCTGCGCTCTCGTGATAACGCTGTGCTGGGTGCACGGGAAGAATAGGTATCACCGAGCGGCAGGAGCGTGGGCGCTTGAAAACGCGCTACTGTGCTTCTACATAGCCATCGCAGTGGTGTTTACGCAGCTAGGCGTTTCGCTACCCTTCTAAACCAATCAAAACGCTTTTTTGGCTCACCGAGCCAAGGGATCTAGCTTATAAGCGCGTAGCGGTATTACTTTCGGGATACCCTTCGTGTTCAAGATGGCTAGCGACGCTGCGAAGAGGGTTCTGAGCATCGTCGAGGAGGTTGTCGAGGAGCTAGAGAGGTGCGGAGAGCTAGTCCTAGAAGCCTACCCAGGCTTCGGAAAGACGCTACTCGGAGTGGAGTTGTTGAAGAGGTTTCGCAGGGGGGTCATGGTCGTTAGGACGAGGATGGAGATGAGCGTCGTCTCGTCGATGGCTAGGGACCTCGGGCTTCGGGTGGCCCCGCTCTACGGTAGGTACGCCCTCTGCGTCAAGGAGCTGGATGTGGATCCAGCGGTATTCCCATCGATTTGCCGCGCCATGAGGGTTGCGGGGCAGTGCGTTGAGAGGGTCGATAGGCTCGTAGTCTCTAAGTGCTCGAGCGCTTCGAGCCCAGAGGAGCTAAAGGCCGTTGGCAAGGAGCTTGGGTGCTGCGTTTTTCGAGCTCACCTAGTCTACGCCTTCTCGACGGGCAAGATAGTTACCACCTACGAGTTCCTGCATAGGCACCCCGAGGTAGTCGAAGAGCTATCCCGCTGGGACGTGGCTATCCTAGACGAGTGCCACGCCATCTTCGAGGATTTGGAGAATCTCGTGGTTAGGGTGGATAGGGACTACCTGTGGGCGCTAGCCGAAGCCCTTAAGAGGGTTAGCCCGAGGCTTTGCTACGCGCTTAGATCGGTCTACAGGAAGTGGGGGTCCCTCAGCGACGTGATGGAGGCGCTGGAGAAGGTGGCTAGCGAGTGCGGCGACGATTGCCCGGAGATCGTCGAGCTCGTGGAGAGGTGGAGGAGGGGGCTAGCCTACGTCGATCCCTCTACCGACGCCATCTACGTCGCTACGGAGCCCCGGATAAGCGTTGCTAGGGCTAGGCTATTCGCAACCGCTTACCTACCACCGCCCCTAGCGAGGGGTAGGAAAGTGCTTAGGGTTAGCGACCCGCCGATTAGGGTAGGGGTATCGATAGACACCTCGATATCGACGAGGTTTAGGGAGAGGGGGAGCGACTTCATCGATAGGCTAGCGGAGGCGGTTGCCAACCACATTGATCGAAGCGTTGCTAACCTAGTCGTAGCCCCGAGCAAGTCCATTGCGGAGGAGCTCGCGAGGATCCTAGCGCTAAAGGGGTTTAGGATCGCGCCCCCCGAGGCAATCGATAGGGTTGGCGAGGGCACCGTAATCGTGGACGTCGCTGGGGGTAGGGCTACCGAAGGCGTTACCCCGTCGAAGAGCCTTAGGAAGGTCATCGTGGCGGGCATGCCCTACCCGCCTCCGAGCCCCGAGCTCAACGCCTTGGCGAAGCTCTTCGGCTTCGACGCTACCTACACCTACAGGGCGCTGCTCAAGACGGTTCAAGCCCTCGGGAGGTTGATGAGGTGGGGTGGTAGGGGCGTGTTGATAGATAGGAGGTTCGCTAAGTTCGTCGATAAGCTCCCGAGCTGGATCGTCGTTGAGGAGGTGTGTTGATGCGAAGAGAGGGTTAATAAGGGAGTGTTACCCCTAAAACTCTACTAATCGAGGAACCCAGCCTCGTCGGGGGATGCCTAGCCGTGGCCGTAGCTGTGGCTACGGAGGTAAGGGTTCTAGAGGGTCAGGAGAGGAAGGCGGTTGTTGGTAGGGGGCTGTACAAGGGTCTTTGCCTCGGGTGCGGAGGGGTTATCGAGGACTCCTTCCTGCTACTGGGCATACCCCTCTGCGGGAAGTGCCTTAGGAAGGTCGTTGGGGAGGAGCTAGCGAGCGAGTTCGAGGCTTTGCTAAGGGACTACGAATCGCATTTATTCGTTAGCGAGTGGCTCAAGAGCGTTAAGTCCGTGCTCGAAGGCGGTAGCGTTGATAAGGACGTCCTTGAGTCCCTAGCCAAGGTCCTTGGCCTCGGGCCCGGGGCTAGGCTCGAGGACGTGATGAGGGTGCTAGAGGTAGACGCCCGCAAGATAGAGGATCGAGCGGGTAGGTTGCTAGAGAAGCTCGCTTCCGTAGCCCAGAGGGTTAGGCAAGCCGTTTGGGGAGCCAAGCTGAGCATCCTCGAGGAGTTCGGCGGCGAGTTCAAGAAGCTGGTAACGACTCGCCGACTCGTTGAGGGGTTCGAGAAGTTCTTCGAGATATGCGTTAGGAACAAGCCGTGGAGCATCCAGAGGGCGTGGATGTACAGGCTGGTTCAGGGGCAGAGCTTCGCTATGATAGCGCCTACGGGCGTGGGGAAGACGACCTTCGGCTTGGTGTCGGCCATCTACCTAGCGCTGATAAACAGGCTGTGGCTAGGCAGGAGGTTTAGGACCTACGTAATCGTCCCCACTCGCGTCTTGGTGAAGCAGTACTATGAGCGCGCTAAGAAGTTCGTCGAGAGGCTGCTGAATAGGGTTAGCGAGGTCGCGGAGATCGTTAGGGGGCTAGGCGTAGAGGTTAGCGATGAGGAGGTTAAGGCCGTACTCGAGGAGGTGAGCGAAGGCATAGTATCGATACCCCCGCCAAGCGGTGTTAGCAGGTTTGAAGTGGAGCTAAGGGTGTTGCTAGGGAACTTCGACTTGCTGATAACCACTTCGGCCTACATACACGCGAAGTTCAATAGGGTCCTCAAGAAGGGTGCCCACCCCCTAGCGCTACCCTTTGCGTGGGCTCTACCCGGCTTTAACGAGATGGTTAGGGCTCTATGCAGTGGAGAACTCGAGCTACCGGAGAGCAAGAGGGTCCAGAGGATAGCGAACAAGGTTTGCGAAGAGAGGGTTCTCGAGAGGCTCACTAGGGAGAGGATTAGGGTGGACTACGCGTTCGTCGACGACGTCGACGCGATCATGAAGGGTAGCAAGCTCATCGACTACGTGCTTCAGCTAGTAGGCTTCGACATGGGCATAGCCATAGAGGTAAGCGAGGGGGGCGCGAAGGTCGTTTCAGTCGAGGCTAGCAAGGTTAAGCTCGAGGACGTTAAGAAGCTCTTTAAGTACGTGCAGCGAGGCGACGAAGTTAGGGTAAAGCTCGAGGAGCTCGAGGAGTTCGTCAAGAGCCTTAGGGATAGGGATCTAGTTGACTTTGCCGAGAGGGTTAGGAGGGCTTCGGCTAGAAGCGCTGGAAAGTGGTTTAAGAGCGATGTTGGCGAGGTCGTAGCTAGGATAGGGCTTACCTACGCTTCTAGGCTCGTAGAGAAGGAGCTGGAGGCGCGTAGGAAGGGCAAGGGCATCGTCGTAGTCAGCTCGGCTACGGGTAGGGCTAGGGGTAGGAGGATCCGGTTCTTTAGGTACCTACTGGGCTTCGATATCGGTGGTAGGCTAGAGCTCTACAGGAAGATAGTGGATTGCTACAAGATCGTTGGGCGCGAGGACTTCGAGAATAGGGTTATCGACCGCCTCATCGAGGTAGTCGAGCTCCTGAAGAGGGATGGGGGCCTAATCTTCGTGCCCATAGACCTCGGGGCGGAGTTCGCGGAGAGGATAGCTAGCGAGCTTAGGGCTAGGGGCATCAAGGCCGAGGCGGTTACGGCTAGGAAGCCGAGCGTCGAAACAATAGATAGGTTTAGGAGCGGAGAGATAGAGGTGCTAGTCGGCGTAGCGATTTACTACGGGCTCCTCGTTAGGGGCCTCGACCTCCCCGAGAGGGTTAGGTACGCTATCTTCGTTGGCGTGCCGAGGCACAAAATCAATATCTCTCGAGTCGAGTACTCGCCAACAACCCTGCTTAGGTTGCTCGGCGTGCTAATCGAGGTGGTTCCCGAGGAGGAGAGGAAGAGGATGGAGACGTACATGGCTAACCTGAGGAGGATGCTGAGAACGCTATCCGCTGGAGCCCTTAAGGAGATTGTTGAGGCTGTTGAGCGTGGAGCTACGCAAACGAAGTACCAAGCGCTACTCAGGGAGGTTCACGACTACGTACAGGGGGTGCTCTCGAGGAAGGAGATCGTCGAAGCCCTTAGGAGGAACCCGAACGTAGCGGTAGTCGAGGAGGATGGAACGCTATACATGTTGATACCCGACGCGCCGACCTATATACAGGCTAGCGGTAGGACTTCGAGGCTCTTCGCGGGAGGCATTACCCAGGGGATTTCGGTTGTGCTCGTAGACGACGAGAGGTTGCTAAGGGGTTTGGAGAGGAGGCTTAGGTTCTACATAGACGACTTCGCGTTTAGGAACCTAGACGAGCTCGTCGCTAGCAAGGAGCTCGAGAGGATCCTCGAGGAGGTGGAGAAGGATCGCGAGCTAGTTAAGAAGGTTCTTAGCGGTGAGGCAGTTAAGGTCGGCGCCTCGCCCATGGAGCTAGTCAAGACGGTTCTCATAGTCGTTGAGAGCCCGAATAAGGCTAGGACCATAGCCAGGTTCTTCGGTAGGCCTAGCTATCGAGACCTAGGGCCGTCTAGGGTTTACGAAGTGGATCTAGGCAACCTGCACCTAGCTATAACCGCTAGCGGTGGGCACGTATACGACGTCGTTGAGTACGGCGATGCCGGCGAGGCGGGGCTCGGGGTAGTCGATGGCGGTCCCGAGATCTTCGGGATCAAGCTGGTTCCTAGAACCCTATCGATGCCCCCGAGGGTATCGGTACCAGCGTTCGTACCCATCTACGGCTCGATGAAGAGGTGCTTGCTGTGCGGTCGGCAGTTCGTAGTGCACGAAGTGTGCCCGAGGTGTAGGCTTGGCTATACCCACGAGTCTAGCGGTAAGAGGTTTAGGATCGTTGTTGGCGAGGATAAGCTGAGGGTCCTAACCAAGGACTCGGGGAGCGTCGTTAGCGTGCTGAAGAGGTTGGCTATGGAGGTAGACGAGGTTTTGATCGGCACCGACCCCGATGCCGAGGGAGAGAAGATAGGTTTCGACTTAGCCATAACCCTAGCCCCCTTCGCTAGGAGGATCCAGAGGATGGAGTTCCACGAGGTTACGAGGAAGGCTATCTCGAGGGCTATCGAGGAGCTTAGGGGCATAGACATTAACATGGTCGAGGCTCAGATAGCTAGGAGGATCGAGGATAGGTGGATAGGGTTCGCCCTATCCGACTACCTGAGGATGAAGCTAGCTGCCGTGGCTAGGATCGTGATCAAGACGCTTAGCGCGGGTAGGGTCCAGACACCGACCCTAGGGTACGTCGTTAGGAAGAACTACCTGCATTCCGAAACCGAGAGGTACTACGCTAGGCTCCAATTCTCGCTAGACGGCGATGGAAGGAAGATCTCTATCTACATAGCTAAGGCTGCGAGCCCCGAGGCGTTTAGGGTCATAGCCAGGAAGGCGCCTCGCGAAAAGGGTCGCGAGAAGGGTGCTCGCGGCGGCTTGGTGGAGATAGTGTTGGAGAAGGTTGGCGAGGAGGAGGTCGAGATTCCGCCCCCACCGCCGTTCACGACGGACGAGCTCCTAACCGAGGCATCGACCGTGCTGAGGATGAGCGTCGAGAGGGCTATGGCTATCGCTCAGCAGCTATTCGAAATGGGGTTGATAACCTACCACCGAACTGATAGCACGAGGGTTTCCGACGCGGGTATCGCTGTCGCTAGGCAGTACCTAGAGAGCGTCGGAATGCAGAACCTCTTCCAGCCACGCACTTGGGCTAAGGGCATCGTGGGGGCCCACGAGTGCATTAGGCCTACTAGACCCATAGACGCCGAGAGGCTCAAGCAGCTAGTAGCCGAGGGGGTTATCGAGCTCCCGCAGAGGCTTACTGAAGACCACTACAGGTTGTACGACCTAGTGTTTAGGAGGTTCATGGCTAGCCAGATGAAGGGCGTTGGGAAGGCGAAGAGGGTTAAGCTCGTGCTGAAGAGCGTTGAGGGCGTAGACCTTTCGAACGCTAAGCGCGTCGAGGTCGTGGAGACTGTTCTCGGAACCGTGGAGGTCCCGCTGATAACCGACGTCGAGGTGTTCGTCGTTCCCGAGGAGGAGGCTAGGAATAGCTTCCTATCGATCTACGTACCGCCGTACCTAGCGGGCAAGCTGTGTAGGAGGGAGATAGGTAGGGAGCTCAAGGTGGTTGCCGAGGTAGCGAGGCTATCCACTATAAGCCTATGCGTTAGGACCCCGACGGAGGGAGACATAGTTAGGTGGATGAAGGCTCAGAACGTCGGTAGGCCGAGCACCTACGCTAAGATAGTTGCGACGCTATTCGATAGAGCCTACCTATGGCACATCGAGAACATGTATGTCATAGCTAGCGATAGGGGTAGGCTAGTCTACGCGATGCTCACTGGAGGGATACTGCCTCCAGACGAGGGCGAGGGCATCGAGGTTGAGCGCGAGCAGGTAGAGAAGATCCATAGGGTTGGCATCGAGAAGTGGCTGGAGAAGGTCATTATGCAGAAGGACGAGCACTTAAAGCTGAAGTTCGGTGCGGAGGAGTACGTCGTGTACGTGAAGATGGAGTGCTCTAGCGAGGATAGGCTCGAGGGCAAGTGCTTTAACCTAAGGGACTTCGTCGAGGATTGGGTTGTAGACGAGCTATCGAAGCTAGTGCTCGTTAGGACTACGGCTAGCCTAATCAAGGCTATGGAGGAGATCGAGAGGGGCGCTAGGTTCTACCACACGGTGCTAGAGGGCGTCCTAGCCGAGATATGGAAGCTATTCAAGTTCAAGCTATCGTCGATGGGTGAAGAGGCTGGGGGCTCCGATTTCGTAGCTCAGAGGGCTTCGGTATACCGTAGGTTCTGCGAAGAGCTTGGGAGGAGCGGGTTGGGTAAGTACATGGAGTTCCTAGAGAAGTTCCATGGGTACCTAGAGGCGTGGCTATCTAGAGAGCTCGCGCCTACCCAACGTAGCCAGGTAGGCGGATAGCGGGCGCTATCTCCGATACTAACCACTGCTTTTCGTATCCATACCTAGCCCGCAGCTCCCTCCCCAAGGCATCTACTTGCCTAAGGAACCTAACGGGTATGGTTACGCTCCTAAGCCTCACCGGCTCCCTAACCTCCCCCTTCTCGATGCGGTAGCTAGCTAAGGGAACGAGCCTAACGTACCCACCCTCGAGAGTAGCCATGGCGACGCCCGTAACTAGGTACCCCTCCCTAGTCTCCTCGACTATCTCCTCGAACCTCCAGTCCCCAGGTTGGAGGACTAGGGTTGTGTGGAAGGGTATGGGCTTAGTGAAGAGCCCGTGAGCCGAGCCCGGGGCCGAGCCGTAGGCGTGCGCTGTTTCCCTAGTGTGGTGCAAATCGACTACGGTACCTCCCTCGATGAGCACCCTCCTCCTACACTCAACCCCCTCGTCGTCGAACGGCCTAGAGCTCGGTACGCCCATCATCGTCGGATCGTCGACAAGGTTAAGCTCGTTAGGCCCGAGCCTCTTACCAAGGAGCTCCCTACCCATCGGCGGGGTTAGGAGGTGGCTAACCTCGTGAATGAGGGCGGCGCTAGCCTCGGGATCGAGCACGATGAGCGCCTTGCCGACGTTGAGGGGGTTGAGGGGCCTAGACTTGAGCGACGCCCTTAGTACGGTAGAAGCGCTTCTAAAAACCTCTTCGAGGAGCCTCTCGACACCGCTCGTACTCCACGCAATCGAGAACCCCCTCCAGCTCCCGAAGCCCGACCCCATCCTAAGGCCCGCCTCGACTTCAACCCAGCTACGACGCTCTTCCGCAACCCCTTCGGGGCCCTCGATGCGCCTCTCAACGATTCTGTGGAGGACCACTACCTCGCAATCCTCGACCCCCTCCTCCATGGCTTCCGAGCACAGGGAGGACGCTAAGTCGCTAACCCTAGCGAAATCGATCTCCTCGACCCCAACGGATACCGATCCCCGAAACAGCTTCGCTTCGGAGAGCCCAGGGCACGAAGGGGAGGATCTAGCGATCTTCTCGGCGACCTCTAGGAGCTGCTTAACCCTCGATTCGTCCTCGCATCCCTGTACCGAGGCTATGCCCCAGCAACCATCGATACACACCCTAGCTCCCAGCACGCTAGCCATCAACTCGTTTATCTCCACCGAGCCGTTCCTCCACGCTAGTAGCCTCTCCCTCTCAACGAGCTTAACCACGTCTCGGTAGGTAGCCATAGCCTTCCGAGCGCTAGTCCTCGGTACCCCGGTCTTAAGATGAACGCTCGTGCACAGCTACATGCCTATGATCGAGCGCTTGCCCCGGCTCTTCACCACGGGGCTTAACGCGCTTAGCAACTTCGTCACGGTGTTCACCGCGTCTATCACGCTCTCGTTGCATACGAAGTCCGCAAACTCATCGAGTATCTCGAGCCAGTACTTCTTCGACGAGCCTAGGATCGATAGGTACACCACCTCGCTCCTCCAGCTACCTCGAACCCTAACCCCTTTAGCCACGGTTATCTCCTCGACCTCTATGCCGATGCTCCTCAACGTGTTTACCAGCCGGTCTAAGCTCATCGACTCCACGGCCTTCTTAACGGCTCCCAGCTCGCCCTCCTCGAACTGAACGATGCCGAAGCTCATGGCCGCATCGCTTAGCGAGTAAACGCTTATCCTCAAGGCTACGCCCTCGAAAGCGCATTTCTATGCTAGGGGGTTAAACACGTGACTCTGGGACGCGATCTTGCTGGACGAGAAGGAGTTTAGGAGGTGGATTGAGAGCTCGCGGAGAACGTTGCAATCGGCTACGCGAGACGCTGAGGCAGGGGATTACAACTGGGCGTGCTTTAAGGCTCATCAAGCCGCTGAAAAGGCGCTTAAAGCCCTTCTATGGGGTTGCGGAAAGCCGGCTTACGGACACATGCTACCCAAGCTACTCGATGCTATCGAGCGCGAGCTCTCTATAGAGGTGCCGACGAGCGTTAAGGAGGCTTGCTCTAGGCTAAACAAGCTGTATACGCCTACGAGGTACCCCGACGTGTGGACCGAGGGCATTCCGGAGGATTACTACACTCGTAGCGAAGCCGATGAAGCGATTAATCTGGCTAAGAGCGTTATCGAGTGGGTCGAGGGGGTTTGGCTAGAGTTGTTGAGGAGCGCAGGAGGGAGCGGCAGCGAGTAATCGACGCTCTACGATCGTGCGTAAGTAGGTTGCGGGAATCGCTAGGCAGCTTCACGATGATCCTCTTCGGCAGCTTCGCTAGGGGGGACTTCAATGCTTGGAGCGATGTAGACGTCCTCGTAGTGCTCGAGCGAGCTCCCGAAAACCCGTTGAAGAGGCTCGAGCTAGTCGAACCGCTATACGAAGCGATTCCGTGGGTTGAACCCATCGTGCTCAGCGTCGAGGAGCTAGCTAAGTTCGTAGAGAAGAAGAACCCGGTTGCAGTCGAAGCCCTCAGTAGGGGCGTGGTCATAGTGGACGATCTTGGGATCGTCGAGAGGTTCTCCAAGCTCTTAAACGCTCCTTAGCCTTTGAACGTATTTCCACGCAGCGTCGGCAGCGATAGCCCCTTCGGCAGCGGCGGTGATTATCTGCGGAAACCTGTATTTATGTGGGCCCCCGGCGGCGTCACCCGCTACGAATATGCCCGGTAGGTTCGTGCTCATATCGGGCTTAACCACGGCCCTACCCTCCTCATCAACCTCTATCCCTATCCTCTTGAATAGCTCGGTAGGAGGCTCAACCCCTACCTCGATGAACACTCCGTCTACCTCGATAACGCTCTCCTCCCCGCTCTCCACATCCCTAACCCTAACGCCCCTAACCCTCTCGTCTCCCAGTATCTCCGTAACCACCTTCTTTAGGAGCATCCTTATCCTCGGGCTCCGCCTAGCCTGCTCAACGTATATCGGCATGGCCCTAAACGAATCCCTTCGGTGAATGAGGTACACCTCCGAGGCTATAGTCGATAGGTATAGAGCTGAGGTAAGAGCGGAGTTACCCCCTCCAATAACCGCAACCCTCTTACCCGCATACATAGGCCCATCGCATACAGCGCAATACGAAACGCCTCTACCCAACAACCTATCCTCGCCCGGAACCCCTAGCCTCCTCTTCCTAGCCCCGAGGGCTAGGATTGCGGCTAGGCACCTAACCCTCCTACCGCTAGAGAACCTCGCTTCCCAAACACTTCCATCCCTAGCCATGTCCACCAGCTCGTCGAGGACAATCGGAACCCCGTAGCTCCTAACGTGCTCAACGAACCTATTCGCGAGCTCGCGACCGGTAACGCGGGGAATCCCCGGGTAGTCGTCTACGAGGGGCGCGATAGCCATCTGCCCCCCGATCTCCTTAGCGTAGACAGCGGTCTTCACACCGTACCTAGCTAGGTATAGAGCAGCGGTTAACCCAGCTGGCCCAGCCCCAACGACTAGAACCTCGAGCTCCTCAACACCTTTGGGAGGAGGCGCTAGGAGCCTAAAGCTGGCCAAGGCTCTTCGAGCCCGAGGTGAGAAGCTGTTTAGCGAAATAAAAACTCGGTTTGTTGAGGAAAAGCGCTTTCGTTAAGAGGATCCCTTCTCCTTAGCCTTCTTCCACGCCCTGTAGATACCCCAGCCGAGCCCGAAGACGTATAGCACGACTATGCCGAATATCAGCATGCCTACGGCTCCAGGACTGAGAGCCTCTACCGCCATGCTCTCACCCAATCAATTCACTCCGGGGGCTTAGGCTCTTCCCCTCTCCACTTCAAGCCGCTGAATATCACCGCGAGTATCGTTATGATGATTAGCACGATTAGCGAGGCCGGCGATATTTGACTGCGCCGCATTAAGCCGTAGCCTAGGATCGCGGCTAGGGCTATGGGCGATATGAACTTGACGAAGATCTCCCACCACTTCCCTAGCTTTAACTCGGCGTACGGGTTGGCGTAAGCAATGAGCTTCTCCATGCTGTACATCCACCCAGCGATTATCGCTTCGAGCATCACTATCCATACCAGGTTGGTGCTACCGGCTATGAAGTCCACGGGGTCTATGAGGTCGGGTCTAAACACGAAGATTAGTCCGAATACGAACATTAGTCCCGACACTATGGATATCCCAACCTTCCTACTGATCCTGAACTTGTCCCTAATGGCTCCGTACACGGGCTCTACGATGGATAGCAGGCTGGTGTAGCCGGCTAGCCACAGGATTATGAAGAATATCGTTCCGAAGACGGCGGTGCTAATGGGCGCCCCGGGTAGTAGGGTTACGGCGGCTGGGATCGTTACGAACGCTAGGCTACTGCCACCTAGAGGCACTTTTAGCTGGGATGGGTGCGCTACGTGGTATAGGCCCATTAGGTACCCGATGATTCCCCACGTAGCGAAGCCGAAGAAGAAGCTATAGCCGCAGTTCGCGAAGGCGGTAATCCACGCGGAGTTGGGTAGC
>CAZRDH010000060.1:0-5903 GCA_964598805.1 uncultured Desulfurococcaceae archaeon | reverse complement strand
CCCACTCCAATAGCTTGCTCGCTAGAATCCATGGATCCACGTACATCACCTCAGCATCTCTAAGCTACGCTCGATAACCTCTCTAACCCTATTCGCTACGACGCTATCCAGCACGACCCTAGGCTTCATGAGCTCTAGAGCCCGAGCTACGTGTAGCAACGTTATCTTCTTCATGTCTATGCATACTGCTAGAGGGTTCGCGGGCTCTACATCTACGTGCGGATACAGCTTCTTAGCACGATAAGCAAGGCCTTCCTCCGTGGCTAAGAGCACCTTCTTGCCCTCATGGCGAGGAACCTCCTTAAGCATCTGGCTCGTGCTCCCTATGAAGCTAGCCCTCTTCCTAACCTCCCTAGGGGTTTCAGGATGTGCAATTAGGATTGCTCCAGGGTTCTTCTCCATAGCTCTCTGCACGTAGTACTCGTTTAGGAGATGCTCGTGTACGGGACAGTGACCGTAGGGTGGTGCAGTGATTATTCTCTTGCCCGTTACCTCCGCTACAAAGTCAGCTAAGTTCTTATCAGGACCGAATATCACTTCCTCGTCCTCTAGCTTAGATATGAGCTTCGCAGCTGACGAGCTGGTAACGACGTAATCTGCTTCGGCTTTGGTAACGGCTAGGGAATTTACGTAGACAACCACGGGCTTTCCAGGAAGCTCATCGCGATACTCCCTAACTTTCTGCGGCGTTAAGTAGTTAGCTAGCGGGCATCCCGCACATGGGTTAGGGTGCAGAACGATTTTATCGGGGTTTAGGGCTGCCGCCATCTCGGCCATGAACGATACTCCTGCGAATACTATCACATCGGCATCGCATTCCATGGCCTTACGCGAAAGCTCGAGGCTATCCCCAACGAAGTCCGCTACATCTTGAACCTCTGGGATCTGGTAGTTATGTGCTAGGATAACCGCGTTTCTCCTCCTCTTAAGCTCCTCAATCCTATGCTTTAACTCGTTTAGACTCGACGTCAAGGCTGTTCTCCTAGGTACGTAATTCCCAGCAATTGATATAAACCGCTAGAACCTCTGCAAAAGCATGCATTCGAACGATAGTAGCTTTACAGCGAGCGGCAGAGATTGCATTCTGGTATAGGCTCTACGCGAGGTGACCTTCACGAGGATCTGCATTACCGCCCCGGAGAGATTGAGTAAGGCACTGAACGCGCTTATTGATAAATGTAGGGGTGCGGGTCTAGACGTTGTTAAGGGTCTCGACGCTTCATGCGACGTGTTAGCGATTGTTGGTACGGATAGGGACGTTCTACACGCTCTGCAATCAATTGAGCGCCCCCCATTAATCCTAACGATAGCCCCACCTGGGTACACAGGGTTCTTAACTCACGTCTCGTGGGATTCCGCTCTCGAAGCGTTAACTCGGGTAAGTAGTGGGGGCTATGAAGTTAGGGAGCTAGCGCGCGTCGAAGCGATTGTAGACGGCGAGCGCATCGTTCGAGCGCTAAACGAGATCGCCGTATTTCCGCAGAGAAGCGCGATAACCATGGAGTACACGCTTAGAATAGATGGAGAGCCGCTGTGGAGGGACATAGCCGACGGCGTCATAGTGTCTACACCGCTAGGATCAACCGCTTACGCGCTCTCGGCTGGCGGCCCCATAGTGCTCCTAAACGCCGAGGTATTCGTGATCGTACCCGTAAACAGCGTCGAGCCTAGCCGAAGGCCCGTGGTCGTAGCGCAGCGCAGCACCATAGCCCTAGAGGACCTGGCCTCTAGATACCCCATAGAAGCCGTCGCCGATGGCGTCGCGAGAATTAGGGTAGAAGAAAGGATAGAGATTAGATGCGGGGATAGAATTCGCTTCATAGAGGTTGAGGGAGGAGCTACGTCCTTAGCCAAGAAGAAGCTGGGTACCTACAAAGAGCTGCAGAGCCTACCCCCAAGCGCAAAGTTCGTCTATAAGATGCTCGAGATAGAGGGGCCAATGACGGTAAAGGACTTAGCGCTAAAGACCCTCCTACCCGAGAGAACCGTGAGGTACGCGCTAAACATACTAATGGATAGGGGGCTGGTCGAGAAGGTCGTAGATCCTCGGGATCCGCGTAGACATATATACAGGATTAAGGGCATGCCGTAGAATGATGATGATGATGGGAGCGTCTGAATCGTGATGAGCCCAAGGCTTCGCTGATCAAAACTTTTGACTGACTCTGTATAAGGAGATACGTTTATAATCGAAACAAAACCGCTAGTTTCGGTAGTCATCGGCTATTCTCGACTCTTTCGATCGGGTACTCAGTGTTATGGGAAGCGATATCAATCTAGGTAGGAGTTCTTTCGGTGGGGGGACCGTGGGTAGGTATGGCGAGTTACCCTACACGATGGCTATCCTAGCGCTAAGCTTTGCGCTGTTTAAGCTCCTCGGATGCAGCTCACCCTCGATAATAGCGTTCCTCACGCCGCTGATAGCGCTAGCCCACGAATTGATTCACTTAGCGTCGCTGAAAGCGCTTGGATTAAGGTACGCTCTTGCTTACGAGAGTGGGAAGGTGGGATTTAGGGTCACGTTTAGGAGCCCTAAGCAGTATATTGTTTGCGCGTTGAGCCCACAGGTACTTACGATCGCGCTACTAACGTTATCCGTATTCGTTCGCGAGCTCGCGATACTCGCAGTTATACATGTAGCGATGTCGATACACGATATTAGGGCTAGCGCTAAGTACCTTAGAACGCTCCTAAGCTAATCTATGGTAATTACCTCGAAGCTAACGATATTCGGCGCTTCCTCTACGAGCTTTCGATACCTAGCGACCTCCTCGATGGTTGAACGCGTTTCTGGTGCTCGCGGAACGAGCTTGCACTTACCGACGTCGCGCGCTGTCACGCTGTAGAGCCCAATCTCCCTTAGCTTAGAGGCTATCTCCTCTTTATCCGCGAATACTAGGGGTCTCAGCACGGGCATTCTAGCGAAGCTCGAGATAGCGTAGATGTTATCGAGCGTTTGGCTAGCTACTTGACCGAGGGAATCCCCCGTTACCAAGGCCTTGGCATCGAACTGCGCAGCGATTCTAGACGCGATGCTGAGCATGCAGCTCTTACACACTACGCACCTTAGCCTAGGCTCGACCTCCTCCAGTATTCTCTCCATAACCTTCTCGTAGTCCACGACTACGAGTTTTAGGGGCTCCGGTATCCATTCCCTAATCTCTCTAGCAACATTCAGCACTCTCTTGCGAGCCTCTTCGCTCCAAAACCTTCCCGGGTCCATGAAGACTGGTATCGCTATACAACCCCGTTTAAGGGCTAGCCACGTAGCTAACGCGCTATCCATACCCCCGGATAGCAGCGTTAACACCTTGCCCTCCGAACCGTAAGGAAGCCCGCCCGGACCACGCAGGGTCTCGGTGTAGATGAAGGCTCTATCAATCCAAATCTCGATCCCTATCTCTAGCTCGGGGTTCTCTAGGTCTACGCTAAAGCCCGTCGCTTCCTTAACCTTTTGACCAACTAGCTTCTCCACATCCTTGCTGGTGAGCGGGTACCTCTTGTCCCTTCGAGCCCTTATCGCAAACGTCCTTACCTTGCCTACGTACGCGGTAGCGATCTCTATCGCTACTCTAGCTATAGTCTCTAGATCGTTTTCTACCTCAATTGCAGGAGATGTCGATACGACTCCAAACACCTTGGTTAGCTCCCTAGCCGCTTCTTCATTTCTATCGGTGTATATGATTATCCTAGCGTTCCTAACCTCAGCTAGGTGATAGGGTATGCCGCTACGCTCGAGTCTAGCAATAGCGGCTCTAAGCAATAAACGCTCCATTCTAGAGCGAGTGTAAGGGCCCTTGAGGGCTACCTCGCCGTATCTAACCAGAACGAGTTTCTTCATCGCTAACCACTCTTCCGCGCTTAACTACGTCGATTACGTCTATGTAAGCCTCCTTCAACCCCCTATCTAGTAGCTCCTTCACAACCTTTACGGAGGCTAACCCGACGTACTCTCCCGCGCGAACTTCCCAAAAGCTCGAGAACCCCTTCCTAAGCTCGTCGACTCTTAGCAACGTCTCCTCGCGAGATACAGCGTTCTTAACCTCGAGAAACAGCCTAGCTACGCGAGGAACGAACCTCCATAGCGCTTCGCGAACGAATTCATCGTAGCCTATACCCGCATCCCGATACCAAAGCCTCCACTCCCTCTTGAGGACTGCGTGTATGAACCCCGGGTCCTCTAGCTCCGCATCTATATCGCGCTCACGCACCTCGATAACGCTCTTGTAAGGGCATAGCAAGCACGAAACTCGTAAGCATCCTCTGCGGTAAGCACTGTGTACTAACCCCCTCGATTGAAGTTCGCATACAACGTCGAGCATGCTAGCCGCAGCAACGGGATAAATAGACTTCTTCTTCGCGAGCTTACGTTGCAGAACTAAGTTAGCTAACCTCGAGAACCTCTTGAAGTTCTCCCAAACCCTATCGCCTACCGCAATAACGTCAGCGCCTAGGGACTTAGCAACGTGTTTTAGCCTCCTAGTCTTTAGGTACGTACACCACCTAGCCCTCCTATACGGCAATCCCTCGCGCCAAAGGTATTGAGCTATCAGCCTCCTCGGGGGCTCGTCATGCACGAAGTCAATGCCTATTGAGTGAGCTAGCCTCTCAGCCTCGCTAGCATAGCGAGCTGGCTCTATGAACGGCATGTGGATGTATATCGCGATCGCTTTGCACCCAACCTCTTCGCAAACTCGCTTTAGCACTAGCGCTAGCAACGTGCTATCCTTGCCCCCGCTAAACGAAATCGCTACCTTCTTACCTCGAAGCTTTTCCCCTATGCACATAGAAACGAATGAGCGCAGATCGTTTAGATCCCTAAATACGCGAAAGTTAGCGAGAGGCCCTGGCTCGAACCACGTCTTGGGATCGAATACGAGTTGCCCTAGGTGCAGCCGCGTAACGCTAAGCCTCTTAACGCCATCGCTCGTAGCTACGCCGAACTCCGCCTTACCGCCCCGAACTACTAGCACGACATCTCCGCACACTCCTACCCAGCTATCGCTAACCTTAACGAGCTCCACCATCGCTAAGAGCTACTCGCTCTTAAGCAGGTTATCTACTCAACCTCTCTACACATCTTCTCTAGCAACGTATCTATTTCGGGAACCACCTTCTTCGCTTCCTCAACCATCTTCTTCACTACCTCGCGTATCTCCCACTGCGCCTTCGGGGAGAGCCTTAGGCACGCTACGTGTATTAGCTCCCTGAGGTTCATGGTTACGAGCATCCTCGTCTTGATGGCTTGGGGAAGGGCGAACCTAGCGTCTTCTAGCCTCATCCCGCTCTCCACGAGCTGGTAGTACCTAGCTAGCGCCTCTAGGAAGCTCCTAGCCATGGACTGCGCCTCGCCTTCGCCAACCGGGGGTATGACGAATGCCTCGCTAGCGACCTCGATGAGCTCCCTAGGGTCGGCGACCTCTAGGAACCTCCTAATCGCTTCGCTCTTGGGCAGGGATCGCAGCTCTTCGTAGCGCTGAACGATCCTCTCGATAACCCTCTTAGCGTAGCTCTCGCTGTAGCGCTGAGACTCCTGGGCGTAGCTAGCTATCCTGTGCCTAACGAGCTGGTGGCTGCAAACCCTAGAGATCCCTTCGATGAGGAAGGTGAAGACTACGTGCTCTAGCACAGAGGGGAAGCCCCACGCCTTAGAGACCCACTCCCCAACCAGTCTCTCTGGGTACTCGCGGAGGTAGTACTCGGGGCTCCTCTCATGCAACCTACCCTGCGAAACCTTGATAGCCAAGACGATTAGCCTCCTAGGATCACAACTGCCAACGGGCGTAGAGAACCCAATTAACTTAACCTTAACCTGGGGCGCTACACTCATGCCCTTGAGTACCCCTAGCGCCATAGCCACCCGAGGGCTTTGGCTTAGTAATGCGGGGACTTGTTAAGGAGTG
>CAZRDH010000059.1:0-8768 GCA_964598805.1 uncultured Desulfurococcaceae archaeon | reverse complement strand
GGCTAGCCACAGGATTATGAAGAATATCGTTCCGAAGACGGCGGTGCTAACGGGCGCCCCGGGTAGTAGGGTTACGGCGGCTGGGATCGTTACGAACGCTAGGCCTCCACCTCCTAGAGGCACTTTTAGCTGGGATGGGTGAGCTACGTGGTATAGACCCATTAGGTACCCGATGATTCCCCACGTAGCGAAACCGAAGAAGAAGCTATAGCCGCAGTTCGCGAAGGCGGTAATCCACGCGGAGTTGGGTAGCTCGCTCTTGGGAGGCATGTACGCTGCGTAGATGACTAGCGGCGCGGCCATTAGGCTTAGGGTGAACAGTATCTGCCCGAAGGCGTCGATCCAAACGCTTCCGCTAGCCAACTTATGCCAGTCGGGGGTTAGGTAGAAGTTTATGCCTACGTTGTGGTGGGGTAGGGTTAGACCCCTAACGACTAGCACGGCGCTTAGTATCCATAGCGCTGGTATCGCGTAAGTACACGCCTTCTCGATACCGCCCGAAACGCCCCTAAACAGCGTGTACCACGTGATGAACCACGTTATCGCGAAGCCTAAGAGCACGAGCCACGGGTTGGAGATGAGCGCGCTAAAGGTCTTAGGCACGTTCTCAACGGTTTTCCAAGCTACCGTAGCCGAGAGCCCTATGTAGCACATTACCCACGCTAGAACCACCGAGTAGTAAGCACCTATCACGAACTGGTCTAGAACCGCGAACCACCCGAAGATCTCGAGGGGCCTCCTAATCGCTCCAAACACCTTTATAGGGCTTCCGCGGAAGTAGTTGCCTAGCACGAACTCTAGGATCATTAGCGGGACTCCGACTATTAGCAGCGCTATGAAGTATGGTACTAGGAATGCTCCACCTCCATTCCTGTAGCACAGCCAGCTAAACCTCCAGATGTTTCCTAAGCCGATCGCCGATCCTATGGCTGCGAAGATGAATCCACGACGCTTCTCCCAGTATTCAGCAACGGCTTCAGCGACACCCAATGGGGGCACCCACGGGTGTTTCATGGCATTTTATGAGTATATAAGCTGTTTTAACCATATTAGCAGCCTATTGTACCGCTTTGAAACGTCTAAGTATGTTACCTAAGTAGATAGCGAGCAAGATGAGGAGAGTAATAACCAAAAGTTTTTATATGGGTGTACCGCATAGCAACGGCATCTACATAGCTAGGTGCTTTAGCTAGGTAATACCTGGATTGAGTCGAGCCGAGAACCGAAATAGCTACGCTCCCCCTACTCGAGGGCTCGGGGTCTCGATGAGGCTTTGCTTAACGAGGGAGTGCTGCGTTGACGAAGACGAGGTTTCGAGGGTATTGAATAGGGTTTCGCCCGTGCTCCTAGCGGTCTCTAGGTCTAAGCTTCGAGAGGACGTGTCTAGGGATGTAGAGGCGTCGAGAAACGCTTTAGTTAAGGTGCTAGGGGGAGCTAGGGCCCTTAGGTCGAGGGTTAAGAACTTGAAGAGCCTTCGCGAGGTAGACGACGTGGAGACCATCGTTAACACCTTCGTGAACACGCTGAATAGGGTAGTCGAGGTGAGGAACCTTCTCCAGAGGATGAAGGAGGTTGCTGAGGATAGCGGTGAGCAGGAGCTCGCTCAGAGGATTCGCGAGGCTATGGCTTACCTAAGCGCTTTAGCGATAGAGTTCTCGGCAGTCGCTCTTCGCGCTATTCACGAGCTTAAGGAGCTGGGTAGGGATGATTGCGGCAAGCTGGCTTCGGCTATAGGCACGGCTATATTTGCGGCGCTCCTAGACGCCGATACCGAGGTAGTTAGGCAAGCGCTAGCAAAGTGCTTTCCCGGAGCTCCTTAGCGATCAGCAAGTTACGTGTATCACTACCAGGGTCTTCTCTAAGTCGATGCTTAGCTCGGGGAGGTCCCCCGTCTTAACGATGGTTATCCTCCTACACCTCTTCGCGGCGTAGCTAATGGCGTCGGGCTCGATGGGTAGGTCGCCGTAGTACCCGCAGGCTATCACCACCTCCTCAACGCTTCCGCACCTAGATAGGTACTCCCTAATCTCGCGGAGGGTTAGCGGCGTATGCCCGTAGACGTCCCTCCGATCCGACGAGAGCTCCTTTAGCCTAGGGAACTCCATGTCCTTGCACAGCACGACGTCGTAGTAAACCTCCCTACCCCTAACAACGATCCTGCCGAAGCCGGGGGCTTCGAGTAGCCCCATCGCCCTACCCGCGCTCGAGTTGCAAAGCTATAACTCTTTGGATCCTTCATCGCTTTGCATGCGGGTAAGGGATATTAGCCTTGGTTATAGCTAGGGCGCGTAGGTGAAGCCCTTGACCTTACCCCGCTTCTCCCTTAGGTACGCGGGGACCCAGCTATTCTTCGGCCCCGAAACCGTTGAGAACCTAGAGAAGTGGGTTTCCCAATTCAAGCGCGTGTACCTAGTTACCGGTAGGAAGAGCGCTGAGGTTAGCGGGGCCCTCAAGGACGTTACCCAAATCCTAGAGAGAGCCGGGGTTAAGTACGAGAGGTTCTCCGAGGTATTCCCCAACCCCACCGACACCCTCGTGAACAGGCTCGGAGAGTTGATGTGGAGGTTCGGAGCCGAAGCCGTGATCGCGATTGGTGGGGGTAGCGTTATCGATACGGCTAAGAACGCTTCGGTCGTCGCTGCGTGCGGGGGAACGATCGAGGACTACATCAAGGGCCGTAGAGAGGTTCGCGAAGCGCTTCCCGTAGCCGCGGTAAACCTAACCCACGGAACGGGTACGGAAGTCGATAGGTACGCCGTAACCACCATCGAGAGGACTAAGGAGAAGATCAGCCTAGCGCACCCCGCTATCTACCCCAAGATATCGATTGACGACCCTAGGTACCTACTGACCCTCCCCAAGAACCAAACGATCTACACGACCCTAGACGCTCTGTACCACGCCATCGAGAGCGCTACCACTAGGGACTCCCCACCCATCGTAGAGCCCATAGCGGAGGAAGCGGTTAAGCTCATAGCTAGGTACCTACCCAAGGCGGTAGAGAACCCGAGGGATCTAGAGGCTAGGTACTGGCTACTATACGCATCGATGCTAGCGGGCATAGCCATAGACCTAGGCAGGACCCACCTAGTCCACGCCATCGAGCACGCGCTAAGCGGGTTAAGACCCGAGCTACCCCACGGAGCTGGGCTAGCGATCATAGGCCCCAGGATCGTGGAGGCTACCTATAGGGCTCGCCCCGAGAAAACGTGGAGGTTGCTAAGGCACTTAGACCCCGAGCTCGAGCCTAGGGAAGAGCACGCGCCTCGAGCCGCTAAAGCCGTTGAGGAGTTCCAGAAGAGGGTTGGGTTTAGCGAGAAGCTTAGGGACTACGGCTTTAGCGAAGCCGACGAGCCTAAGGTCGTGGAGCTAACCATGAAGAGCCTAGGGTTCCTAGTTAGGCTAGCCCCATTCGACGTGAGCGAGGAGTTCGTTAAGGAAGTGTTTAGGAGATCGCTTTGAACGAGCGCGAGCTGAACCTCAAGACGAAGAAGGCTCTTCGAGGAGACCTAGGGGCGGCTAGGGAGGTAATATCCTTTCTATGGAGCTACCGAGCCGTTCCCCAGGCTAGGTACACGGCCTACGCGATAGTCTACCAGATAGCGCTAAACACGTGGGGAGAAGTAGCGAGGATATGCATGGAGTGCGGCGGTAGGTGCTGTAGGGAAGGACCCCCGCTACCGATCTACGACTTCGATCTCGAGGAGCTCGCGAGGAGGTACCCATGGGCTACTAGAGCAGTAGAGAGAATCGGGAGTAGCTACGTACTTCGAAGACCGTGCCCGCTACAGGAGGGGTGGAGGTGTAGAGTTCACGACGCTAAGCCCTATGCGTGCCTATCCTACCCATTCATGGTCGAGGAAGTGGCCATCCCATCCATGGCGAAGCAGCTAAGCGCTGAAAGCCCCGAGGTAGAGACAGCTAGCAACTGCCCAGCTGGCGCAAAGGTTAAGGAGCTCGTAGACTCCGTGAGGTTCAAGCTTAGGGAAGAGCTACGAAGAGAACCTACACCCCTAGAGCTCTTGATGGAAGTCGTTAAGCTCCTCAAGCCGTAGCCTCAACGACGTAAGCCCCTCAACGCGCTGACCACTTGCTTAACCGTATGAAGTTCGCAACAACGCAGCTAGGTAAGGATACTCCCAGCATCCTAGCACACTTTAGCTATGTGCATAGCGACACGAATTATCTCCACACTTAAGCTACTAGGTTTCGGGTTCGCGAATGCGATCCTCGAGTACGCCTACGCGGATCTCACTTAGCCGATTCCCTAACTCTCTCCTTAGGTTCCCACCTAAACCTCCAGAGCCCCCTACCAAAGGATTCTACGGCTATTTCGAGTTCTTCTGCCAGCATATCGTTGATGAGCGGTTCGGTTGCTAGATGCGATACGACTATGTCTGTTAGAACCTCTCGCGATTCAACGTCTTCGGCTACTACCTTTACTCGAGCAGCCCTAGGGTAGTACCAAGCTCTTAGAGGACCTCCAGCAGTCTCTAACTCTACCTCGAAAGCGTCGCGCGGCGGCCAAAGACTTAGCTCCCTAGCTATCTCTATGGGTACGAGGAGCTGCGGTGTAGGAGCTTCGTAACCGCTATTTAGCAACGCTATCGCTTCGACAACCCTATCGTTTCTGCGTATCCTTATCCTCAACCTTACGGCCAACCCTAACCACCTTTATCCTACCAACGAAGCCAAGGCGCCTAAACCTGATCCTACCAACGAATATCCTACCCATGTACTGCACCGCGGTAGAGCTCGGTATGCAGACGTATATCCCTAACCCAATCGATGCAAGAACTCGTTAACGCGTTAGCAGCTAAAGGCGCTTTAGCTAGCGAACGCCCCCGATCTAGCGATCCTTACCTGGAGAAGAGCGTATTTGCTTCGCGGCACTACCTCGACGTCTACGCGTAGGGTGCCTACGCTCGAGACGATTTCTCGGCTTAGTCTAGAGGTTTGATCTAGCTTTAGATCCCTCAATGCGTATCCAAGCGCATCTGCGATGCTCTTTACAACGTCTAGATCCTCTACGCTCGCCAACCCCTCCCTGAATTCAGTCAACCTCTTTCTCCTCAACTTCCTCTCAATAGCTTCGCGTAGTAGCGCTACAGCAACGAAACTCGCTGAAGCCATCGAGAGGAACTCAACTAAGTCATTCCCGAAGTTGATCCTAAGGAGCTTTAGTAGCGCTGTAACGAGCGCTAAGGGAGAGACCAAGCTGAGGGCTTCCCTAAGTGCGGTAAGCTTCTTCGGAAGAAACGTGGATGCGTATGCGCATAGAGCTATAGCTCTAGCAATACCTCTTGGGTCTAGCCCCCTCAATGTCGCAAATAAGCTGAGTTCTCGTTTACGAGCTAGACACATATCGATCTCTACACCATCGACTTCCGCGAAAACTAGGGTTCTAGCAATGCGCTTCAACCAACCTCTCCTAGACTCTCCTCCTCTATCGAGTGATTCGCTAACGGTAGCGTAGACGTAGATACCCTTGCCATAAGCGATAACGCGATGTAGGTACTCCCCCAACTTCTTTAGGTCTAGGCGCATAGCGTTGAACCTCTATAGCTTCGTTTACGGCGCAGCCCATAAAGCGATAGAGATTACGGGATGGGGCGCTACATAGCGAAGCCGTTTCTACGAAGTGGCGAGGAGGTATCGCTATGGGTACCCGCTAAGGGTTTAAAACCTTTAGAGAACTGACTTTCAGGAAAGCGGGATACGGTCGTGGCTTTCGATTGAGCGCTAGCTCGAGGCGCTCTTCCTCCTGTACTTCGGGTGGTACTTCCTGATAGTCTCGTCCCTAATCTGCTTGAGCTCCTCCTCCGGCAGTATCGCTAGGAGTTCCCACGCTAGGTCGAGGGTTTCCTCGAAGGTTCTGCGCTCCCTCTCCCCCTGGTTAATGAATCTCTTCTCGAACTGGTCGGCGAACTCTAGGTACTTCTTGTCCCTCTCGGTTAGGCTCTCGGTGCCTACGATCATGACGAGCTCCCTAATGTGCTGGCCCTCGCTGTAAGCCGCTATGAGCTGGCTAAACACCTCCTTGTGGTCCTCCCTAGTCTTGCCCGGGCCTATGCCGTCCTTCATCAACCTGGATAGGCTTAGGAATACGTCTACGGGTGGGTAGATCCCCTTCCTCCAGAGCTCTCTCGATAGCACGATCTGGCCCTCGGTTATGTAGCCCGTTAGGTCGGGGATGGGGTGGGTAATGTCGTCGTCGGGCATGGTGAGGATGGGCATGATCGTTACGCTCCCCTTCTTCCCCTCGACCCTACCGGCTCTCTCGTATATCGTGGCTAGGTCCGTGTACATGTAGCCCGGGTAGCCCCTCCTACCGGGAACCTCTTCCCTAGCCGCCGAGATCTCTCGAAGGGCTTCGCAGTAGTTAGTCATGTCCGTTATTATGGCTAGCACGTGCATATCGTGCTTCCACGCGAGGAACTCGGCGGCGGTTAGCGCTACTCTTGGAAGGGCTAGCTTCTCGACGGTGGGGGCCGAGGCGGTGGTTATGAAAGCTATGGTCCTATCGAGCGCGCCCATCCTCCTCAACTCGTTTAGGAAGTAGGTAGCCTCCTCGTGGGTAACCCCGATGGCTCCGAAGACCACGGCAAACTTCTCCTCGGTTCCCCTAACCCTAGCCTGCCTAACGATCTGCATAGCCACCCTGTTGTGGGGTAGCCCCGAGCCGCTGAAGATCGGTAGCTTCTGCCCCCTAACCAGCGTGAGCAAGCCGTCTATAACCGAGATCCCGGTCTCGATGGGCTCGCTCGGGGGTAGCCTAAGGGCTGGGTTTAGCGGCGCTCCCTGGATATCCATGTAGTCCTCGGGGACTATCGGCGGGCCCCCATCTATCGGCCTGCCCAAGCCATCGAATATCCTGCCCAGCATGTCGAGGGAGACGGGGATCCTAAGGGTCTCGCCCCTAAACCTAACCACGGTCTTTCCCTGCGCTATAGCCGAGGTACCGCCGAACACCTGTATGATGGTAACGTCCCTACTAACGTCGATTACCTGCCCGAGCCTAGTCTCGCCGCTCTCTAGCGTAACCTCCACGATCTCTCCGTACCTAACGCCGGGAACGCTCTTAACGAATAGCAGGGATCCTCTAGCTCCAACGGTTTGGCTCGTCTCGACTACGGCTAGCCTAGACAAGGGCGTCACCCGCTCGAGGCCTCGCTAAGTAGCTTGCGAAACTCCTCGTCTATTTCCCTAAGTATGGAGTCGAGGTTCTTCAGTATCTCGTCGGTTGGCCTAGTCCTCAGCTTCACTATCTTCACCCTTATCGGCAGCGAGAATATCTTCGAAACGGGAACTCCCTTAGCCTGGGCTTCCTTAGCCCTCTCGTAGAACCTCATGATCGCCTTCATGATCGCGTGGCTCCTCTGAGGCGGGGAGTACGTGTCGTAGGGATCGAATGCGTCTTGGTATAGGAACCCTTCGCGAATCATCCTAGCGACCTCGAGCACTAGCCTATCCTCCTCGGGAAGGGCTTCGGGGCCGACTAGCCTAACGATGTCCTGTAGCTCAGCCTCCCTCTGGAGCAAGGACATTGCGATGGACCTGAACTTGCTCCACTCGCCGTTGGTGTACGCGTCCCACCACTTCGCTACGAAGGGTATGTACTGGCTGTAGCTAATCAACCAGTTGATCGCTGGGAAGTGCCTGCGCGTAGCGAGGTTGTAGTCTAGGGCGAAGAGGCACTGCACGTACCTAAGCGTGGACTGGGTAACGGGCTCGCTGAAATCGCCTCCAGGCGGTGATACCGCGCCTATGATCGTTAGGCTACCCCTCCTCGAGGGCTTGCCTAGGCACTCGACGTGCCCAGCCCTCTCGTAGAACTCGGCTAGCCTAGACGATAGGTAGGCGGGGAACCCCTCCTCGCCAGGCATCTCCTCGAGCCTACCGCTAATCTCCCTCATCGCCTCGGCCCACCTACTCGTCGAGTCGGCGACCATGATCACGTCGTAGCCCATGTCCCTAAAGTACTCGCCTATCGTAACCCCTAGGAAGACGCTCGTCTCCCTAGCCGCTACGGGCATGTTGCTCGTGTTCGCTATGAAGACCGACCTCTCCATCATCGGCCTGTTCCTCCTAGGATCCATAAGCCTCCTGAACGTGTAGAGGGCGTCAGCCATCTCGTTGCCCCGCTCGCCGCAGCCAACGTATATAGCGATGTCGGCGTGGCTCCACTTAGTAACCTGCTGGAGGGTAACGGTCTTGCCCGTGCCGAAGCCTCCGGGGATAGCGCCCTTACCGCCCTTGGCTAGCGGGAACATGTAGTCTATGATCCTTATCCCCGTTACGAATAGCTCGCTCGGCTCTAGCTTCCTAACGAAGGGCCTAGGCCTCCTAATGGGCCACACCTGCATCATCTTTACCTCTACCTGCTTCCCACCGCCAACGTCCACAACGGCGACGGTTTCCTCCACCGTGTAATCGCCTTCGGGCGCTAGCCACTTGAGGATCCCGCTAACGTCGGGCGGAATCATGATGCGGTGCTCGACGATAGGAGTCTCCGCAACGGTTCCAATCACGTCTCCAGGGCCAACCTTATCCCCAACCCTAACCCCGCTCGATGGCTTGAAGTGCCACTTCCTATCCCTAGGCAACGCGTTGAGCTTAACGCCCCTCCTAATGAATATGTCCTTCGTTGCTTCAGCAATGGCCTTCTCGGGCCTCTGCAGCCCGTCGTATATCGATCCTATGAGGCCCGGGCCTAGCTCAGCCGATAGCAGCTTCCCGGTACCAACAACCTTCTCGCCGACGGTTAG
>CAZRDH010000058.1:0-13746 GCA_964598805.1 uncultured Desulfurococcaceae archaeon | reverse complement strand
TATGTACACCATGCCTCTTCAAGTCTAGTACTGGAATCTCAACCTCTCTGTCAGATGTACATGTTAGAAATATAGTGCCAATGTAGACTAGGTCTCTAATGTTCTTCAGTATGTTCTCAACATCCCTCACAGACCTAACGTTGTCAATGGTCTCCTGAGTATATATGTTACCTCTATTGACAGTCTTCTCAAACCTTATGCTTAGCCTACCACCAACAGACATTATCACGGTGTTAACGTCCTTGATCCTAGCCTTAATGAAGTTCCCAGCGCCTATAGGTACGAGCACGACCTTGCCCTTACCCTCCTTAGATATGTAGTCGAGTACCTCGAGCGCAGCGAATAGATCGTCTATAACGCTGTTAATCGCCTCTACCTGGCTCCTAAGGTACTCGGCTTGAGACATTAGGCTGCGGAGCTCGTCCTGCAGCTGCTTGATCTTCTCCTCGTTCTCCTTAGCGGGCTTCTCCGCGACCATCTCCGACCACCCGAAAGACACTCAATCCCAGAGATATATAAAGGTATGGTATATAATTGAGTATAGAGTGAGTACTAGAGGTAGGAATATAGAGTTAGGAGGGGATAGAGGTAAATGTAAGTTAATTGAGAATCGTGTTCTGGTGCTGTCAATATGATTGGAAAACCTCGATGCCTTTGCTCGATACCCTGGCTCCGAACCCAACGTGTATCTTGGCGAAGCCGCTACCAAGCTCTTCGCTAAGGATCTTCTCTGCTTCGAACCCCGTGCAGTGACCGACGAAAGCGTAGCGAACTCCTAGCTCTCTAAGCTTGGTCGCTACCTCCTTGACTAGGTTCCTAGGTGCCGAAACTAGGTGTAGCCCTCCTACAACGAGCTTAATCTCCTCGTCTAGGATTTCGGTAGCGTGCTTAACGATGTTGGTAACCCCGCTATGGCTACAGCCAGTAATGACGACGTCGCCGAAGCCCTCGATCGATATCGCTAGGGCTGTATCGTCTTCGCCCCTATACGGCTCTAAACCCCTTTCCCTAGCTACGTAGAGCCCGCTGGATGGAGGTACGTGGCTCTCGAAGTACCTAGGTATGGTCCCTAGGAAGTAGGCTCCGGGAGCTATCTCAACAAGCTTTTCGCTCGGGGTTAAGAGGAACATCTTCTCGAGCTCGCTAACGCTCGCGGGGATCCCGATGCTTGTTAGCGCTGGTCTAAGGGCGTAGCTAGGTCTAAGGGCTTCGGGGTGGAGGACTAGGGGTATCCTCTCGCCAACCTCCTTAGCTAGGGCTTTCAGCCCCCCGCTATGATCGTAGTGGCTATGGGATAGAGCGACTAGGTTTAGGGACCTCAAATCGGTGTTCAGCGCCTTAGCGTTCCTAACTAGCACCTCGCCGCTTTGCCCTGCGTCTAAGAGTATGCGCGCCTTAGATCCATCGCCGTAAGCGAGCTCGATCCATATAGCTAAGCCGTGCTCGGCTAGGAGGCCCCTAGAGTTGAACCCGCTGTAATCCTCGACTAGAACCCTTATCTCGATGGAGACGGGCTTCAAAGCCCTAGAGCGAAAAGCGTTGAGGTGGGTATTATGTTGAGCGCTAGCCAAGCTCTACTCTAGCTCCTTCGGAAACGCTTACGGGTATCGCCATAGGCGAGCCTAGTACGAGGCACGCTCTAGAGACTTCCTCGGCGTCCTCTACGCTCTTCGCTAAGGCTGCTAGCGTCCCTCCGAGGCCGGCGCCGCTTATCTTACACGCTAGGGCGCCTGCCTTAAGCGATGCGTCTCGAAGTTCTTCGAGTCTCGGGGTGCTAACGTCGTATAGATCCCTTAGCAGCGCGTGCTGGTAGTTCATCGCCTCGGCGAGGAGTAGGAGCTTAGGGTTATCGCTCTTGAGTAGCTCCTCGGCTCTCTCCCTAGGGATGGAGAGGGTCTTGGACACCTCCTCGGGGTCTACCCCCATGCCCTTGAGCGCCCTCACCACGAGCATGGTGGACGCGTGGCACTTGAGGGTGTACTCTATCCTCTTCCTGGGTACGGGGTCGAGCCTCTTTAGGTAGGGCTCTAGCTCCTCGAACCTAAGCTCTTCCCACCTAGGCTCCCAGTACCTATGGCCGAGCAACTCGCGTAGCCTAGGCGGTAGGTCGGGCATCTCGAGTAGCTTCCTAAGGCCTTCCTCGATCTCTCTCTGCCTAGCGGGGTGTATATCGGCAGTGCTATGCCTCTCCCCCGAGTCTATCGCTATGAACACCCCGCCCGGGCTCTCGAGCTTCTCTACGCCGTAGGGAGGCCTAGTCCTAACCAAGGAGATGCCGCCGAAGGCGGAAGTGTACTGGTCTAGCCTACCGCACGGTATGCCCATAACGTCGTGCTCGGCTACGTAGCTAACCTCGGCTACCTCCACGAGGTCTAGCCCGACCCCACCGAGCTTAGCTAGGGCTAGCGCCGTAGCTACCTCTAGAGCAGCGCTACTAGCGAGGCCCGAGCCCATGGGCACTTCGCTCAGTATGTATATCTCGGCTGGGGGCGGCGAGTAGCCTAGGAACCTAGTCATGGCGACGTACACGGCCCTAACGTAGCTACCGAACCACTTCGGCAGGATCTCGGGCTCGATGGGGTTGAACACGTCTCGGTGGAACCTACCCTCCTTCCTAAGGTTCTCGGAGACGACCTCCACGAGCCCAGTCCTAGACCTAGCTACCGCTACGTAGCACCTAAGCTCGATCCCAACACCAACAACCGGCAGCCCCTTGTAGTCCTGATGCGTATTCAGTAGATCCAGCCTAGCGGGGGCTGAAGCCACTACCTCGGGATCCCTACCGAACTCCCTCCTAAACCCCTCGACAACCTGGCTCAACTCGATCCTCTGGGCCATGGCTAGCACCTCGACTCGATGCACTCCCTAAGCATCCTCGCCGCTACCTCGGGGGTAGAGTCGTAGGTAAAGGTACCCCCACCGGTTTCAGCTCCCGCAGCGTACTTCAGCCTTCCGCTAACCCTATACATTCCGTAGACCTCGATGTGGGTGTGGAACCAGGGGTAGCTACCCCTTAGGGGCGGGTCGTGGAGTACGGCTACGTAGGGCATGGGCCTATCGAATAGCTTCTTCAACCCGCACAACACCTTCCTCAAGCACGTCGCTAGGTCTAGTAGATCGCTCCACCCCAAATCCCTTAGCCTCTCTACGTGGCGAAGGGGGTGTACATGCACTTCGAAGGGCCACTTAGCCCAGTAGGGTACGTAGGCTACGAAGCTCCTACCCCTATAAACAACCCTCTCCCCGCTCTCTAGCTCGGCATCCCTAGAATCGCATAGGAGGCACCTAGACCTCGACTCCCAGTACCTCCAGCAGCTACGCATTTCCCGCAGAACCCTGTTGGGTATGAATGGAAGGGCGTATACCTGGCTATGGGGGTGAGTTAGCGAAACCCCTATCTCCTCACCCTTATTCCTAAACCACAGCGCGTACACGATCCCCGGGTCCTTGGATAGCTCGCTGAATAGGAGCTGGAGGCCCTCGAAAACCTCCGCGATCTCCTCGACGCTTAGATCCGATAGATCGTCTAGGTCGTGCCTAGGGGTCTCCACGACGACGAAGCACCTACCCCTCCCCGGGATGGAGACGAAGACCCCCTCCGCCCTCGAGGAGCTAGGTGGGTTCGGGACGAGCATCGGGAACCTGTTCTCTAGGAATAGAACTCTCCACCCGTAGCCCGTCTCGGGAGCCCCCGGGCAGAAAGGGCACGAACCCGAGGGCCTCCACGGCCGCACTTCCCTAACGTTGGATACGAGCACCCACTCCTCCAGAATAGGATCCCACCTAGCCTCTATCACGAGGCTCTTCAAGGCCCCCTAATCGAAGGGGTTGAAACGAGGTAAAAAGCGAAATCGAGTATTTAGGAGCTCGAGACCTGCTCGAGGTCTACGACGCTGGGTATCTCCGTAGCCACGCTCTTAATCGCGTTAGCGAGGTTTCGACAACCCCTACACTCCCTCTTAACGACCCTAGCGATTCCGTACCTACCGATACCTAGAGGTAGCTTAGCGAAGCTACCCTCGATAACGCACCTAAACTCCCTCATCAACTCCCGGAGCCTCGCCTCCACAACGCTAAAACCGCTACTCCTCGGAATCGCCCTCTCGACTCCCTCAACAAGCTTCGATGCCTCGCTAGCTACGTAGAGCCCTAAGCTCGAAGAGCAATCTACGCACACATCGCAAGAGCTACACCATAACTCCACCACCTCACTAACCCTCTTAGCGATACGGTGCCTAGCTACGCTCCTAGCGACGGGCACGTAGTAAACAGTATCGACTTCTATCGATACTGGCAGCGCCTCGCTAGAACGCAGTACCGCGAAGACCACTAAGCTCCCAAAACCTGACCCAACGTCTATCACTAGGCACTCGCGGTACATAGACCACCTCAGCAAGCACCTCAAGCTACACGCAATGGAATCCACGCACACAACTACCAACCTAGACCTACGAGCCATGGCTCTCACCAAGGCCCCGAATAAACGGAATTGAAAGATTGTAGCGAAGCAGTACGCAGGGTAAGGGCTACGTAAGAGCTACGAACCTAGAACCCGAGCAACGTAATTGCTTAGGCACGTAGCGAGAAACGAAGATCCGCTCAAGCAAACCAGTATTAGACGCCTAAGACTAGCGGTAGCCTCGAGACATCAATCGAGTAATCCCCCATGCCCCTTAGGGGTCATCGCCTGCGGACCCCTCGATCGCGAAAGGGTGAACCCCTTCGCTCATCCGAGGGGCACCCACCGCCCGGGGGCCAGGCGGTGGACCCCACCCAGCGCCAAGGTAAAGGCGCTGGGTGCCCACACCCCGGGCTTCCTCCCGGGAGTGTGGGAGCCGCCCCCAATCTCGGAGGCGGCCGGGTACCCGCAGGCTCTCACCCTCACTCATCGAGCCCAATTTGGGCCCTCGGGCCACGGCCCGCGGCCGCATTATCCCCTAGGACCCGGGGCGGGGTCCTAGGGCCTTAGCCTTACCCGGGGCTTTGCCCCGGGGGGCCGGGCCGTGGAGTAAATGGGGGGTGGGGTTAATCGCTGTTCATGCAGATATCTATTCTTTATCGTAGTTAGCTAGAGATAGGTTTTTAAACTTTGTGTCTGTAGATAGGTCTCGAGATGTATCTGTAGAGGTGGGATCGTGGCTAAGAAGATCATGGTTCAGGGTACTGGTAGTGGGAAGGGTAAGAGCTTCGTGGTTTCGCTACTGTGCAGAATGTTTAGGGATGCGGGGTACAGCGTTGCTCCCCTAAAGGTCGTTAACTTTACTGCGGTTACGTATAGGACTAGGGATGGGCTTGAGTTCGGGTATTCGCAAGCGCTTCAGGCTGTTGCGGCTGGCATCGAGCCTAGCCCCGTGTTAAACCCCGTTACGCCCAAGCCGTGGTTGGATGGGACGATCACGGTCTTCGTGTTCGGCAAGCCCGTGGTTAAGAACGTGAGGTTTAGCGGTAGCGACTTGCTGAAGAGCGGCGAGGGCGAGTTCATGGATACGAGGATGCTGGAGGAAGTGACTAGGAAGGCGCTAGCCGAGCTCGAGGCTAACTACGACATTATCGTGATCGAGGGCTCGGGCCCTGCTAAGGTTAGGGGGCTAGGAGTTATGAGCAAGGTCATCGAGTTCGCTAACATGGGCGTAGCTAGGGTTGCTAACGCGCCAGTGCTAATGATAGCTAACGACCCTGACTCGATTAGGGGTATACTAAGTTTGCTCAGCTCGGAGGAGAGGGGTAGGGTTAAGGGTCTCGTGGTAAACCCCTTCGAGTGGTTCAAGACGAGCTCTGAGCTAGGTGCTGAGATAACGCCCGAGCTAGCGTGGGGGTACGCAAAGAGCGTTTACGGCGATCTAGGCTACGAAATCGTTGCAGCGCTACCATTCGTTGAGGAGCTAGCGTCGCTACCCGAGCTAGACCCCGTGCCGCCCGCGCCTACGATACCTCTCGACTACTGGGACTACCTACTGTCCAAGATCGTGAAGAAGGTCGAGAAGTACGTAGACTTCGATGCGATAGCTAGGATAGCCGGGGTCTAGGGTTAAGCGCTAGGCCTATTCGGTATCACGCATATGAACTCCGCTTTTTCATCGCCTACGCACCAATACTCGTGCGGAACGTTAGGCGGTATGTATATCGCGGTCCTGGGCCCCACCTCAACAATCTCGTCGCCAACCCTAATCCTCACCCTTCCCCTAAGCACGAATATCTCGTGCTCCCAGGGATGGCTGTGGAGCTCTATGTGTCCACCGGGCTCCATCTCGAAGAGCCTCATGGCGAAGGTAGGGGCTTCGGATCCAGGTATCAACACCCTTATCCACGTACCGCTCGCGTTCTCAACCCTCTTAGGCTCGACCTCATCGACCCTAACGACCTTGAGCTTATCGAGGGCCACGAACCTCACCGCTAGACAAAGACCAGCTCCAGTATTATTCCTAGCCCCCGCAAAACCACTAGGGGCTGCGCGAAGGTTGGAGGAGCTCGAGATACCGGAGTGGTTCTTTCAATCCGCTTCGCTTAGGGTTGCGTGGATGGATCTCCTAGAGAACTGGCTATACCTAGAGATCAAGGCTGAGTGCCCTAACTGCCTAGCGATCGAGGAAAGCAAGTGGGTTATAACCGTCGAGGAGCGCGAGCTGCTAAAGAGCATTAAGTGCAGGAGGTGCGGGTTCCCCATCGGGGACATAGTTCTTCGAGAGCTAGAGAGGTTCCTCGCGGAAGTGGAGTCGATGCTGAAGAGAGTAAGGGGAGAACGCTCGAATCCTACCGAGCTCGAGAATCGAATGGTGTTAACTCTATCCAACGAGGAAAACCGCGAGTTACAGCGATAAGGAATTTACCGAAACGCGTAACTTCACGAACGCGAGAGCCCTAAGCGCTACGGGCTTCGATGTATCGAAACGATAACATACTACACCCCTACCCAGCAATGAGTTCCACCGAATCGCGTTCTACGGATTCGTTGCGTAAATTCGTGATTACGCTCTCGCCCTACCTAGCTCCGTGAACAACTCGTATCGTAGCCGCTTAGGTTATTTTCGTGGTAAGCTCAGCGATAGAGCTCTCGCGCGTTATCGACTTGATGGTAGACTAGCTTATGGTGCTCGAAGTAGTTTATAGAGGTTAGTAATTTACAAAAGGGGTTCGCAGAGATGCGAATTTAATCTTACCGCATTTATTAAGGGTTATTTGAGGAGCTTCGAATCTAGACGTTCGAAGCACTAATGCTTGTAGATATATACGGGCTCTAACTTATCTAATCGGAGCGTACTAGGTGAGGGCCCTATCTATGGGGAGGTAGCGTAGGCATGAGGGCGGTCGCTAGGGGTAGAACCCTCGGGATCCTGTACTTCGACCCCTCGAGGCTAGGGGATACGCTTAACCAGCTAAGATCCTTATTGACCCAAGCCTTCGTTGGTAGGCTGGAAGGCGAAGGGACTTGCGATGGACACAAGGTTAGGTTTTTGATTCTAGTTAGGAGGGGCTGTATATGCGCCGCAGGACTTGAAAGGAATGGGGAAGTTATTGCTGGTCAAAGCGCGTTAGCGGGGATCGCAACCTGCCTATCGAGGGGTAGCGGGATTCTCGAAGTAGTCGAGCTGAATGACGTTGGTCTAAACCTAGACCTAGAGTTCAACCCGGGTATAGCGTTAAGTGAAGAGGTTAGCGTTGAGGAGTTCCTAAGCCACGTCAAGATGAAGATCTCGGAGGCTACTCGCGTAGTCGAGGAAATGGGTCGAGAGGAGCTAGAGCCTAAACCCGTTGCACCCACCGTAACGGAAGCACCTAAGCCACCCGAAGGCGCGCCCACCGTAGCGCCAAGCGCTAGAGCACCCTCAGCTACGGGAGAGACCGAGTCTCTAGAAGTCATTAGCAAGGCTATAGAGGAACTCGAAGCTACCATACCGAGGGAGGAAGAGTTCTTAGAGACAATTCCAGAAGTAGACGTTTCGAGCCTTGGACTCCCCCTCTCGAAGGCTATTAACGATTCTAGCGAGAGAATAGCTCGCGATATCCACGTCATAGCGCCGCGAGTAATAATATCCTCGGCTCCAGTCCATCGGGGCAAGGTCAAGGCAATGGACTTCCTAAAGAGCGTAACGAAGCTTAGTAGCGACGGTAGTTACGTAGCGATAGCGAGACTCAACCACCGAGCCTACTACGTTTTCATCCGCAACGGTACTCTATGCGCAATCGTCGAGATTAACGAAGTTAAGCTAAAGCCACTCGAAAAGGGCGTCGACGCCTTAAAGAAGCTCGTAGCGCGCAGCGATACCCTTATCGAGTTCACCTTGTGGAAGCTAGAGAAACCCATCGACAACCTTGACGACGAGCTCCAGAAATGCGTTTCCGAAAAGGTAAAACCGTTAGAGGAAAAGCCTAAGGAAGCTATCGAGAGAGTCGAGAAGTCTTCTGAACGCGTAGAGCGCAAGAGGGGATTGCTCAGTAGGTTATTCGGCAGAAGGAGTAGCTAGAACTAGCACCAAAATACTTGTCCACGGTAACCGGTCTACACAAGTTAATACCCGTCCAAGGCGAGTAGCACTAAAGTTTATAAACAACTCCCTGCTAGATAGCGGGAGAGGTAAGAATATCCATGGAGAGGAAGTACTGCAAAGGGTTACCGCCTATAAGTGAAAGTCTTGCTTATGCAATGCTTACGAAGAACCTCGACGACGGTATCTATAGGGTTGAGGTTTCTGTAAGTAACGGCTCTAGCTTAAGGGCTTGGCTTGAAGTAGTAGGCGGTAAGATTAGGTCCATGTACGCTAAGTTCCTTAACGGCTCGGAGTCTAGGGAAGTCGATAGCGTTGACGCTAGGTACGCCCTCTTAAGACTACTACTCGCTCACATCAAGAACGTTTTCAAGCTGAGCTTCGCTACTCCGACAGAGAAGTGGTATCATGTAACAAGCGAAGATCTACTATACGCACTGCGATCCATAGCGAACTTATATAGTTGTTAGCGCGATTTCCTAAAGCCTTTGTTTACTCAAATACGCTCGTTCTCGATGCGCAATGACTCGCTATTTCATAGTCCTTTGGTAAACTATGGAAAACTTTTTTAGCCTTTCCCTACTTGCTCTAGTACGGTGAACCTACATGGCTACCGAAGCCATTAGGAGGATACTAAGCGATATAACTAGGATTGAGGGTGTTAGGGGAGCTATAGTCGTGTCTAGGGATGGATACGTACTCGAGGCCGTAATACCTAGGAGAGACATTAACCCTGAGGACATCGCAGCTGCCGTTAGCGGTCTAGTCAACGCTGCTACGAGGCTCGGTAGGGACTTCGGCCTAGGAGAGAAGGATATCATGACCCTCGAGTACAGCAACGGTATGATAGTGGTTGGCACGCTAGGCGAGAACTTCATCATGGTCGTAGCCGACAAGAGCGCGTTAATAGGTATGATAAGGAACGAGATTAAGAAGCAGAGGGAGAGGCTAAAGGCTGTAGTCTAACCCGCTTTTCCCGCTCTACACTTCTTTACCTCCTTAAACTCCTATCTACTGCACGTGCGCTAGCACGAGTTTACCGCCCTCGATTCTTAGTGAGGGGCATACTCGCTGTAAAAGAGCTGAGTTTCTCAGCACCTTAAGCATCTTCTTTTCGTGGTACTTAAGGGGCTTCGAGACGATCCTCGGGTAGCTATCGAGGGCGTCGCTCCATAGCCTATCGCTAAACTCCTTCCTAGCCCTATCCACAGCCTCGCTAACTTCGAGCTCTCCGTACTTAGATACGACTCTGTATACCTCGAATAGGGTTGGTCTCCAGGTAGCGTCTCTAAGCATGTGCATGCCGCAGCAGTTCTCGGCTGTGTGTAGATGGAACAAGCCTTCTTTGCAGGTTGCGAAGCCTATGCCTACCCTACGCAACTCCCTAGCGAGCTCTAGGTAGCTAGCTAAGCGCGTCGATAAGCATATTCTCGACACGGGCTTCAACCCCTCTACCTCCCTAAGGCTGTAGGGCTCCCAGCAGATTGGCTCCCCAACGATTTTCTCGAAGAGCTCCTCGCTTTCCCTCAACACCCTTAGCCCCTCGACCACTACCTGCGCAACCCCAAGCTCCTTAAGGAGCTCGGCTAGCTCCCTAGGGCCGGGGTGTAGGGATATCGGTGGGGCGAAGGGGGATAGCCTAAGGACTAGGGGCGCTCCACACGAAGAGCATAGCTCGGATGCAGCCCTAAGCCTCTCCGCGGGGCTCGACGCAACGGGCTCTAGAACCCTAGCCACGTCTTCGCGTAGCGTCGATATCGATACCTGGACTACGAGTAGCCCTAGCTCCCCGAGCTTCTCCAAGACTTTTCTCCACGGCTCGCGAGCGAGCCTAGAGGACTTCGTGTTGAGTATTATGGGGTACTCGTACTCGAGCGCAATCCTAAGCACCTTGAGCGAGGCCTTGAATAGCTCTTCGTGCGGTTGAAGGGGGTCGGAGAGGGTCGAGAGCCTAGCGGGTATGGGCTTGAGGCCCCGCTTCCTAACCACCCTAGCTAGGTAGGCGAAGGACTTGATCGCTACGAGCCTATCCCTAACGATTGCCGAGCCCCTTCGGTACCACATAGCGTAGCAGTATAGGCACCCATGGCTACACTCGGTGTAGGGCTCGACCCTTAGGACCGAGCTACATAGAGGCGAAATGATGTTGCTAACTCCTATAACTAGCTCCGACACGCGCTACCCACCGCCCGCCACGGGGATTACCACTGCATCCCCGCAAACCTCCTCCGAATGCGCCTCGGGGTCCAGGACCCTACCGCGGTAGAGAACCGCTATCCCGAGCTCCTCGGCGCTCTCACCGCAAACCCTCTCCACCTCCCTCAGCAACTCCTCGAGCGAAACGCACTCCCTATAGATAACGATCTCGGTACCGCACTTAGTTACGAGCCCGCCTAGGAACCTAGCCCTAACCAAGGCTAGTCACCGCGTCAGCTAGGTGTTGGGTCATCACCTCCTCAGCTCCGGCTGTAACTCATCATACCGAGCTTAGGTGCGCGTAGCGCCTAGATAAACGGCTAAGCTTGTTCGTGAGCGAGTACCGTGGTTGATACGCCAAAGTTTTTAGTTGGTGTTTATAGCTTTGGTTCGCGGTGGTAAGGAATGCCTAGCCCCGAAGAGATCATAGCTAAGGCTAGGGAGGAGGGTAGGAAGAAGCTTCTTGAACACGAGGTCTACGCGGTGTGCGCCCACTTCGGCCTACCCGTGCCTAGGCACGGCCTAGCTACTAACGAGGACGAGGCTGCGGAAATCGCTGATAGGATTGGGTACCCCGTCGTGCTAAAGATCGTGAGCCCCGACATAACGCACAAGAGCGATGTGGGGGGAGTGGTGCTGGACGTCAAGAGCGCTAACGACGCTAGGGAAGCGTATAGGAGGATAATGGAGAACGTTAGGAAGCGCGCGCCTAGCGCTAGGATCGTAGGGGTGCTCGTCCAGGAAATGGTTCCGTGGGGGCTAGAGGTCATCGTTGGGGCTACTAGGGATGCTACCTTCGGCCCAGTGATAATGTTCGGCCTAGGAGGAATCTTCGTAGAGGTACTCAAGGACGTGAGCTTCAGGATCGCCCCGCTAGCTAGCGAAGACATAGAGACGATGATTCGCGAGATTAGGAGCTACAGGATTCTAGAGGGGTATAGAGGCGAGCCCCCGAGGGATATAGACGCGATTAAGGACATCCTCAAGAAGGCCTCGGACTTGATGATGAAGCTAGAGGACGTGCAGGACCTAGACCTAAACCCGATAATGCTGTACGAAAAGGGGAAGGGAGCTAAAATAGCGGATGCACGAATCCTCCTGAGGTGAAGGGAAATGGCCGACCTCAAGAAGCTATTCTACCCAGACTCCATAGCGATCGTCGGGGCCTCTAGGCACCCCGGCAAGATCGGGTACATGATCCTCAAGAACCTGATAGAGTTCGGGTACAAGGGCAAGATATACCCCGTCAACCCGAGCGCAACCGAGATCCTCGGGCTCAAGTGCTACCCGAAGGTCTCAGCGATTCCCGAGCCCGTAGACGTCGTAGTGGTATCGGTTCCCGCCCCCAAGGTCCCCGAGGTAATCGAGGACGCTGGCAAGGCGGGGGCTAAGTTCGCCGTCGTAATAAGCTCCGGCTTCAAGGAGGTTGGGAACGTCGAGCTCGAGGAGAAGATCGTTGAGATAGCGCATAAGTACGGCATGAGGATCCTAGGCCCCAACATCTTCGGCTACGTCTACACCCCCGCGAGGATAAACGCTACCTTCGGCCCGAGGGACGTGATACCCGGCAACGTAGCCTTCGTATCGCAGAGCGGCGCCCTAGGAATAGCGCTGATGGGCATGACCATCCTGGAGAAGATAGGGGTATCGGCTATCATAAGCATCAGCAACAAGGCTGATCTAGACGACGCTGACTTCCTAGAGTTCTTCGCGGAGGACCCGAACACGAAGGTGATACTGCTCTACATAGAGGCGGTTAAGGACGGCAAGAGGTTCATCGAGGCAGCCGCTAGGACCACGCTGAAGAAGCCGATCATAGCGATCAAGGCTGGTAGGACCGAAGCGGGTGCTAGGGCGGCTGCTAGCCACACGGGTAGCCTAGCGGGCAACGTCGCTATCTACAACGCCGCGTTCAAGCAGGGCGGAGTGCTCTTCGCTAAGAGCGTCGAGGAGGCGTTCGACTGGATGAAGTCCCTATCCTGGAACCCGCTGCCTAAGGGAGACAACCTGGTTATCATAACCAACGGCGGCGGCGCTGGCGTGCAGGCTACGGATACCCTAGCGGAGTTCGGGATATACCTAAAGAAGCCGCCGAGCTACACCGTGGAGGAGATAAAGAAGTTCGTACCGCCATTCGCATCGCTAGCCAACCCGATAGACATAACAGGCATGGCCCCAACCGAGTGGTACTACAAGAGCCTCGTAGCGGCCTTGAAGGACCCCGAGGTGCACTCCATAGTCGTGCTCTACTGCCACACCGCCGTAACCGACCCGATGGGCGTAGCCGAGCAGATAGTGGCAGCGATAAAGGACACGGGGATCAGGAAGCCGATAACCGTGTCGCTAATAGGCGGTAAGGAGGCTTACGACGCGATTAGGTACCTAACCGAGCACCAGATACCAGCGTACCCAACGCCCGAGAGAGCCGCTGCCGCCATGGCGATCATATACAAGTACCTCGAGGCGAGGGAGTACGTCTCCAAGAGGCTTCAGGAGCTCGGTAAGTAACAACCTTTTTCCCGCTCCCTGCTCCATCGACTACGCTTCGTGTTGTAGGTGCGCAACCTGCGCCCTCGTATGCCCAGTCAACGCGATAGATATCGAGAGCGACGGCACTCCCCGCATTCGCGGCTCGTGCATAGCTTGTAGAGCATGCGAAGATGCTTGCCCATGCGGGGCGGTGAAGTGCTTTGAGCGAGTGCTCGGAGGAAATGGTTGAAGAGGCTCTTCAGCTGCTTAGGGAAGCGCTCGAGAACTACCTTCGAAGCAACTGCAGGAAGATACTATCGCTCGCTAAGGCGGCGGGGCAGGAAAGGCTTAGGATCGAGCTCTACGGCTTGTTTAGGTACTTTAGCCCCTCCGAGAACTTCCCTAGGTTCATGCACGCCTTCGAGTACGCCTCTAGGTGCTCCTCGGAGGATAGGCTTAGGGAGGCGCTGGCTTTCGAGGAGATGCAGCTCGATGAGGAGGACGAGAGGTTGAGTAAGCTCGTGTACAGGGTGGAGACCATCGAGGGGCTCTGCCGAGAGCTCGAGGCTTAGCGCTACCTAAGGGCTCTCCACCCAAT
>CAZRDH010000057.1:0-7594 GCA_964598805.1 uncultured Desulfurococcaceae archaeon | reverse complement strand
GACTCGTGGCGAGACTAGAACCACGATAAACTTCGCTAAAGCGACTTTCGAAGCGCTTAGGGCAACGAATCGCTTCGTAACACCGCTAGACTGGGTAAAGAGCTAGCGGGGGTGCTCGACGTGGCGCTCTACGCCATTATTAGGCTACGCGGGCAACCCGATACGCCGCCAGACATTCGCTACACCCTTAGGCTGCTAAGGCTCGTTAGGAAGCATCACTGCGTACTCTATCCCGACACTCCATCGATTAGAGGAATGCTCCACAAGGTGAAGGACTGGGTCACGTGGGGAGAGATAGATAGGGATACGCTCGTGTTGCTACTGAGGAAGAGGGGTAGGATCGTGGGGAACAAGCCGCTAACGGACGAGTTCGTTAAGCAGAAGCTAGGGCTTAGCTCTATCGAGGAGCTAGCCGATAAGCTCTTAGCAGGAGAGATACTGTACCACAAGCTCGAGCCCTACGGCGTTAAACCCGTATTCAGGTTGCATCCCCCGAGGGGAGGGTTCAAGTCGATTAAGAAGCCTTTTGGAGCTGGTGGGGATCTCGGGTACCGAGGCCCTGCAATAAACGAGTTGCTTAAGAGGATGATCTAGCCATGGTGGTTAGGAGGGAGAAGAAGAGTAGGAAAATGCATGGCTATAGAACGAGGGGGTACGGAAACGTAGGTCAGCACAGAAAGTCGGGTTGTAGGGGTGGCGTAGGAGCTGCGGGTATGCACAAGCACATGTGGTCGTGGGTAATCAAGTACTTCCCCGATTGGTTTGGCAAGCACGGCTTTACTCCTAGAGGCCCCGAACACACGCCGATCGTTACGACGATTAACGTGGGTAGGCTTAACGAGATTGCTCAGGAATTGATTAGGAAGGGTGAGGCGGTTAAGGAGGGAGAGCTGGTAGTCATAGACACGACGAAGATGGGTATAGCGAAGGTATTGGGATCGGGTAGGGTAACGATACCAATGAAGGTGATCGCCTACAGCGTTAGCGAGAGAGCTAAGGAGAAGATCGAGTCTGTCGGTGGGAAGGTAGTTTTAGTGGGCTCGAAATCCTAGCGTTCAAGGCTCAAAAAGTCTTTTTATATCTAGCCGTATCGCACAACGCTAGGTGTATAGGTAGTGGGGATCCTAGACTTCCTAGCGAAGCTAGGGCTGATAATACCCTCAACGCCGAGGCCTAGGAGAAGGCAAACACTTGGGCGTAGGCTACTATACACGTTCTTCGTCGCAGCGATATTCGTTGTGCTAGGCTCGGTCCCGATATATGGCATCGAGCATGCGGGTAGGCTCCCCCTATCCCCTGTAGTCAGCGTCGTTCTAGCGATGAGGCAAGGAACGCTCGCTCAACTCGGTATAGGCCCCATAGTGACGGCGGGGCTCGTCTTGCAGATACTCGTTGGAGCGAAGTTCCTCAAGCTCGATCTCACGAATCCGGAGGATCGAAAGAAGTTCACCCTAGCATCGAAGGGGCTAGCGATAATATTTGCTGCTGTTGAGGCTGCGGGCTTCGTATTGAGCGGAATGTACTGGACAAATCCCTCGCTAGTCCCAGCGTGGATAAAGGTGTTAGTGTTCCTCCAACTCGTTTGGGGATCCATACTCATCATAATGCTCGATGAAGCGGTGCAGAAGGGGTGGGGTCTAGGTAGCGGTGTAAGCCTCTTCATCTTGCTGGGAGTAGCGCAAACGTTCTTCAACGACCTCTTCTCGTTCATGAAGGCCGTGCCGCCCTACCTACCTTACGCAACGCATCGTGAGGTATTCGGGTTGATACCCTACATAGTCTACAGCGCTGTTAATGGAACGATTAATTGGTGGTACGTATTCGCCGAGAGAATGGCCTACGGCTATCCCTCGATACTAGGCTTCATAGTAACGGTGATCGTGATAGTCATACTAACGTACCTAACGGTTTCGAGGATACAGGTACCGATAACGAGCCCTAGGCTAAGGGGTATAAGGACTAGGATTCCGCTACAGCTACTCTACGTAACCAACATACCCGTGCTACTAACGAGCATACTGCTATCGGACATAATGCTCTTCGCAACCCTCGCCCAGAGGGTTATTGGTTACCAAACGGCGCTAGCGATAAGGAGGTTCCTTAGCGCACCAACGGTATTCTCATTCATATACGACCCCGTTAGGGCTCTCGTATACACCGTGCTATTCCTAGGGCTAAGCATACTCTTCGGCTTGATCTGGATAGAGATAGCGGGGCTAAACCCCGAGGCACAAGCCGAGAACTTAATCAAGTCGGGGCTAGAGATTCCAGGAATGAGGAGGAACCCGAAGATTCTAGCGAACTACTTAGCTAGGTACATATACCCGCTAACGGTGTTTAGCTCCATAGTCGTCGCGGTAATAGCGTTGGTAGGAAACGTGCTAGGCACCTACGGTACTGGCACTGGGTTGCTACTGGCGATAGGGATCCTGTACAACTACTACCAGCTAATGATCTACGAGAGGACGCTACAGATGTACCCAGCGCTAAAGAGGTTCCTAGGAGAGGAGTGATGAGCATCCTCAAGACGCTCATCCTAGCGTACATATCCATAGGCGTCGTGCTGAACTACGCGGTGCTCAAGTCAATACCGAAGATACTGTCTAGGTATAGGATCGTTGAAGAGAGCAAGGTTGTTGAGAAGGTCGTTAGGAAGGCTAGGGTTAGCAAGAAGAAGCAGAAGATAGCTCAGTACAGGGTTAGGAGCTTTAGGAGCAAGGTTTTTAGGGCTAACTTCGTTCAGATGATGCTACCGCTACTAGTGTTCATCGGTAGCGTGGGCATTTGCTACGTTATAGCGTGGCTAGTTGCTCCCAGGATAGCCGCTACTGGTGCGGTACCCCTAGCGGGTGCATGCATAGCTCCTCCCCCAATAGAGCTACCGCTAGGGATTAACGCGTGTAGCGTAGGGATAGTCTGGGTGCAGTTCATGATATTCCTCCTCTTCTCTCCTTGGTACTCAGCTATAATTAGGAAGATCCTTAGGAGCGAGTGAGGATCAACAAAGCCTTTTAGCTTAATCCCCTCGGAGAGTAAGCTTAGGTGAAGACGCGTGGTAAGGCCGATGTATAGATCTCGATCGCTAAAGCGAGTGATTAGGAGAACACCCGGGGGCAGGACGGTAGTTCACTACGAGAGGAGGGAGAATACGCCTATGAGGTGCGGTAGGTGTGGAGCCATTCTATCGGGCGTGCCGATAAAGGATGCTGAGCGTAGGAAGCTGCCGAAGACCGCTAAGAGACCCGAGAGAATGTTTGGAGGAGTTCTATGCCCTAAGTGCCTTAGGGAGGTGCTTAAGGAGTACGTGAGGAAGTCCATCGTTGGCAAGTAGAGGGCTAGTAATAGCTGTTAGCGGCCCTCCGGGAAGCGGAAAGACGACCGTTGCGAAGCTACTAGCCGAGAGACTGGGCCTTAGATACGTTTCCATAGGCCAGCTCTTTAGGGAGCTAGCCCGCCGAAAGGGAATGGACTTACTCCAGCTCTCCAAGCTAGCCGAGGAGGATCATAGCATAGATAGGGAGCTAGACTCGCTAGCTAGGAGAGAGGCCGAGAAGGGCAACGTCGTTATAGATGGGCACATCTCGGCGTGGATAGTTAGGGACTTAGCCCACCTATGCGTAGGCATTGTAGCCCCCTTTGAGGTTAGGGTTCGTAGAATCGCTCAAAGGGATGGTAGGCCCGTAGAGGAGGTAGAGCGAGAGACTAGGGAGCGTGAGGAAAGCGAGGCTAGGAGATTCAGGGAGATTTACGGCATAGACGTTAGGGATCTCTCGATATTCGACATCGTTATCAATAGCAGCTTCTTTAGTCCCGAGCAAATCGTGGAGATAGTGATTAAGGCCCTTAACGAAAAGCTTCGCCCAGACAAACCGCTTATTAATCCTTCCGCCTAGGCATAGATGCGCGGGGTAGTGGCGATGCCTGCTATCGAAGTCGGTAGGATATGTGTTAAGATAGCTGGTAGGGAAGCTGGGAGGAAGTGCGTGATAGTGGATATAATAGATGAGAACTTCGTGTTGATAACCGGGCCAAAGAGCTTAACCGGTGTGAAGAGGAGGAGGTGCAATATAAACCACCTAGAGCCTACGGATAAGAAGATAGACATACCCAAGGGAGCTTCAGACGAGGAGGTTCTCAAGGCGCTGGAATCGGCTGGACTGCTAGAGTTCATGAAGGAGAGGGTTAAGATACCGACAACGCCGCTACTATTCGTGAAGAGGGCTTAAACCCGCTTTTAATCGCTTAAGCGAATCCGTATCAAGGTAGAGAGCTTTGTCTCAAGACGTTACTAAGAAAGGCCTCGAGTTTCTCGAGTGGCTGGATAAGTTCGGCGGGGTCAATAGGAAGTGGTTGGTAAGAAGCGACGATAGTACCGACCCTAGGTACGGATGCGTACCCACGGAGAGACCGATGGACGAAGCGATTAGGAAGGGCATGCTAGTCATAGACAAGCCGCCTGGACCAACGAGCCACGAGGTTGTCGCGTGGATTAAGAGGATGTTCGGCGTGGAGAAGGCTGGTCATGGGGGGACCCTAGAGCCCAGCCCCGTCGGGGGCTGGGCGGGGAGATCCTAAGGTTACGGGAGTTCTACCCGTAGCGCTAGCTAGTTCGACGAAGTTGATAGGGCTAGTCATGCACTCGGTGAAGGAGTACATAGCGTTAATGGAGCTCCACCGAGAGGTTCCCCGTGAGAAAGTCGAGGAGGTATTGATGAAGTTCGTTGGCAAGATATATCAGAGGCCGCCGCTTAGGTCGTCGGTTAAGAGGAGCCTTAGGATTCGCGAGGTTTACGAGATTGAGATCCTCGAGATGGAGGGTAGGCACGTGCTGTTTAGGGTTAAGTGCCAGTCGGGTACCTACATAAGGAAGATTTGCCACGATGTGGGGCTGATTCTGGGCGTTGAAGCGCACATGAGGGAGCTTAGGAGGATTGCAACTGCTCACTTTAGGGAGGAGCACGCCGTTAGGCTTCAAGAGGTTTCTGAAGCGCTGTACATATGGAGGGAGCTAGGCGACGAGAGCTTCCTTAGAAAGATACTGTTCCCAGCCGAAGTGATAGTTGCGCACCTACCGAAGGTAGTGATTAAGGATGGGGCTGTAGATGCTATTGCTCACGGAGCTCAGCTAGCGGTTCCAGGAATCTCTAGGCTTCACGAAGGGATTTCCAAAGGGGATATGGTGGCGATATTCACGCTTAAGGGCGAGCTCGTAGCGCTTGGCAAAGCCCAGATGAGTAGCGAGGAGATCATGAGCTCTAGCAAGGGTATAGCGGTGAGCATAACCCGTGTGTTTATGGAGCCCGGTAAGTATCCGAGGATGTGGAAAAAGAAGTCGGGGGAAGCAAAGAGTTGAAGCACTACTACAGCGGTAGGAGGAAGGGTCTCTACCAACTCATATCCGACTTCATTAGGGGGGTAACGGTAGAGTTCGAGGTAGCTCCTGGGCTCTTCTCCTACGAAGAAGTGGATAAGGGTACGAAGCTACTGATAGAGTACGCCGAGATTCCAGAGCAAGGCGTAGTGCTAGACGTTGGCTGCGGCTACGGTGCGATAGGCATAACGATCGCTAAGCTAAACCCGAGGCTAAGGGTGTACATGGTCGACGTAAATAAGGAGGCGGTGAAGCTAGCCAAGAGAAACGCTAAGAGGAATAAGGTTGAGGATAGGGTCGTCGTTCTCCACGGCGATCTATACGAGCCCGTGAAGAACATGAAGTTCGACGCCATATACAGCAACCCGCCGCTAGCGGCGGGAATGGACGTCGTGCTCCGCATCATTGAGGAAGCCCCGAGCCACCTCAATAAAGGTGGGACGCTACAGGTAGTAGTGAGGAAGGGCGCTGAAACGGTTAGGAAAGCGATGGAGAGAGCCTTTGGGAACGTAAAGAAGCTAGTAGCAAAAAGCGGGTACAGAGTGTTCCTATCTAGGCTAGAGTAGCATTAGCAAACAAGCTTAAACCCCTACCACCAAACCAAATCCCCTGGAGCGAGCCGGGGTGCCCGAGCGGTCTAAGGGGCCGGCCTTGAGAGCCGGTGGGGGTAAACCCCGCGCGGGTTCAAATCCCGCCCCCGGCGCCACGACCCTTCTACACTTCATCATGCACTCTAGTGCACTCCTTAGATCCGATATATCCGTTTTCGTGGTAGAGTATGGAAGGGCGTAAGGGAGTATAAGTATTGAAGAATTTAGGCATGCACTACGGAGATCGCGTCAAGACACTAGATGCATCCAGCTACTTCTATTGAATTGCTTGAACCGTACAACAAGTGGGTAGGATGAAAGGTTTTGGTCACGTAGAGTGGTAGAATGCGAGGAATGAAGCTAGCGGTATTAAGGAGGAGATCCTTGCTGTTTAAAGCTTGAGGTTCCGCTTAACTAAGAGCCTGTACACAGGTAGTTGCCAAGCCCAGTCCCTTCCAATGCCTAGTTCAGGGTCTGGGTTAGGTATGGTGCTTAGCGTAGCGCTGCGCCTAAGCTCTATCATGAGCTCGAGATCCTCTAGCTTTTCAGCTGCTTCCCAATCGCTATCGGGGTCCTCGACGAGGTGCGCGAGTTTTTCGCGATTTACTAAGTGTAGGACTCTGCGGATCCTAGCTTCAAACACTCTATTCATCCACGCCTTGGTACTCCAGTTTAAACGGGCTACCTCTATTAATGCCCTTGGGTTACCTCCTGTAAGCATCCAAAGCTCGTCGATATCTACGCCCTTAGGAGGATCTAGTTGTTCAATTAGCTCCTCAAAGCCATCTCTAGGCAGGTTCCATAAGAGCTCTATATCCACGTACGTATGCCTCGATAGAATCCTCTTCGACACGCCTTCCGACGTTGAGAGGATTACGGCCACGTTACCAACGTCGTACCTTTCATGTAAGTAGCCAATCCATTCATAGAGGGACTTCGTATACCTATCGACGTCCTCTAGACCTATAGCTCTATAAACGTCGTCAACGATAATAACTACGTTTCTCCCCCTCAACGAGAATTCCTTAGCGAACTTCGCTACGATAGACATTAGCGCTCGAGCTAGGGTAGCCCCTATGGGTATCGACACGAGGTCCTTAACGAAGTCTAGAATACCGTGTTGCGAAGCGAATAACGCTCTCTCTAAATCGAACTGCTCGAGAGCATCGACGTAGATAACGACGGTACTACAGTGCTTTGAAGCCCTTTTAGCAACGTACCTTAAGAGAGCTGTTTTCCCGCATCCCTCGGGTCCATAGATAGCTACGGGGAATGCAGTACCTCTATCGACGACGCTCATCAAGTACCTAATCTCGGCATCTCTATCAACGAAGTCCACGTACTTATCGAGCTCCTCGATGTAGATTCTATGCACTTCCATCTCGACACCCACGCAGATTAGACACGTTGATGTTGAGTAGCGCGCTACGCCACACCTACCTAATCACCGGCCTAGATACGTACTCGCGCCAATTCGAGCCCTCGATGATCTCGCGCTGGGGAGCTGAGTAGCGCCAGAGGGTAGTGCTTCCACGCAAGCGTCAGCGCAAATTGGCTTCATCACGACCTCAGTAGAAGGGGTTTGTCATCACTTGCTGAAGTACCTCGAGATGGCGTATGCGAATGGAGGTAA